>CAIYGQ010000028.1 GCA_903925745.1 uncultured Actinomycetes bacterium | reverse complement strand
TGGCGCCGGCCGCGACGTTGCGCATGCCGTGGCTGACCATCGCCTGCGCAAGCACCGTGGCGGTCGTGGTGCCGTCACCGGCGACGTCGTCGGTCTTCTTCGCGACCTCCTTCACCAGGGCCGCACCGATGTTCTCGTAGGGGTCGTCGAGTTCGATCTCCTTGGCGATCGACACGCCGTCGTTGGTGATCGTGGGTGCGCCCCACTTCTTGGCGAGCACCACGTTGCGGCCCTTGGGGCCGAGGGTGACGCGTACGGCGTCGGCCAGCTGGTTCATGCCGGACTCGAGCCTGCGGCGGGCGTCCTCGTCGAACTGGATCGTCTTGGCCATGGGGTCCTCCGTGGGTTCTGCTCACGTCCCACCCGGCTGGCACTCAGCCGCGGCGAGTGCCAGCAACTTAGCACTCCATGGCCGAGAGTGCTAACCGCCCGCGACCGCCGGGATGATCGAGATCTCGCCGCCCTCCGGGACCACCGTCCCGGTGCCGTCCAGGTAGCGGACGTCGTCGTCGGCCACGAAGACGTTCACGAACCGACGCAGGTTCCCGTCCTCGTCGAAGAGCCGCTCGGCGAACCCGGGATGGGCGGCCTCCAGCGCGTCGAGGGCCTCGGCGACCGTCGCACCCTCCACCTGGACCTCCGACTCACCGGCGGTGAGGGTCCTGAGCGTCGTGGGGATCCTGATCGTGACCATGGGGACTCCGTTCCGTTCCGGTTTCGTGCCCGGTGCGCACTCCCGGCGGCGAACCACCGCCGGGCACCCGCCGGTCGCTGCGGACCGGCGGCGTGACACTACAACGCTGTCCCGACGGGACCGATTCCGGGCAGGCTGTTGGCATGAACGACCCGCAGGGCCTCAGCGTCGTGATCCCGACCCGGAATGAGGTGGAGACGATCGCCGGGGTGGTGGCGCACGCGCTCGACGCCGGCGCCGGGCAGGTGCTCGTCGCCGACAGCGACTCCACCGACGGCACGGCACAGGCCGCCGCCGAGGCCGGGGCCCACGTCGTGCGCCCCGCGGAGTTGCACCCGGAGCTCGGACCGGTGCTCGGCAAGGGGGACGCGCTGTGGCGGACGCTGCCGCTCACCAGCGGCTCGAGGGTCGCGTTCCTCGACGGTGACCTGACCGTCGTCGACGACCTGCTCCCCCGCCTGCTCGCTCCGCTCGACGACCCCGGTGTGGCGCTGTCGAAGGCCGACATCACCCGACTCGACGCCGGTGGCCACCGGCGGTTCGGGCGGGTGTCCCAGTTCACCGCTCGACCGATGCTCGCGCTCCTCCACCCGGAACTCGCCGACGTCACCGAACCGCTCTCCGGTCAGGTCGCCGCGCCCCGGGAGGTGCTGATGCGACTCGCGTTCGAACCCGACTACGGACTCGAGGTGGGGATGCTCCTGGACGTGGTCGCGCTCCATGGGCGCTCCGCCGTGGCGCACCCCGACTGTGGGCGACTGCTGCACGGCGAACAGTCCGACGCCGACCTCGAGGCGATGGCCCGGGTGGTGGCGGGCGCGATCCTGCGGCGGGCCGGAGTGGACACGGGCCCGTCGACGCTCCGGCCGCCGCACACCGGCTGAGCCCGGCGCCGGCCCGGACTCAGGTCCGGCGATGCCGCAGGTGCACCGGGAGCGTCAGGTCCGCTGGCACCTCGACGTCCCCGGCGACGACGGCCCGCATGACGTAGAAGTCCCGGACGGTGGCCGGCTCGTGGACCCGGACGACGTCGTCGGTCCGCAGGTCGAGCGACGCCAGCACACCGTCCAGACCCGCCGCCCGCTCCTCCGGGGGACGCTGCAGGGTCGCTCCGATCACGTCCTTGCGCGACAGGGCGAGCAGCAGCGGTCGACCGAACGTCCGGAAGGCCTCCAGCGAACGGAGCACCGCGACCGTCTGCGCGGGCGACTTGCCCAGGTCCGGTCCGGGGTCGACCAGGATCTGCGACTCGGACACGCCGGCGTCGACGAGCCGCCCGATCCGCTCCCGCAACGAGGCCACCCCGTCGGCCACCGGGTCCTCGACCAGCTCCTCGGCGCTGAGCCGCACCTTCGGCCGGGCCCGGTTGTAGGTCACCACCACCTGCACACCGGTGTCTCGCACCACCGACACGACATCGGGGTCGCGGAGTCCGGACGGATCGTTGACGATCGTCGCCCCGGCCTCGACGGCCGCCGCGGCCACGGGCGCCCGGTAGGTGTCGACCGACAGGTCGGGGCCGTCGGAGCCGAACGCCTCCCGGCACGCACGGAGCAACGGGACCGACCGCTCGAGTTCGACCTCTACGGGCAGCTCGGCCTGATCGGTCCGCAGCGACTGTCCACCGACGTCCAGGATCGAGGCACCGCCGCGGACGTGATCCCGCGCGACCTCCAGCACCGTGTCGTGGTCGACGACACCACCCGAGAACGACTCCGGTGAGGCGTTGAGCACCGCCATGAGCCGGGGCATGGGCACCACACCGATGACGCTCGACGGCTCTTCCGGATCCACCTCAGTCGACCTCCACGTCGTCCATGACGAACCCCGGATCCGCGACCAGTCCGGACCCGACCTCCTCCAGGCAACCCGCGGCGTCGGCGACCGCCCGGTCGACCCCGAACCGCGCGGCGAGCGACACGACCGGGATCGGAGCGTCGACCTCGTCGGCATCGCCGACGACGGCCACACACCGCACACCGGACTCCGCGGCCAGTTCGGCCACGCCACCGACCACCTTCCCCCGGAACGACTCCTCGTCCAGGTGGCCCTCGCCGGTCACGACCAGGTCGGCATCCTCCATCGCATCGGCCAGGGCGAGGGCGTCGGCCACCAACTCGACACCCGGGATGAGCTCGGCCCCCACACACGCCAGTCCACCGGCCAGGCCTCCGGCGGCGCCGGCGCCCTCGAGTTCGGTGACGTCCACCCCGTAGTCGTCCCGGTACACCTCGACGAGCGCCTCCAGGCGCCGTGTCAGGAGCTCGACCTGCGCCGGCGTCGCCCCCTTCTGCGGCGCGAACACCCGGGCCGCGTCCACGAACCCGGTGGTCACGTCGCACGCGACGCGCAGGCGGATCCCGCGCAGGCGTGCCACCGGGTGCAGCGCCCGCAGCGCGCCCAGGCCTCCGTCGGTCGTCGCCGAGCCACCCAGGCACACCAGCACCTCACGGGATCCCGACTCGAGGGCCGCGGCGATGAGCTCACCGGTGCCGTGGGTCGACGCGGCGACGGGGTCCAGGCGGTCCTCGACCAGGGCCAGGCCCGACGCCCGGGCCATCTCGATCACGGCCCGCCGGGACGAGCACCGCCACCCGGCGGTGACGGGATCGCCGAGCGGGTCGGACACGACCGTCGAACGGTTGGCGCCGCCCAGCACGTCGAGCGTGCCCTCGCCGCCGTCCGCCATGGGGACCTCGACGACGTCGTGACCGGCGGCGCGGAACGGCGCCGCGAGCGCGGCGGCCGCCGCCCGGGCGTCGAGCGTCCCGCGGAACTTGTCGGGAGCGACGACGACGCGCACCGCATCAGCGTAGGGCCGCCCCGGAGCCCGAGCGGCCCGGGCGGAGACCGTGGGCCGCGACCCCCGCCACGTCGGGGCCCGGCGACTCCGGGCCTAGGCTCGTCACGGATGGACCTCCCGCCCGGCGACACCCCCGTCGTCATCGCCTCCAACCGCGGACCGGTGTCGTACCGACACGAGGGAGACCGACTCGTGGCCGTCCGGGGTGGCGGCGGCCTGATCAGTGGGCTGCGGCCGCTGCTCGACTCCGGTGGAGCGACCTGGATCGCCGCCGCGCTCTCCGAGGCCGACCGGCAGGCTGCCGCCGAACAGGAGTCGGGAACCCGCTCCGAACCGGTCCGGCTGCTGCCGATCGCCCCCGACCAGCTGGACCGTTACTACGACGTGGTCGCCAACAGCTACCTGTGGTTCGTCCACCACGGGTTGTTCGACTCCACGCACAGTCCCGTCTACGACGATGACTGGCACCGGGCGTGGGCGTCCTACCGGGCGGTCAACACCGCGTTCGCGCACGCCGTCTGCGAGCACAGCCCCGAGGGAGCGGTCGTGCTGGTGCAGGACTACCACCTCACCCTGCTCGCGCCGTTGGTCGCCGTGGAGCGACCCGACCTGCGGACCGTCCACTTCCACCACACGCCCTTCGCCGGGCCCGACGGGATCCGGCTCCTCGAACCCGGCGCCCGGGCCGAGCTCCTCGGCGGACTGGCCGCCCACACGGCCTGCGGGTTCCACACGCCACGCTGGGCGCTCAACTACCGGCGCTGCCAGGAGGACCGCGGCGTCCCCGGCGACCAGCGGGTCTTCGCATCGTCATTGAGCAGTGACCTGGACGATCTGCGCCGGGTCGCCCACTCCCCGGAGTGCGACGCCGCGCTCGCCGAGTTGGACGCCCTGGTCGGTGATCGTCTGGTCGTGGCACGAGTCGACCGCATGGAGCTGTCGAAGAACGTCGTCCGGGGGTTCCTCGCCTACGACCACCTGTTGGAGCACCGGCCCGACCTGCGCGACCGCGTCGTGTTCATCGCCCACTGCTACCCGTCCCGCCTGGGGGTCCCCGCCTACCGCGCCTACCACGACGAGGTCGTCGCGACGGTGGAGCGGGTCAACCAACGCTGGGGCACACCGGAGTGGACACCGATCCACCTGTTCGACGTCGACGACTTCGCCGCGTCGGTCGCCACGTTCCGTCGCTACGACGTGCTGGTCGTCAACCCGGTCAGGGACGGCCTGAACCTGGTCGCCAAGGAGGGTCCGGCGGTCAACGAACACGACGGCCAGCTGGTCCTGTCGACCGAGGCCGGTGTGTGGGAGGAACTCGTCGGTCCCGCCGACGAGGTGCACCCCTTCGACCTGGTCGCCACCAGCGCCGCGATCGGCGCGGCGCTGGACCGACCACCGGGGGACCGGGCGGCCCGTGCGGCGATGCTGCGACGCGACGCCGAGGCCCGCACCCCGGCCGACTGGCTGGCCGACCAGTTGGCCGCCGCCGGCTGAGGTCCCGGCGGATCCGCTCGGTTCCGCTCAGTCCTCGAACCGGGACAACAGACCGACCGCACCGTTCGGGCCGTCGACCACCTCGTCGGCCCGCTCCAGCAGCGCCGGCGGCGTCTCGGCACCCGAGACCGCCACCCGGAGCGTCGGTCGCCCGAGCGCCTCCAGTTCGTCGAGCGCGTCGAAGGCCCGCAGGTCACCCAGGTCGTCACCGATGAAGCACACCGGTCCACCGTGCCGCTCCGAGAGGTCGGCGAGGACGGTGCCCTTGTCGACCCGGACCGGGGGGTGGAGCTCGATGCTCATCTTGGCGTGGCGGAGTTCCAGTCCGGTTCCGGTCGCCACCTCGCGGGCGGCGGCCGTGACCCGGTCGGCCTGCGTCGGCGCGGCCCGGTAGTGGACGGTGAGGGACGCGCCCTTGTCCTCGACCGCCGCACCGTCGGGCAGGCGGTCCGACAGGTCCCGGACCGACTCCTGCACCGCCACTCGCCACCGAGCGGTGTCCGGGTGCTCCTCGAGCTGACCGGCCCGGCACAGCTCCAGGCCGTAGAGGCCGACGAGCGTGACGGACGGACAGTCGACGAACCGGTCCGAGAGGAAGCCGACCGGCCGACCCGAGACCACCGCCACCTCTCCGAGCTGACCGGCCAGTCGCTCGAGCAGCTCCGTCACGCCAGCCACCGGGCGCGCCGATCCCGGGTCGTCGACGATCTCGGCCAGGGTGCCGTCGAAGTCGAGGGCGACCAGGGACGCACGTCGGTGGGAGCCGAGCCGGTCGAGGAAGTCGGAGAGGTCCACGGATCAGGCCGGGACCGGGGACGCGCCGACTCAGTTGGAGCCGCTCGAGCTGGAACCGCTCGAGCCGGAGCTGCCGGAACCCGAGCCGCTCGACCCCGAACTTCCCGAACCCGAGCCGCTCGACCCCGAGCCGCTCGACCCCGAACCACTCGACCCGGAACCACTCGATCCCGAACTTCCCGAACCCGAGCTGCCCGAACCCGAACCGCTCGAGCCCGAACCGCTCGAACCGGTGCCGGAGCTCCCGGAACCACTGGAGCCGGAACCGCTGGATCCGGTGCCGCTCGAACCGGCACCGACGATGGTCGCGATCTCCGGGCCGGCCACGACGAGCACCCCGAGGTCGGTGGGCTGGTTGTCGGCCAACTCGGCGCCCGCCGGCAATTCCTGGACCTGCGAGGCGTTCAGCCCGAGCAACCGGGCGAGCGCCTTGGCGCTGGCCTCGAAGCCGGGCGAGTAGTACACGGTCGTCACCGAGACCTGGGCGGTCGAGTCGGTCGCAACGGAGTTCGTGTAGCCCTGCTGGGCCAGGAACTGTCCGGCCTTGCCGGCCAGCCCGGTCACCTCGGACCCGTTGGCGACGACCACCTTCACCTGCTGCGGCGCCCGGTCGGTCGTCGGCACGGTCGTCGTCGGGGCCGTCGTCGTGGTGGTCGAGTCGTCGGTGGCGATGTCGACGGGACCGACCCCGGACTGGAATCCGACGCCACCGGCGCGCAGCAGGAGGATCAGGCCCAGGACGACACCGACCCCGACGAGGATGAGGCCCCGCGCCGCGGGATCAGGTCCATTGGGCGACCCCGAGCGCGTCGGGGTGCGGGGTCGATCGGTCGTGGCCATGGCCGGAGACACTAGCCGTCGACCCGGCCCGACGACAGGTCGACGTCACCAGGAGTGGGCGGTGACCACCACCATCCGTGGGCGCATTCCGGGCCGGACCGACGGGGAGCCGGACCGGAGGAGCAGGAGACGAGTAGGAACGGGGTGTGGATCCAACCGGAGCGCCCCGGCGTCGAGGCGGCCGCTGGCACCTGGTCGTCGGGCTGCTCGCCGCGGCCGGACTGGTCGCCTTCGTCGTCGCCGAACGGGACCAGGTGGCCGAGGCGCTCACCCAGATCCGCACCCTCGATCCGGCCTGGACGGCCCTGGGCCTGGCCACGAGCGTGGCCTCGATCGTCCTCTTCGCCGGTGTGCGGGTCGTCCTGCTGGGTGCGGCCGGCGGTCGCATGGGCCTGGGCGAGGCGACCACGGCCTCGTTCGCCAGCGGTGCCATCGCCGCCACCGTGCCCGGAGGCGGAGCGATCGCCACCGCCTACATGGTCCAGCGCTACCGGGACGCCGGCACCGATGCCGCTGGAGCGACCTGGGTGACCATCGCCTCGGGGATCGTGGCGCCCGCCGTCCTGGTCGCCGCCACCCTGGTCGGGTTCGCCGTCCTGGGTCAGGGCTCCACCGTCGTGGTGCTCCCCGCAGTGCTGGCCGTCGCGCTCCTGGCCGGTTTCGCCACCCTCACCCGGCGCCCCGGGATCCTGCACGGGCCCACCCTGGCAGTCGTGCGGACCTGGCGGCGGATCCGCAGGCGGCCGCTCGACGGGGCGGCGACGGTGGCGACCGGGTTCGTCGACCGGTTCGGCGACATCCGGGCGGGTGGCGGTCGGTGGGCCGCGGTGTGGACGCTCCAGACCTTGAGCTGGGCCGGCGAGTTCGTGACGCTGATCGCCTCGATCCTGGCGGTCGGCGGGACCGTGCCCTGGCAGGCGGTCCTGGCCGCCTACGGCACCAGCCAGCTGGCGGGCGCGATCCCGCTCGTGCCCGGTGGGGCTGGCCAGGTCGAGGCGACCCTGGTGCTCGGCCTGACCGCAGCGGGCGTCGACACCGCGACGGCGCTCGCGACGGCGGTGGTGTTCCGGATCGGATCGCACTGGCTGGTGGTGCCGATCGGCTGGGTCTGTCTGGCCATCGACCGACGCCGGCGAATTCCCAGTGTGTAGTTCGGCTCCGGACCTTCAACCTCGATGCGCGCGAGCGATATCCCTCTTGGTGGTGGTTCGGACCCGCACGTGCGGACCGTCCGGGCCATCCGACTGAGAGATCCGCACGGTCGGGCCAGTGCAGTCGCATCGATCGTGCGCGCATTCGTCCCTCCGGGAGAGGGAAGCGATGGACGAGCAACGCTGTGCACTGGTCGAAGATCACGTGCATCTGGTGGACCACGTGGTCGCCCAGGTGGCCCCCACCCTGCCCGGACACCTGGACCGCAGTGAACTCCTCTCCGCCGGACGACTGGGACTGACCGAGGCCGCGGAGCGCTACGACGCCGGCACCGGGGTGCCGTTCGGTGCGTTCGCCATCCACCGGATCCGCGGCGCGATCCTGGACGTGGCCCGCTCCTTCGACCACCTCCCGGCGCGCGTCCGGGCCATGCAGCGACGAGTCGCCGACACCGCCCAGGTGCTGCAGAGCGAGAACGGAGAGGCACCGACGGACCTCCAACTGGCCGACGCCCTGATGATCGAGACGGTCGACCTCCGCCGGCTGCGTCGACAGACGGCCGCGGGACCGGCGTGCTCCTTGGATGCGCCGACCGCCGCCGAACGGCCCCTCATCGAGACGGTGACCGACCCCGCCCAGCCCGGGCCCGACGAGATCTCCGAGGAGCACGAGCTCCTCGATGCGATCCGACAGGCGGTGGCGGAGCTCCCCGAACGACTCCGGCTGGCGATCACGGCGACGTACCTGGAGGGTCGCTCGGGCCTCGAGGTGAGCCAGTTGCTCGGTGTCTCACCGTCCCGGGTGTCACAGCTCCGAGCCGAGGCGCTGATCCGCCTGCGCACCGACCTGGCCGAGGTCGTCGAGGTGCAGATCACCGTCGATGCAGCCGCCGACGCCGGCTGAGGAACCGGTCTACGCCGGCTGAGGAACCGGTCGACGCCGGCTGGCGCTCGACGCGCACCACCCGAACGACGGACTCACGCCGACGGGCCGGAGGCGTCACCGTCGGCGCTGAGGGGATCCCGCGCCACCAGGCCTTCGTCGAGCAGCGCCTCGGCGATCGCACCGCGCACCCGGGGGAGCGCGAAGTCGGCGAAGCTCTCCGCCCCATCGGGGTCGAAGTCCTCGACGGCCTCGAGCAGCCGGAGGCGACCGCGGACCGTCATCTCGATCCGGTCCAGATGCCGGGGCATGGCGGGTGCGAACTCACGGACCACCCGCTCCACCAGCGGCGAGGCGCCGGCGACCAGTTCGACTCGTCGTCCGTCCATGCGTCGCCCTCAGGCCTGCCGTCGACGGGCCCGCCGGGCCAGGCCGACCAGGACCATGCCGGCCCCGATCAACAGGACCGAGGTGGCCAGACGGTCGGCGTCCAGGCCGGTCGTCGCCAGCTTCTGGGTGGGCACCTGCGACGTCCCGCCCGACCGTGTGACCACCGCACCAGCGACGGTGGCCGGCGGTTGGGCGGCCGGGGGTGTCGTCCCACCGGGCACGGTGGCGATGGTGGTCGAGCCGAGCACCTCGGGGGCCGAGGTCGTCGGCGCCTCGGTCGTCGTCGGCGGCTCCGTCGTCGTCGGCGCCTCGGTCGTCGTCGGCGGCTCCGTCGTCGTCGGCGCCTCGGTCGTCGTCGATCCCGTCGTCGACGGTGGCTCCGTGGTCGTGGCGATGGTGACGGTCGTGGTCGACCCCGTCGTCGGTGGCGGCTCCGTCGTGGTGCTCGTCGTCGTCTCGGTCGTGGTCGGCTCGGTCGTCGTGGAACTCGATGTCGACGAGCTCGTGGTCGAACTCGAGGTCGACGAGCTGGTGGTCGAGGAACTCGACGTCGTCGTGGACTCCGTCGTCGTGGGTGCGGTCGTGGAGGTGGTGCTGGTGGTCGAGCTGGTCGTCGTCGTGGGCGGCGGGTAGACGACGACGCACAGGATCACGTGCGAGATGTCCTTGCCCGAGGAGTGGTCGTAGGAGGTGCCCGCGACGGGGTCGTCGATGAGCTGGTTGGCCTGGTCGCCCGAACCGGCCTTGATCACCAGCAGGTCCCACGCCCCACCCTCTGGTGCCGGGGGCACCTCGTAGGGCGTCGAGACCGGCTCGTACTTGACGCAGTACTCGTAGCCGTTGGACTGCCAGTACTCGACCTGGTTGTACTGCGGGTCCTGCGGCAGGTACTGGGCCGACGTGTCGGCGACCACCGCCAAGACGGCGACCAGGGTGATGCCGCCGACGGCGGCCAGGGTGGCGAGGAGTTTCCGGTGCTGCATGCCCCTTCGTCGTGCCAGCGTGATGCGGATTGAGCCCCGTCCGGGCACGGCCCGACCAGCGGCCGGTCGGGAGCCCGGCGGTTCGCGGGACCTGGGTCCCTGACGAGGGCACGGAGCCGACACGACGTCCGCCGCTCACCGATCAGTCCCAGGGACTCGAACACGGAGTCCCGGGCACAGAGGAGGAGGCCCCGTGTCACTCACCAGGACCGAACGCCCCAGGATCCGCACATGGCTCACCGGCGCACCGCGTTGGTTGGACGTGCCCGACATCAGCGAGTGGCTCGAACGCGACGGCATGCGACTCGAGGTCGTCCACGAGGCCGACGCGACGCTGCACCGGATCGAGCTGCCGGGGATCGACCCGGAGCGCGACGTCCGCGTGGAGCTCGACGGCGGTTGGCTCGTGATCACCGCTGAGCGACGGGACCAGCGACAGGAGGACGGCGACGGACCGACCCGCTCGGAGTTCCACTACGGCCGGTTCACCCGTCGCGTCTCGGTGCCCTCGGGAACAACCCCCCAGGACGTCAGCGCCACCTACCGCGACGGCATCCTGGAGGTCCGGGTGGCGGCCGGCAGCGACGGCTCGGGCTCACACCGCATCGAGGTGACCCGGTCCTGAGGGCCGGGTCGGGACCGGCCGTGGGCCGGGTCGGGACCGGCCGTGGGCCGGGTCAGGACCGGCCGTGGGCCGGGTCAGGACCGGCTGGTCAGGGCCGTTCGCGGACGAAGCACACCGGATCCTGGCCGTCGGCGGCGACCGGTGTGCACCGCTCGTGGGCGAACCGGGCCCGCGTGGCGAGCAGCGCCGCCGCGGTGCGGGACGGTACCTGGAGCTTGCGCATGACGCTGGTCATGTAGTTCTTCACGGTCTTCTCGGCCAGGTACAGGTGTGCGGCGACATCGCGGTTCGACAGTCCGTCGGCGACGAGTTCCAGCACACCGCGCTCCTGGTCGGTCAGCCGGGCGATGGCGACCTGTTCCGGGGTCCTTCGGCCCGAGCGTCGGGGGGAAACCTCGCGGACCGGCGAGCGTCGTGGGGGCCGACCCGCCTGGTGACGGATCTCGTCGAGCAGACGCTCGCAGGGCACGTGCTTGAGCATGAGCGCGTCGGCACCGACTGCGGCGGCGGCCTCGGCCACCGCCGGTGAGGCGTCACCGGTCAGCACGACCAGTCGCGCCGATGGGACCTCACGACGCAGCACCCCACACAGGTCGAGGCCGCTGCCGTCCGGCAGGTGGACGTCGACCACGACGACGTCGGGGCGAGTTGCCCTGATCCTGAACCGGGCCTGGTTCGAGCGGTCCGCCTGACCGACGACCTGCAGGTCGTCCTCCCCGTCGACGATCAGGGCCAGGGCCTCCCGGACGACGACGTGGTCCTCGACCAGGAACACCGCGACGGGTTCCGCGGTGACGGATCCCTCGGCCGATTCCCGAGCGACCGTCACCGTGCACTCCGTCCACCCGGGAAGCGGTCACGCCGGATGACCGACCTGACGGGCACGGGGACGACTGCGCTCGTCTCGCCGATCCAGACGAACTCGTCGAACTGTCCGGCCAGGTCGGCCTGCAGTTCGTCTGGACGTTGGCCCGGCCCGGACGGCACGACCGGTCCCAGGACGCGCTGGGGGCGCGTCCCGGAGTTCCCACACCTCGCGTCCGTTCCACCGGCCGCCACGGACCTGACCGCGGACCGCAGGTCGACCAGGCATGCCGGGAAGTGCGTCGAGGTGAACATCTCCTCGACGCTCCCGGGACGTGATCGACCCAACCGCAGGACCTCGGTGTGGCCGCCCCAGGACGAGGCGGCGGCCACGGAGCCGCTGCCCGTGCCGAAGCCGATCAGGTGCGCCGCGGTGCCCCACTCGTTCCGGCACGCCTGGCCCAGGCTCGCCGCGCCGGCCAGGTCCAGATCCGTGGCCGAGGCGTCCCCGACCCGCGAGCTGTGGGACCAGACGAGCACCGGGCCGTCCGCGGCCGCCACCAGTGCGCCGAGCAGCTCGGTCGACCGTCGTTCACGGACGGACCACCAGTCCGGCCCGGCGTCGACGATCCCGGTGACGCTCGCCTCGGTGGCGTCCATCAGGGCCCGTCGTGCACCCGGATCGAGCCTCGCCGCGGCTCCGGTGGCCGACCCGAGCCGATCGACGGCCGCGGCGATCGCATCGTCGACCACGTCGGGGACGAGGCTCGACGCCGGTGACCGGGTCGACGGTGCCGGTCCGGTCGGATGGATCCACGGGACAGCGGCCGCGTACCGGCGCCGGGCGGCGTCCGCGACGACCGGGTCGCGCTCGTCCAGCGCGGCCAGCGCCCGGGCCCGGAGCACGTCGCCGGCGTCGACGTCCAGGCCGACCAGTCGGACGGCGTCACTCGCCGGGTGTTCGGAGTTCCAGCCGCGGACCCAGCTCAGCAGGGTGCCGAACTCCTGGTTGCGCCACCGCCAGGCCGGGAAGGCGGTGAACGGGACGGTCGCCCGATCGGGACGGCGACGTGCGCACCAGGCGTCGAGCACCGCCACATCGGGCCAGTCCGCATCGATGACGATCGTCCGACACCCCGACGTGGTGACCAGGGCCCGCGTGATGCGGGCACACAGCTGGTGGAACTCCGAGGTGCCCCAGGTCGACTCGCCGAGCAGCACCACTCGGGCCGACGCCGTCCGGTCGACCAGACCCGTCAGGTCGGCGCCCGAGATCGAGCTGAACGGCTCGCAGTACCCGGCGAGTTCATCCGGTTCGGACCCACCGGTCGAGGGCCGGGCGGACGCGACCACACTGGCCGAGTTGCCGCTCGCCCGGTCCGTCACCAGCGGGACGAACTGGACCTGGCCCAGACGTTCCTCGATGGTGGTCGATCCGTGACGTCGAACCAGGACGAGCTCCTGCGGGCCGTCGCTGGGGCCGACCGGCATGACGAGTCGCCCTCCATCTGCCAGCTGGTCGACGAGCTCGACCGGGATCCGCTCACCGGCGGCAGCGACGACGATGGCGTCGAAGGGGGCGGCCTCGGGCCATCCGAGCGTCCCGTCGCTCCAGCGGACGTGGACCCCACCGTGCAGCGTGTCCCGGAGCGCGGCCGAGGCGTCCAGCACCAGGTCGCCGTGTCGCTCGACCGTCCAGACCTCGTCGGCCAGTTCGTCCAGCACGGCGGCCGCGTAGCCCGATCCGGTGCCGACCTCCAGCACCCGATCCTGTGGGCCGACGTCGGCGGCGTCGGCCATGAGCGCGACGACGTACGGCTGCGAGATGGTCTGTCCCTCGCCGATCGGGAGCGGGCGGTCGTCGTAGGCCGACGCCGCGAGCGACTGCGGCACGAACCGCTCGCGAGGGACCACGCTCATGGCGGCCAGGACCCGACGGTCGCTGAGCCCCCGGGCCTCCAGGTCCTCGGCCACCATCCGGGCCCTCAACCCGGCCCAGCGGGACTGGTCCACGGGGTCCGTCACGTCGCACCCCCGAGCGGACCGGGCGTGGAGTCGGCGGCCCATCGGCGGCGGAACCATCTCGTTGGCATCGCTCGATCGCAGGGCCGGTGCCCTCCTCCTCCCATCGCTCGGCGCGCCACTGCGGATCCGGTGACGCCCGATCCACATCGGGCCGCAACGGTCGGGATGAAGGAGGGGTCAGCGGGGCCCCACCCCGACCCGGTTCACGTCGTCCGTCCCGCGTTGCGACGGCGGCGGATCCGGTGGCGCAACCGCAGGTGCACGGCGTCGATCACCAGGACCGCCGGGATGGCCCCGAGCGCGACCAACGCCGCCGGCCACACGGGGGGTGCCTGACCCAGGAGCGATGCAGCGGGCGGGACGAACAACAGGCCGACGAGCAACAGGACCTGAACGGCGAGCGCGCCGACCAGGAGCCGGTTCGACCACCACCCGAGCCGCCAGGGTGGTCGGGTCGCGCTGCGACAGGCCTGTGCGTTGGCCACCTGCCCCAGGACGACCGCCGCGAAGGCAGCACCGCTGGCGGCGGCGAGGCCGGAAGGGTCCGGGGGGCCACTCCCCCACGACCATCCGGCCGCGCCGAGGCCGACGGTGAACGCAGCCAGCTCGACGACGGCCTCGGTGGGGCCGAGCACTCCGAACACCCGCATCAGCAGTGACCGGTCGACCAGATGCCTCCCGACCAACGGTCGCGCGAGCAGGCCGGGGCTGGGGGGTTCGGCACCCAGTGCCAGCGCCGGCAGGAGGTCGGTCACGATGTCCAGGCAGATGACCTGGAGCACGCCGAGGGCCAGGGGGAAGCGGCCCCCGGTCAGTCCCCACAGCACAAACGGAGCCAGTTCGGCCACGTTGGCGGTGAGGTGGTACGTGAGGAACCTCCGGATGTTGGTGTAGGTGGCACGACCCTCCTCGATCGCGGCGACGATCGTGGCGAAGTCGTCGTCGAGCAGCACCAGGTCGGCCGCCTCCCGGGCCACGTCGGTCCCGGACCGTCCCATCGCCACCCCGATGTCGGCCCGACGCAGGGCCGGTCCGTCGTTGACCCCGTCCCCCGTCATGGCGACGACGTGGCCGCGGGCCTGGAGCGCGCCGGTGATCCGGAACTTGTGCTCGGGGGTGGCCCGGCTCACCACGAATCCGTCCCGGTCCAACAGCTCACCCAGCTCGGCCTGGTCCGTCGGGAGCTCGTCGCCGGTGAGCACGAGCGAGGTCCGGTCGCTGACACCGACCTGCCGCGCGATCGCGAGCGCCGTCGCCGGATGGTCGCCGGTCACCACGCCGATCCGCACCCCTGCCGAACGGCAGGATCGCACGGCGTCCCGGACCTCTGATCGTGGCGGATCCTGGAACGCGAGCAGGCCGAGCAACCGCAGATCGAGCTCCACCTCGTCCGCACCCAGGTCGACCCGGTCGGGGTGGACCTCCCCGGACGCCACGGCGAGGACCCGCAGCCCTCGGCCGGCCAGGTCCTCGACGGCGTGACGTGCGGACCGGACCCCGGGTCCGTCGCGACACCGGGGCAGGACGGAGTCCGGTGCGCCCTTGCACCACAGGTCCGTGCCACACCGGACCGATGCCCGGCGGCGCACCGGGTCGAACGCGAACCAGCGGTCGGCGACCGGTGGTTCTGGACGATCGGGATCGAGTCGGCGGCCCAGGACGTCGATGGCGACCTCCATGGGGTCACCGACCGCGACCCAGTCGCCGTCCTGTCGCACGACGCGCCCCCGCGACGAGGCCAACGCGGCCGTGGCCGCCCGGGTGGCGGCGGCGATGGCGCACGGCTCTCCCGAGACGACCGCGACGGGATCGTCACCGGTCCCGATGACCGACACGGTCCCCTCTGGCGTCCACACCTCCACGACGGCCATGCGGTTCTGGGTCAGGGTGCCGGTCTTGTCGGTGCACACGAAGGTCGTCGAGCCCAGCGTCTCCACCGCCTGCAGGTGGCGCACCAGCGCCTGGCGGTCGACCATCCGCTGCGCCCCCATGGACAACGACAGCGTCAGTGTCGGCAGCAGACCCTCGGGCACCAGGGCCACGATCACGCCCACGGCGAAGAGGAAGCCGTCCCGCAGCGACATGCCGGTCAGCCGGGTCAGACCGAAGCACACTCCGCCAGCCGCCACGGTGATGGCCGCCACGATCCTGACGACCCGTCGGAGTTCCACCACGAGCGGGCCGACGGGACGACGTGCCGTCGCGGTCATCCCGGCGATCCCGGCGAGCCTCGTCTCCGTCCCGGTGCGCTCCACGGCGGCGAGTCCCTCGCCGGCCACCACGAACGTGCCGGCGTGCACGGCGTCGTCGGCCACGACCGCGACCGGCTCGCTCTCGCCGGTGAGCGTCGACGCGTCCACGGTGAGGTCGTGGGACTCGCGGGCCCGCAGATCGGCCACGACCCGGTCGCCCGCCGACAGCACCACCGTGTCACCGACCACCACCTGCTCGGCCGGGACCGGACGGACGATGCCGTCCCGAACGACGGTGACCTCCGCCGGGAGCAGGTTCCGGAGCCGTTCCGCGGCGCGCTCGGCCCGGTGCTCCTGGACGAAGGCGAACACCCCGTTGACGACCACCACCACGACGATGGCCAGTCCCAGTTCGGGCATCCCGGCCAGCACCGCCAGGCCGGCGGCGACCCACAACATGACCGCGAAGAAGTGGACGAACTGCGCGGCCAGGGTCCGCCAAGGCGGTGTCCGACGGACCCCTGGGAGCTCGTTGGGTCCATCGGCGGCCAGGCGCCGATCGGCCTCGGCCGCCGTCAGCCCGACGAGCCCGGTCGACTCCGTGGACATCGCCACGAGTGCAGCACGGCCGGTGAGCGACCCGACAGGGACCTAGGTCACCCCGATGGGCCGGCCGACGCGACGACCCGGTCGGCGGTGGTGACGGTCAGGGGATGACGGGCCCGCCGGTGCCGGGGTCGACCACGGTCGGCACCGAGACGCTCGGCCGCGGGAACACCGGGAACCTCGGCGGCCGGGTCGGACGCGGTCCGATCGTTCCACCGCCACCCGAACCACCGGTCGCCGGATCGCGGGCCGGTGGCTCCGGGCGGGGAGGGCTGGTCGGCGGCGTCGTCCCGGTGCCCCCGGACGGTGGGTCGTCCGAGCCGCCGCCGGATCCCCCGCCACCGGTGTCGCCGCCCGATTCGCCGCCGGATCCCCCGCCACCGGTGTCGCCGCCCGATCCGCCGCCGGACGGCGGGGTCCCGCCGCGCGGGTCGTCGACGCTGGTGGGGGGTGCGAGCGATGAGGGCGGGTTCGGCACGGTGTCGGTCCCGGCCACGGCCGCTGGTGGCCCCCCGGGCACGACCGACGGCGCAACCGCAGTGGTCGACGGCACGGTGGCCACCGTGCTCGCCGTCGTCGTCGTGCTACCGGGCGCCGGGTCGTCGTCACCGCCCACGGCATCGATGGTGAACAGCAGGGCCAGGACGGCGACGGCCAGACCACCGACCACCGCTGCGACGCGTCGCCACGGACGGGCCGGGGCATCGGCGGGTGGGAACCCGGACTCGCTCCACGGCGCGTGGGTGGTCCCGCCCAACCGCGCGCCCTCGACGACCCGGTGGCGGATGCCGACGGGCACCACGACGGCCGGCGCGGCGCCGGCGACCCCCTGGAGCAGCACAGCGGGGACACGTCGCGCCCGGCCGTCACACGTGTCGCACTTCTCGACGTGACGGGCCACCCGCTTGCGCCACAGGACGGAGAAGGCGCCGTCCCAGTCGGCCAGCAGCCGGTCCAGGTCGGAGCAGTCGGCCCGACCCTGGCGGGCCACGAAGAGCGCGCCGATCGACCGCTCGAGTCGGCTGCGCATGCGGGACGCGGC
This sequence comes from uncultured Actinomycetes bacterium, assembly GCA_903925745.1. Classification (GTDB taxonomy): domain Bacteria; phylum Actinomycetota; class Acidimicrobiia; order Acidimicrobiales; family Microtrichaceae; genus SXMI01. Next base: position 32,380 of record CAIYGQ010000028.1, on the reverse strand, counting down.
CTGGCTCGCGGTGTTGGGCGCGACTCCGAGCACCTCGGCCAGGTCGGCCCCCTCACAGCCCTGCAGCGTCAGCTCGAGCACGAGTCGGTCACCGTCGTCCAGGCCGTCGGCGGCGTCACGGACGGCGCCGACCAGGTCGGCGTCCTCGAGCGACGCACCGGCGCGGTCCTCGGTGACGAGCGCGTCGCTCACCGTGTCCACCTCTGCGACGACCGCCACCCGGGACCGGGCCGAGCTGCGGCGGTAGACGTTGCGGCGGGCGATCGAGAGGAGCCAGTAGCGCAGGCGCGTGGGATCGCGCAGCTGGCCGAGACGCTCGGCGGCGACCAGGAACACGTCGGCGGTGGCGTCCTCGGCGTCGTCGCGACTGCCCAGCATCTGCGAGCAGACCGAGAAGACCGTGGGTGAGTACCGGTCGTAGATGGCGCCGAACGCGCCGCGGTCGCCGTCGAGTGCAGCGGCGACGAGTTCGGTGTCGGAGCGGGTGTCGCTCGCGGTCGGTCCCATTCGGATCCTGATGGTACGGGTCGCCACGTCAGTCCTGCTCGCGATCCGGTTCCCGGTGCCTCTCGACGCACACCGCCGACCTCCTGATCACGCCGGTCGCACGTTGCTCCCGTCAGCGGTCCAGATCCCGCTGGGCCGGAATCCTGACGCTTTTCGGGGTGGACCCCGGGAACAGCCCGGAACGGGGGCCATCAGGGTTCGGTGTCGCCGACGTCCCGGTCCCGGGTGGAGAGACGCCTGCCTCGGAGGCAGCCAACTCAACCGGCGGTCGGCCGCTCCACGAGGACCACCTGGTTCGCCGCGACGTCCCGGAGCACCTGCGGATCGTCCTCACCCGGCCACTCGACCGCCACCGAGGCGACTCGATCGACATCGCCGAGTCCGACGTGGACCTCCGGTTCCTTCTGGGACTCGTACGAGCCACCGGTCGACACCTCCGTCACCACCGGCTCGTCTCCCTCTCGGGGGGTGATGGTCACACGCGCCCCCAGGGCCGCCCGGTTCCCGGGACGGGTCGGATCGTCGAGCCGGACCCGCAACCAGCTCCGCTGGGGTGTGTCGTTGCGGTAGAGCACCGGGGGACCTTCGCTCTCGGCGATCACCAGGTCCAGGTCACCGTCCCCCTCGAGGTCGAACGGGGCGAGCCCGACGCCGATGCCACGGTGGTCGAGCCCGATCGCGGCCGAAGCCTCGGTGAATCGATCGCCGGTCCGCACCCAGAACCGCGTCGGGTCGTCCAGGAAGTAGGTGAAGTAGGCCCTCGTGAAGCTCCGCCCCTCCGGACGGCGGGCGTCGACCTCGCCGAAGCCGTTGGTGATCACCACGTCGCGGGTTCCGTCGTTCGCGAAGTCCTCGACCGCAGCACCCCAGCCCCATCCGGAGTGCCGCAGCCCCCAGCGATCCGTCTCGTCGGTGAACGAGCCGGCGCCGTCGTTGACGTACAGGCGGTTCCCACTGCATCCGTTGATGCTGCTGAGCACGGGACACACCTGTGCCTCGGTGGGATAGGAGATCGAGCTGATGAGCCAGTCCGGCGCACCGTCCCCCGTGACATCGGTGACGACGGAGCCCATCCCGTTCTCGTCGGTGCCGACGCCGGCGGTCGCAGTGACGTTCTCGAACCGTCGACCCTCGACGTTCAGGTACAGCTGGGACGTGCAGGCGTCACCGGTGATCGTCAGGTCGGGTCGCCGGTCGTCGTTCACGTCGGCGAACACCGGCGTGAAGCCGAGGATCTGGGTGAAGTCGATGCCCCAGGCCGCCGACCCGTCGGTGAACACCCCGGCGCCGTCGTTGATCCACAGCCGACTCCGATTCGGTACCTCGCCGGGAACCCGGGGGATCCCCCGCCCACGGATCTCGGCGGTGCCCCCGCAGATGTCACCCCACCGGTCGAGCCGCTGGTCGCCCGAGGACGCCTGCCGCTGCGCCCCGGCATTCGCCGCGTTCTCGGGGACCGCCGTGTCCCACTGCACCACCGCCAGGTCGAGGTCGCCGTCGGCGTCGATGTCGGCGACATCGAGTCCGTGGACCTGGTCGCCGTTGCGGAGTCGGGTGGGCGGGGGTTGGAACACCCCGCTCTCCAACGTCACGTCCGTGAAGCGACCGGTGCCGTCGTTGCGGTACAGGCGATCGGACTCGGCGCCGACGGCGGCCAGGTAGGCGTCCTGGTCGCCGTCGGCGTCGGCGTCGAAGAACACGGTGGGACCGGTCCCGAACTGTGGATTGGCCCCGAGGAGCCCGGCCCGGGCGGCGATGTCCTCGAAGGTGCCGTCACCACGGTTGCGGTAGAGCGAGTTGACGTCTCCGGTGCGCGGCAGGAACAGGTCCGGGAGGCCGTCGTCGTCGATGTCCACGACGCTCACGGGTCCGGTCATCCCGTCCTCGCCGAGCAGGTCCCTCGTGGATCGGTCCCGGTCGAGTCCGGCCTCGACGGTGACGTCGGTGAAGCGGAGACCACCGAGTTCCTCGGGAGCGAGCGTCACCGGAGGCGCTTCGAACGGAGGAGGCACCTCCCCGGTGACGAGGTCGATCGAGGTGGTCGGCGCCACGCCCTCACCATCGGAGGTGCAGGCGGCGGCGAGCGCAGCCGTGACCAGCACCGCTGCCGAGCAGGCGACGATCGTCCGGCGCCACGGAGCCCCCTCGAAGCGACGGAGGCGCGGTGGTGGCTCGGCGTTCCCGCCCGGCTTCACGTCCGACCACCGGTCCGGACGTCGGCAGAGGTGTAGCGCATCCGGTCCCGGACCGATCCGACCCCGTCCAACGGCGGGACTCCGGCACGATCCAGGGCCGCTCGTCCGACCTGCTGACCGAGCGTCGCTCCGTCGGTGAGGTCGAACCAGTAGTGGATTCCGCCGGTCAGGCGGGAGTCGGACGCCTCGGCCGCAGCATCGAGGAGCTCATCGGCCCGGTCGGGGCGCAACGCGCCGATCACCTCGGCGGCAGCCGACGAGAACACCGAGTGACCCGAGACGTAGGAGGGGAACGGCGGGGTCACCAACGATGGAAGCCACTGCGGGGCGGCGCCCTTGCGGATCACCGTGACGGGTCTGACGGTCCGGTGGGCGTACTTGGCATCCCAGGCCGCAATACCGGCGTCGAGTTGCGCGGTCGCCACCAGCGCCAGCCCAGAGGCCTGGTCGGCGACAGGTGCCTGCCGCAGCGCGTCGGAGGCGATGTCGGCGATCCAGTACCCGGGCGGGGTCGAGGTTCCCGGACCGAGGTCCCAGTAGGACGTGACCCGCAGGTCCCGGTCGGAGAGGTTGGAACCCTCGGCCAGGACCTGTTCCGTGGCGGCGGCGTGGTCGGGCGATCCAGCCGCCGGTGGGGCACCGGGGCGGAACTGGTCACCGGAGCTGAGGTTCCACGGTCGCCAGTCGCCGGCGAAGGGTTCGAGTGCCGGAGCGAACATGCCCGGGGTGGGGACCCACTCGCCACCGGGTGGCAGGTCCGTCGGCGAGGCGACCCAGGGTGCGGCGCCGTCGGTGGACGCACGTTGCAGGACCGAGGTTCCGATCTGCTCGCCGAGCGCACGCGCTGCGTCGATCGTCGACGGCCACGCGGCTCCCGAGACCACCAGACGTCGGTTGGCCACCTCGTCGAGGATCCGGAACCGCGGGCACTCCACCGGAAACAACTCGCACGCGACCCGGCGCTGGGCGCTCGCCGTGACGAGCTCGGGTGGCAGCTGCCCGGGGGGCAGCTCGACACCCACGGAGTCGACCCCGGCCACGGGAGCGCCGAGCGACTGGTCGACCTCGCGGGGAGATGGCACCCCGGGGGGTGGGGTGCGCGCAGCGGCCAGGGCCGCCTCGTGTCCCGCAACGGCGACGACGGCCGCGGCACGGGCGAGCCGGAGGGGGTTCAGCGTCCGTCGGCGACCGACGTCGACCGTCAGGTCGGCGAACCTGGTCGGCGTGCCCTCGCCGACCCGGGTGAAGCGGTCGTCACCCGTGACCGGCAGCGGTTCGGCCGCTGCGTCCCGACGACGTCGGAGTTCCGCCTGCTCCGCACCGGGGTCAGGGGCCGGGATCGTTGGGGTCACCGGCTGGTCGAGGTAGGTCCAACGGTCGGTCACCGGCGGCAGGGCGGCGACCGGGGCCGCGGCCACCGGCTCGGGCCGGGTGTCGGAGGGGACCGGGGACCCGCCCCGGCCGCTCGCCGACTCGGTCGTTGCGGCACCATCAGCGGTGCAACCTGCGACCACGATGAGCAGCACAGCCGACGAAACACACCTGACGCGTCGGCGATGACCGCCGCTCCTCACCGCCACGACGGAATCATGACATGACCGCGCACACCGACGACGTCGGAACGATGATCGACTTCGGTGCTCTGGGCGGGGTGCCGGTGGTTGTGGCACCCTGAGTACTTCCGGAATCAGCGGGAGGACAGGATGCGACGTCCGAGGATCTGGGTGGCGCTGGGGTTGCTCCTGGTCGCTGCCGGCTGCGCACCGGCGCCGACGCCACCGCCCGGACCGGACCCCGGAACCGACGCCGGACTGCTCCCGCTGCGGGCGACCCGGGGGACGGATGCCGGCCTGTTCGACTCGGCCGGTCGGCAGGTGACGCTGCGGGGCACCAACTTCAACCAGTTGGGCGACTACTTCGTGACCGACCCCCGCCTCCCGACGGTGGCGAGCCTCGACGACGCCGACTGGGACGACGCGCAGGCCATGGGCTTCAACGTCATCCGGCTGGTCACCACCTGGTCGGCGTGGGAACCGGAACGCGGGCGCTACGACCTGGCCTACGCCGACAGGGTCCGTGACGCCGTCGAACAGGCGAACGCCCACGGGATGTACGTCCTGGTGGACCTCCACCAGGACGCCTGGTCCAAGTTCGTCTACTCACCGATCGACCACGTGTGCCCGACGGGCTGGCAGCGCACACGCGGCTGGGACGGGGCGCCGGAGTGGGCGACCTTCACCGACGGGGAGGAGACCTGCTCACCCGACGGCAAGCGGGAGACCTCACCGGCGGTGCGGCGGGCGTGGATCAACTTCTACGCCAACCGCGACGGGATCCGGGATGCCTTCGGCGACCTCTGGTACTTCATCGCCAGCCGGTTCGCCGGCGACCCGGGGGTGGCCGGGTTCGACCTGCTCAACGAGCCGGGCCTGGGCTCCTCGTTCGACTACTCGGCGAGTGCGCTGTCGAGTGCGTACGCGGACGCGATCGCGAACATCCGGGCGGCGGAACGGGACCACGCCCCCGGGGCGCCATCCCACCCGATCTTCTTCGAGCCGGTGTTCGGCGGGTTCCCGCTGATCCCGTTCGACTTCAGCACCGACGACAACCTGGTCTTCGCTCCGCACACCTACGCGGAATCCTTCGACGACATCGCCGGGTTCCTCGACTTCTCGCTCGAGGGGTACCGGACCGCCGCCGATGCGTACCGGACTCCGGTGTTCCTGGGCGAGTACGGCGCCTACCGGGGGGACGAGTTCAACCGGAAGTGGGCCTCCCGCGTCCACCGGCTCGTCGATCGACTGGGCTACGTCGGCGACACGTGGTGGCAGTGGGAGCAGGCCTGCGGCGACCCGCACAACACGTCCTACCCGCTGAGCGAGGAGGAGGTGCTGCGACGTCTGCCCGGGTGCGCTGATGCCCGCTCCATCCAGGCCTGTCCGACCCGGCCCTACCCGCGGGCGACTCCGGGGCGACTGACCGCGCTCGAGGCGGAGCCGTGTGGGAGCGGGCCGATCACCTTCTCCGGGTCGACCACGGCGCCCGGTACCGCCGATGTCTGGTTCCCGTCGGATTCCGTCGAGCCGCCGGCAGTCACGGGCGCCGGCATCACGTCCGTCTCGGCCCGGGCCGTGCCGGGGGGCTGGCGCGTCGCAGCCGTGGTCAACGGCTCGTACACGGTGTCGATCGGCTGAGCCGCTGCGACTGCCCGACCTGCGGGCGGCTCAGCCCTGCGGCACGGTGAGCGCAGCGAGCGCCGGGTCCAGCGCGGAGACGTCGACGGTGAAGTCGTGCCGGCTGGGGCCCGACCGATGGTCGGCCCGCACGTGCTCGCTGGCACCGACCAGGTACCGGTAGCGCAGCCCCGCGGCCACAGCGGCGGTGTAGTGGTACGGGAAGGGATGGTCGTCGGGCAGCAGTTCCAACACGGCCGCTCCCGGAGCGCAGAACACGATCGTGCTGAGCGCCGAACCGGCGGTCCCCACGACCAGCTCGGCGGCGGCGAACACGGCACGCTGGTCCTCGTCGCTGCGCACCGGGTCGTAGGCCTCCAGTCCGTGGCTGCGGAGCACGTCCCGCACCTCGGCATCGTTGACGACACGTCGGTCGTGGTCTCGGAGCAGGAACACGCGCCGGCCGCTCCCGGCCGGCGGCACCCCGAGTGAGCTCCTGAGCGCGTCCGCCGCCCACGACGGGAGCATCCGCCGGCGGCCGGGGAAGCTCGGCGCCAGCAGCCGGTCGGTCCGGTAGGCGACCGACGGATCGGTCCACACGATCCGGTCGCGGGGGACTCCCAGCTCGAGCACGTAGTCGCGGCGCTCCGGGGGCGCGCAGCACAGCACGTGGTCCACCCGATCCAGCGCCACCCCGGCGGGTTCGAGCAGGCTCCAGCGGGGCAGGACGTCGAAGACCAGGTGGCCGTAGCTGACCTCGGCGAAGTCACTGAGCAGGCTGAGGGTGGTCCCGGGGAGGTCGACGGTCCGCTCGGCCGGGTCCGGCCCGGAGCACTCCTCCTCGATGGCGTCTCCGTACCAGGTGTGGTCCCGCAGGACGAGGCCGTCACCGACCGAGATCCAGCCACGCGCGCCGGTGACGGTCGCCTCCGGGACCTCGAGCACACCGGCCGGCGGGAACGAATCGGACAGTCCGGCGCGCAGGTCGAGCTCCCGGTCCCCCACGGCGGCCGGCCGGGGCCAGGTGACGGGTCCACCCGGGTGGACCACCGTGAAGCGACCACCGTGCGACCGGCAACACGTCGCCGTGTCGATCGTCCACCCCGCCGTCACGGCGTCGGGGCCGTCCAGTTCGGGACCCGCACGGGCTCGACCGGAGTCATCCGGTGTCTGCCGGTTCGCGTCGGCCTCCTCCGCCCACCAGGCTCCATGCATCCAGGACGTGGTCCCGGACCTCCTCGCCCTCGGCGCGGGCGCACACCACGTGCACGTTGTCGACCGGTCGACCAGCCAGGCGCTGCAGGCGGAGCACGTCACCGGTCGGACTCGCACACGGCAACCAGGCGCCGAAGAACCAGCCCAGGCGTTCGACCCGGGCGGTCGCCCACGCCGCCGACGGATCCGTCAACGGGAGGTCCAGGTGCACCACCGCGAGGTCGAACGATGACAACTCGTCGAGTCGTGCCGCCAGGTGGTCGACCAGGTCGGCGCCGATGTGGCGGACGCGCAGCTCGGCGAGCCCGATGGGTGCGCTCACCGACATCTGCGTTGCGCTGCGTCCGGTGCCGGCGACGTGGTCGGGGACCAGGGTCCGATCGATCCCGAGCCGATTGCGGATTCGCCCGACCAGGTCGGCGTGCGGGGCGTCGATGTGGATCGTCGAGCCCCCCGGGTCGTCGACCGGGATGTGGACGGCCAGCAGGCTGTGGCGGCCCTCGACGGCGTTCGCCACATCCTCCATGTGCACCGAGGCCGGTTGGGCTCCGATCAGGAACCCCGTCTCGGAACCACCCATGGCGACGACCTCGCGCTGTGAGAACGGGTGGTTCGTCACGCACTCGGCCCACACGCCGGGCAGGTCGAGTTCCCGCGCCCACTCGAGCCGGGCGAGGCCGAGCTGCTCCGACAGGTGCCGACCTCGGTAGCGGGGGTCGACGACGAGCTTGCCGCCCTCTGGCACCGGATCGCCCACGTGGGCGAACGTCATCGCGATGTGACCGACCACCTCACCCGACCCCGTGACGGCGACCAGTGACCGCATGGTCCCCGTCTCGATCGCCCGTCGGATCTGACGAGGCCGGTACATCATCGGGTCCAGGTACGTGTAGCCGTAGCAGCGGTAGACGCACCGGGCGACGCCGACTGCGTCAGCGGGCTCGGTGCGGCGGACCACGACCGTGGCGGCCTCCTCGTCGGTGGCGCGTGGCGCGGACTCGTCGAGTACCTGCTCGCCAACGTGCGCGATGTGCTCCTCGTCCACGTGGACGGTGCAGACCGCGACGTTGCCCTCCTCACCCAGGGACTCGATCCGCAGCCGGTCGGCGAAGCCCATGGCCGCGAGCCGACGGGAGTCGGCGTGCCGACCCTCGCCAGCGGCCAGGGGCAGTCGACGGTCGCGGAGTTCGACGTGCAGCCCGGCGCCGTCCAGCCGAACCTCGACCTGCAGGTCGGTGGCGCCGGCGACGGCCTCTCGGGCGCGGCCCTCGATGGCGATCTGCTCGACGAGCGCACCGAGCCGGGTCGCCCGTTCCGCCGGAACCCCGGCGGCGAGTGCCACCTCCCGCACGGCGCCACCGGCCACGGCCACGGGGGCGGACTCGGCCAACCGGAGCTGGGCCTGGACGCGACCGCCGTCCGGATCAGGCACAGAAGTGGCCCCGGCACCACGGTCCGGAGCCCTCCGGAGACGGCGTCACCTCACGTTCCCGTCAGAACGGAGGAGTTGGGGTTCGGCCGGAACGCCGTGGGCGTCCCGGCCGAACCCGTCAGGACTCAGGCGTTGACCGGACAGCCGACCACGCCCGGGAGGATGAGCGCTGCGATCGGCCGGGCCAGGAAGCTGCCGCCGGTCAGCTGCACCTTCGAGCACCCGCCCTCGGGCCGCATGTAGAAGTCGGCCTCCAGGTAGGTGGGGATGAAGAGGATGTTGAAGTAGAAGCCGGCGCGGGTCGCCTGCATGCCGGCGGTCTGCGACAGCTTCAGGCGGGCGGAGGCGAGTTGGATCGAGGCGATCCGGAAGTTCCCGGAGCCGCTGAGCGACCAGGTCGGCTCGTTGAGCTTCGAGGTGAACGACCCGCTGAAGTTGATCCCGAGCGGGAAGTTGACCGTGGCGATCCGGCCGGACCCGGTGAGGGTCACCTGCTCGGAGCTGGCGACGACCGAACCGTCGAAGTTCGCGATGCCCCACGAGTCGAGGAGGAGCGAGCCGCTGACGGTGCCGCTCAGGCTGATGAGACCACCACTCGGACCGATCGCAGCCTGGACGTCGGCGTTGACGTTGGCCCGCGAGCCGACCTGCAGGCCGCCGGCGAAGCGGATGTTGAGCGGGTTCCCGTAGGTGCTGTCGACGTGGAAGGACGCGCCCGTCAGTGTGGCGTCCCCGAAGGAGACCGACCCGACCACGACGGCGTCCAGGTCGACCAGTTCGGCACGACCGTTCGAGATGACGACCACGCCGTTCAGCTGGCCGGTGAAGCCGGCGTTGGTCAGTTCCGCTGCGATCTCGAGCGTGGTGTTCGGGCCGTTGATGTCGACGATCGCCGAACCACTCGCCCGCAGGTTGCCGACCTTGAAGTTGCCCTCGACGACCGCACGCACCTGGCCGCCCACGACGGTGGTGTCGAGCGTGCCGGCGACCGAGACCTCGGTGCCGTCCTCGAGCGTGCCCGAGTACTCACCGGCACCCTGGAGGGTCAGGAACGGCGTGTAGGCGGTGATGCCGTCCCAGACGATGGAGCCGTTGAAGCGGACGACGTTGGCGCCCTGCTGCACGTCGACGACACCGACGAAGGTCGCCTTGTTGGTGGCCAGCACGAGCGAGCCGTTGGCCTCATTCACGACCAGATCACCCAGGATGCCTGCGCCCGAGAACGTGATCGACGTCTCTTGGGCGTTGCCGACGATCTTGACGTTGCCGGTCAGGTCGATCTTCTTCCCACCGGCCTGCGTGCCGACCAGCCGGGCGGAGATGTCGGCGTTCGCCGAGACCAGCGCGCCTCGTCGGTCGAAGTCCACGTCGACCGTCCCGCTCACCGTGCTGGGGCCGACCTTGATCGTCCCGGCGACCGCAGCCTGCACGCCGGAGCTGGGCGAGGCCTGCACGTTGAGCGAGGCTCCGGTCACGGAGATGTCCCCGATCCTGACCGAGCTCGCCTGGGCCGACAGGCTGAGCGACGGAACGCCGTTGATGACCCGCAACGTGCCGTTGAACACCAGCGGCGACGTGGTGATGCCCGGGAGCGAGAACGACGACGACGAGAGGCTCACCGACCAGTTGTCGAGGTTCTGGAGCGTGCCGATGAACCCGATCGTCGAGGTCGTCCCGGACAGGCGAACGGCCACGTTGCCGCGGACGACGATCCCGTTGGCGCCGATCTCAGCACTCAGTGCGGTGAGCTGGACGTTCTCCAGCACCGGCTCACCGGCTGCGATCTCCTCACCGGTGATGGCGGCGACCTTGTCGGTCGACGCGGTCCCCTGCTCCTCCAGGACCTCCGTACCCTCGGCGAGCAGCGCGCCGTCGAGGTCGATGCGGGCGGTGGGATCGGTGCAGGAGTTCCCGAGCACCTCGGTCTGGTCGGCCTGGGCGACGACGGTGTCCTTCACGAGCACCGCCTGGTCCTCGAGCGCAGCCGGATCCGCGGTCGGTGCCTTCTGCTCGACCTTGTCCCAGAACTCGCAGAACCGCTCCTGGGGCGTCGGACCACTCGGGGCCGGTGGCGCGCACGCCGCCAGGACGCCTCCCAGCAGTGCGACGGACACGACGGCGGCGACCCGCCGCACCGATCGCTTGGACTCGCTGCGGTTGAGCACGACTTCCCTCACGACAACCCCCTCTCGACCCCGGTCTCGGGGCCGCCGACGTCTGGACGTGCTCTCGAATGAGCGACGTTCAGACAACGAACCGGGTGATCCTTGCACAATCCCGGCCGATCCACCAGTGAATGATTCCGATGCGCCGGCAGGGCAGCCGCCATTCCTCCATTGACGGCGGACCGTTCCGGCGGTAAACACTTGGGAAGTCCCGAATGGGATTCAGCGATGTGGTTCACAGTGGCTGCTGTGGGCTCCTGAGGGGGAATGATGATCCGTCGCCGTGTTCTCGTCGTGTTCACCGGGGCGCTCGCGCTCGTGGCGATGGCGTGTGTGCCTCCAACGCCCCCGGGACCGACCACGACCACGACCACGACCACGACCACGACGATTCCGTCGGGCCGCCCGACGGCCCTGGCCGGTGGGTCCCCCACGGTCGGTGACGCCCCCCTGACGGTGGTGTTCGACTCGAGCGGGTCGCTCCCGGGAACCGGCACCGACCTGACCTACCAGTGGGACTTCGGCGACGGGAGCCCGTTGGACTCCTCCACGAACCCGACCCACCTGTACCTGAACCCCGGCACCTACAGCGCGACCCTGACCCTGACGAACTCGCTCGGTTCGTCGACGTCGGCCCCGATCGTCATCACGGCGACGGTCGATCCCAACCCCAAGTACTACGTCCGGTCGGGAGGCGGCTCGGGACCGTCCTGCGGACCGATCCTGAACCCGTGCGGGTCGATCACCGAGGCACAGACGAACGCGCTGTCGAACGGCATCAAGAACATCCGGGTCGCCGGTGGCAACTTCAGCGGCCCCCTCTCGGTCGCCAGTGACATGAACATCTCCGGCGGCTGGAACTCCTCCTTCACCGACTTCGGCGTGGGCGTCATCACCACGATCGCCGGAACCGGAACGGCGACACCGGTCCGCTTCGCCGGCGTGACGAACAGCTCGATCAGCGGCATCAGCGTCCAGGGCGCGACCCGCACCTCGGGCAACGCCGTCGGCATCGAGGTGAGCGGCGGCTCGACCAACGTGGCGATCGGCGACAACGACGCTCCCCGCACGATCGTCGCCGGCGGCGTCGGTCCCCAGGCCACGGGCGTCCTGGTCTCGGGCGCCTCCCAGGCGAGCATCGTCAACGCCACGGTGAACAGCGGCACCCCGACGGGTGCCGGCAGCAGCGCCTACGGCGTGCGTGCGATCGGCCAGTCGACCGTCGGGGTGACACTGTCCGAGGTGACGGCCCAGCCCGGTGTCGCCGGGACCAACGCGCCGGCCGGGCCAGGCCAGAACAACAGCGGCAGCAACGGCGACGGCGGCGGGAACGCCTGCGGTCCGTCCTGCGAGGGCGGCGGCGGGAACGGCGGCGGCGGCGTTCCGCACGCCGGTGGCCGAGGCGGTAACGGGGGCGACTACAGCGGCGGCGGTCAGACCGGCAGTGGCGGCGGCGGCCCGGCAGGTGGCGGCGGCGGCGGCGGTGGCTGTGGCTCGCTGTTCGGCTGCGGCGGTGACGCCGGCGGCGGCGGTGCCGGTGGCAGCGGTGCAGCCGGCGGTGCCGGTTCGGCCGGCGCCAACACCCTCTCGGCTGCGCTGACCAGCATCGCTGGCGACCTCTACACCCCGACGGCCGGTGGCATCGGGACGTCCGGCACCAGCGGCAGCGGTGGTGGTGGCGGCGGCGGCGGCAAGTCCGCCAGCGCCTCCGGTGGCGGTGGCGGTGGTGGCGGCGGCGGCGGCCAGGGCGGCTCGGGCGGTACCGTCGGCGGCACCTCAGGCGGCGGATCGTTCGGCGTCTACGCCTCCGGTGCCAGTGCCATCGTCAGTTCATCGATCGTCACCTCCTCGGCCGGCGGGATCGGCGGCACCGGTCAGGCCGGTGGCCGAGGCGGCAACGGCGGCAACGGCGCCAACGGCGGGAACAAGTCCTGCTGCGAGGCCGGTGGCGGCGGCGGTGGTGGCGGCGGCGGAGCCGGCGGTGGTGCCGGCGGCCACTCGATCGCCATCTTCCACGTCGGCGGCGGCACCCTGTCGGTGACGGGCAGCCAGATGTCCCGTCCGGCCAGCCCGGCCCAGGGCGGCGCCGGTGGTGCCTTCGCCTCGCCCGCCAACGGCGGCGTGGGTGGCATCCGCGGCAACTGTGCCCTGATCGGTGGATGCGGCGGCGGTGCCGACGGCGGAACGGCCTCGACCGGAAACGCCGGACCGGCCGGGATCAGCGGCCCGGGCGGCCTCCTGCTCCGTGTCTGGGACAACGGCACCACCACCAGCTGACCTCCACCGACATAGGGGTCGCGCGCGGGGTACGTCCCGCGCGTCAGAGCCAGAGAACCGACCCACTGATCCGGATTCACTCCGGGGTGATCGCCTCCACGGCGTCCGAGAGTTCATCCAGATCGAGGACGGGGTCGTCGAATCGTCGAACGGCCCGGTAGGTGCGGTCTCGCCCTGCCGGGTCGACGAACCACTCGACGAGCCGCTGGACGGTTGCGGACCGGAGGCCCGGCGGGAGCCGATCCAGGTCGACCGATCGGAGCCGGCCGGTCGACAGGAGTCGGCCCAGGTCGTAGAGGTCGGATGCGCGCTTCTCGGAACGGAGGCCGGCGCGCAGCGGGACGACGACGACCTTCATGGCGACCAGCCCGACCGTCGTGGCGACGAGTCGACCCGGAGCCTCGGCGAGGGGCTTGCCGGTGCTGTCGTCGACGGCGATCACGTCCAGCACCGTGGCGTGATCGTGTGCCCAGGTGTGCGCCACGACGCTCAGCTCCAGATCGGTCGGACCCCCAGTTGCGGCGAAGGCCTGCTCGACCTCCTCGGCCGACTGCGGAGCCACCTCGATGACGTCCAGGTCCACGCCGTCGTCGAAGGTGTACCGACTCGGGTCCGTGACCGTGGTCGCGAGCCGCCGGAGCGCCCGATCCTGGGTGGCCAGGCCCCGGGTCACGACATCCAGGTCGACGGTGGTCCGGTGCGGCACGCCCACTCGGCACAGGACGGCCAGCCCACCGATCAGCGCCAGTTCCCGAGGCAGCGACGCCAGCACCTGCACCTCTCGGTGCGTCGTCCCTCCCGTCCGACCCGACAGGACCACTGGTGGCTCCACCGCGCTCACCCGACGATCCCCCACGACTCGACGATCTCCCGGCCGCGGGCCGGATCCGACGCCAGTCGCAGGGCGCAGACCACCGGATGGGCGACCTGCCAGGGGTGGTCGTCGTCGGGTGGATGACCGTCGTTGAGCGGCAACCAGCGCACTGGCGGGACACGAACCCAGGTACGGGTCGGCGAGTCTCGATCCACCAGCTGCCGGGCCCGTCGCATCGCTGCGGCCGAGGTCACGTAGCAACGCGCCGGCAGGTCGCCCGCGGCCGGGATGCGGGCGCCGCCGAGCGTGGCCGCCCGCTCGTCGACCCGCACCACCACACCCGCACCCAACTCCGCGCCGACCGTCGCGATCGGCGCGGCGAGCGGCGTCCAGGTGTCGTCAGGCCAGTGGGCTGCGGTCTCCCAGAACAGCTCCGGCATCAGGGGGAGGTGCGAGCTCCGGCCGACCAACCCGACGTGACCGAACCGGTCGAGCAGCTCGTGCACGGCACCGACGCTCCGTCCGATGACCGGCGCCACCCGCCGTGCAGTGACGGGTGAGCCAGGGTCGACCAGTGCGGCCAGTGCGACCTCGAGTCCGACCGGTGTCCAGGGGTTGGAGGCCGGCGACCGCCGGGCGGCCACCCCGGGCACGGAGGTGTCGATCCGGAGTCCGTTGGACCAGATCCGGACGTGTCCCCGCCGGTCCAGCCATCCCCACCCGGCGTCCCGCAGGACGGACCGGCCGGGCTCACTGATCCGATCAGCGACGACGACTGCGGGTGCGCGTCGCCGGTGGTCCTGGACGAGTTGGGTCAGGTCGGCGGGCGTCGGGTGTGCCCGACCGATCAGGAACGGATCCAGTCGGGTCCCGTCGACGACGAGCGCGGCGTCGTCGCTCCGGCAGGTGAGCCCGACCGCCTGGAGCGCTGCGATCAACTCGTCCCGGAGGTCGTCCTCGATGTCGGGGAGAACCGTGACCCGCTCGTCCTCCTGATCCGCCACCACCACTCCTCCGGGTTCCTGGTTCACGCCGTCACGAACACCGAACACAGGCTATCGGGAGCGGGGATCCCAGCCAACCTTCGGGGTACGTGCCGTCACGAACACCGAACACGGCCCTGATGCCGCACGGACCGGGCGTCAGATCGGGATGCCGACGGCTGCGGTCGCCACGGCCACCGTTCCGACCGTGCCCGTCCCGGACTCGCCGTTGGAGTTGCCCCCCCAGCAGCGGACCACGCCGACGTCGGACGAGGGCGCACCCGCCGAGGCGAAGCAGTTGCCCACGTAGCCGACGGTGAGCGAGGACGCTCCGGTGATGGACTCGAATTGGTTGCCGATCTTCTGGAGCGCGATCTGCGGGATGCTGCTCGGCGGAACCGGCACCACCGGTGACGAGGCGAGCTCGCCGAACTGACCGTTGCCCCAGCATCGGATGCTCCCGCCGAGCACCAGGGCACACGCATGGCCCGGAGGGTTGATGCCGGAGTTGGCGTCGAGGTACCCGGAGCCACCGACGCCGACCCGGAGCACGTCGGTCAGGTTCGACACCGGCACGGGCACGAGCGACGAGGTGAACGTGCCGTTGCCGAGCTGGCCCTCCACGTTCCGTCCCCAGCAACGGACGCCGCCGGTGCGCAGGACCGAACACGTGCTGGCACCTCCGGCGTCGAGTGAGACGACATCGCCGAGCCCCTGCACCTGGACCGGCGACGTCCGATCCGTGGTCGTGCCGTCGCCGAGCTGGCCGGCGCTGTTCTCACCCCAGCAGCGCACGGCCCCGGAGGAGAGCACAGCACACGTGTGGCCGTCACCGGCACTGATCTGGACCACTCCGGAGAGCGCCGGACCGGCGACGGGCGACGGGCGGTCGATCGTGGTTCCGTCGCCGAGCTGGCCGGAGATGTTCAGGCCCCAGCAGCGGATGGAGCCAGAGGCGAGCAGGGCACATGAGTGGTTCTCACCGGTCGCGATCTGGTCGACCGGCTCGGGGAGCGACACCGGAAGGGCGACGCTCGAGTTGATGGTGGTGCCGACGCCGAGCTGTCCCCGGTGGTTGCGGCCCCAGCAGAACACGGAACCGAGGTTCGCGACCGCACAGGTGGTGGACCGACCCGCTGCCACCTGGCGGGCCCCGATCAGACCGGACACCACCGGCGTCGAGGACTGCGTGGTGTTCCCGGTTCCCAGCCCGCCAGAGGCGTTGAAGCCCCAGCAGCGAAGCGTCAGGTTCGACAGAACGGCACAGGCGTGCCCCACCCCGATGTCGACCATCTCCGTGCCGATGGGGGTCGTGGTCGACGGCTCGTAGTAGCCGAACACGTCGACGATCACACCACTGGACCCGCCGAGGACCGACACCACCAGGTCGTCGGATCCCGACGGCGCCAGCGGGACCGTGCCGGTGTTGGTGGTGGAACGCAGTGCTGTGAAGTTGAGGATGGTGGCGTTCGGCAGCGGTCGGCCGGTCGGATAGGCCCGGGCGAAGCCGTCGGCGGCCGGTTCGACCGCCGTCAGGGACGCCTCGACTGCGGCGGCGCGCTGCGGCACGCCGCAGCCGGCCGGCGTCGACACCCCCTGGTCGCGCAGCCCGCCGAAGCTCCCGCCGACCTGGTACGAACGATGGGTGCCGGCGGGGAACGAGCCGCCGGCGTTGCGGCTGTCCACGATCCGACACGGCGTGACGGTCTGGTACCGGGTTCCACCCGAGCTCGGGTAGTAGCCCTGCACGTCGATCAGCACGTGGGTGTCGGCACCGAGGTTCCGCACGACGAGACCCTTGGTGACGAGCGTCGACGCTGTGACCGAACCCGTGTTGGTGGTGTTCGCGCCGAGCGAGTAGTTCACGAACACCGAGTTCGGATTGGTGCCATCGTTGGGCGTCAGCCGGAGGAACCCCTTGCCGGTCGTCGTGAGCGCCGTGACCGAGACCTCGAAGGCCCCGAGTCCGACCGGCACGCCACAGCCTCCGGGCGTGCCGCCCTGCGCGGCGAAGTTCGCCCCGCTCCCGGCCACCTGGTACTCCCGTGCGGCGTCGGGGGCGAACGCCCCGACCGCGTTCCGGGTGTCGACGATCCGACAGGGTGTCGACAGTGGGACGTACCCGCGTCCCGTCGTCGGGACGAAGTAGCCCTGGACGTCGACGACCACGTGGACATCCACTCCGAAGACGAGCACTCCGAGTTCCCCGTCGTTCCCGGCTGCCACCAGGGGGACCGTGCCCGTGTTCGTGGCACTCCGACCGGTCGAGTAGTTCAGGAAGGTCGCCGTCGGCGGGGTCGACCCCGCACCGAACGCCCGGAGGAAACCGTTGGCGACGGGATCGATCGCGGTGATGGTCACCTCTGCCGCCGCAGCGTCGACCGGGACCCCACAGCCGGTGGCGCTGCCGCCCTGGGTGGCGAGGCTGGTGTTCCCGCGCACCCGGAAGACCCCGGTACTCCCCGGGGTGAGGGGCGTGGAGGGGACCCTGGTGTCGGCCACGCGGCACGGCGCGACCGGGACGTACCCGAGCCCACCCGGAACGTCCGCGGCGACCGGGGACGGGAGTGGCCCTGATGCCAGCGTCACCTGGGTCGCGACGAGCACCGCCAGCACGACCACCATCCGCAACAGCCCAACCGACGTCACAACCCTGTCCATGGGCTTGGATCCAACACTGCTCGACATGTCCGGTGCCTCCGTGCTCGACGTCACGCCGGTCCAGAACCTGCACCCGGGTGGTCGTGACAGCTTTTCGGATCCCCGGGCCCGGAGTGCCGTCGGCGCTCAGGGCCCGGCGACGGCGCCGAGCCGTACCTCCACGACCGGGTCCACTGCGGTGAGGGTCCAGCGTGTCGACGTCTCACGGGACCAACGCCCGCCTCCTGCGCTGCATACCCTGACCGGAGCGGCGACCGGGCCGGCCGCGGCCGCCCCCGTCAGCACCGCCACATCGCCCTCACGGGCACACTCTATGCTGATCGCTGCGGGCCTGCCGCCAGTGGTCGCCTCGATCCGGTGGGAGTGAGCGTCCACTTCCACCACCAGGGTCGACTCCACGCCGGGTCCGGGGCGGAGTGCCACGTGGGCGACACCACCGTCGGGCCGACGGCAGTGGACGACGAACGGGACGTACTGGTCGGCCGCGAACCCCGGAACGGGACCCGAGGCCCAACCGACGCTCCGATCCGGCCGGAGCACCGACGTGGCGTCGATACCGCCGAAGCGTTGGACGTGTCGGCGCTCGTCGGTCACCTCGGACAGTCGCCAGGGCGGCTCGACGCCCGCGGCGAGCCGCTCGATGAGCGGGGCGAAGTACAGGTCGTGCACGTGGTCGGTGGACGGATCGAGCACCGCCGGCACGGCTCCCTCGAGACCGGCGCAGTGCAGCCAGAGCCCGAGCAGGGAGACGTACCGCTCCATCGACAGGCCGTACGCACGGGCGTGGGGGCCGCAGACCGTTCCCAGTTCGGGGTCGACCAGCAACGACAGGCGTCCACACAACCGGTCGAGGAGCAGTCGGCCCCACCCGACGAACTCCGGCGCTGGCGGGTGGACGATCCACAACGCCGCAGCGATCAGGTCCACCCCGTCGTAGGTCGGTGAGTTGTACTCGTCGACGTCGCCGAGCTGTTCGAGTCGCGTGACCGTCCGGGCGGCGCGGCGCAGACCCGCGACGACGAGGTCCGGCGAACCGACCAGCACTCCGGCGTGCGCCGAGACCCACGCGTGGAGCAGATTCGGATTCGTGTACCACTCGGGGATCCGCCCCTCGGATTCGCCGAGCGCACACCGCACGACGGCGGCGGTGATCAGCCCGGACAGGTCGTCGGGGAGCCGGTCACCGTGATCGAGCACCGTCACCATCAGGACGGTGCCCAGGAACTGTCGCCAGTTCGGGTCGTAGTGCAGCCACTCGACTGCCTGCGCTCCGGGCGGATCGGCCTGCTCCGCCGTCACCCGGAACGTGCCGTCCCAGGGTCGGCCCGGCGCCTCGTACTGGTGGTCGAGCACCGCCCGGAGCGTCGCGATGGCCCTGTCGGTCACGCCAAGCTGGAGGTCGAGGTACGCACCGAGGGCGGACTCACGGACCGAGTGCAACCCGAGCCCCGACAGGTCCACACCCGGGGTGACGCCGGGCGCCATCCGTTCCAGGTGGCACGACGGATCCCACAGCCGCTCGTGGATCCCCACCAAGGACCTGCGTGACAGCTCGAGCACGGCCGCCGACGCTACCGAAGTGCGACCGGTGACGCACCGGGACGTCCGGACCGTCCCGAGGATCCGCCCGACCGCGCCCATGTACGATCGCGCCGGTGGGAATGGTCGCAGCGGGCGAACCTGCTGGCACCAGTCAGGGCGGGGTCCTTCTCGGAGTGAGTTGCGACTACCACGACTCCGCTGCGGCACTGGTGGTCAACGGCCGGATCGTCGCCGCCGTCGAGGAGGAACGGTTCAGCCGCATCAAGCACGACCCGTCGCTCCCCGTCGGAGCAGTCGCCGCCTGTCTGGAACTCGGAGGAATCGGGCCCGACGACCTCGACGCCGTGGTGTTCTACGAGCGGCCGCTCAGCGTCGCCCATCGGTTCGTGGCCTCCAAGCGTCGGGTCGGACCGCGGTCGTTCCGGTCGTTCGTCGGCGACGCGCCCCGGCTCGTCGCGGTGAACCTGGCCGTCGGCTACCGACTCGACCGCCACATGCGCAGCATCGGCCGCACCCGACCACTGCCGGTCCGCTACTCCGAGCACCACCTCAGCCACGCGTCCGCTGCGTTCCACCCGTCACCGTTCGAGCGCGCCGCAGTGCTCACCGTCGACGGGATCGGCGAGTGGACCACCGCCTCGGTCGCCGTCGGGCACCGTGAGCGGATCGAGGTCCTCGAGGAGCTCCGGTACCCGGACTCGCTGGGGCTCCTGTACTCCCTCGTCACCCACTGGTGCGGGTTCACCCCGAACGAGGGTGAGTACAAGGTGATGGGTCTGGCCCCGTACGGCGAGCCGGCCTACCGCGACCAGCTCGACCGGATCGTCGAGCTGATGGAGGACGGATCGGTCCGCGTCGACGCCGCGGCGGTCGGCTGGTACTCGCCCTCGGGACGAGCGGCGAGGCGTCTGGCCGACCTGTTCGACGGTCCACCCCGGTCGGCGGACGCCCCGGTCGGACGACGGGAAGCCGACCTGGCGGCCACGATCCAGTCGCTCACCGAGACGGCGATGCTGCGGCTCGCCCAGCACGCCCACGACCGGACCGGAGCGGACGCGTTGTGCATGGCCGGCGGGGTCGCGCTCAACTCGGTCGCCAACGGTCGGATCCTGCGGGAGGGACCGTTCGAACACCTCTGGGTCCAGCCGGCGGCGGGCGACGGCGGGAGCGCCGTCGGCGCAGCGCTCGCCCACTGGCACCTGGAGCTCGGCGCCCCTCGTGAGGTCGGCGATCCCGACGGCATGTCGGGTGCCTTCCTCGGTCCGGCGCTGCCCGTGGACGAGGTCGACCGGTGGACGGACGAGGAGGGCCTGGCCGTCACCGACCACGACCCCGACGACCTGTGCGAGGTCGTCGCCGAGGCCCTCGCCGACGGCGCAGTCGTCGGCTGGTGCCGGGGACGCGCCGAGTTCGGCCCGCGGGCGCTCGGCCACCGGTCGATCCTGGCCGACCCCCGCTCCGAGACGGTGGCCCGTCGGCTGAACGTGGCGGTCAAGGGTCGGGAGGAGTTCCGACCGTTCGCCCCCGCCGTCCTGGCCGAACGAGCGGGTGAGTGGTTCGAGCTCGACCACCCGTCCCCCTACATGCTGCTCGTCGTCCCGGTGCGCCAGGACCGTCTCCACCCGGTGCCCGAGGAACCCGACGACTTCGGCGAGCGGGCGGCGGTGTGCCGTTCCCAGATCCCGGCGTGCACCCACGTGGACGGGACGGCCCGGGTCCAGACAGTCGACCGTCGGTCCGACCCGGTGTTCCACGGACTCCTCGCTGCGTTCGAGCGGCGCACGGGGGTGCCCGTGCTCCTGAACACTTCGTTCAACCGGGCGGGCGAACCCATCGTGAACACCCCAGCCGAGGCGCTCGCCACCGCACGCCGCATCGGGCTCGACCTGCTGGTGGTCGAAGACCGCGTGGTCGACCTCCGCACCGACGCCCAGGTCCCGGTCGGGGGCGACCGTGGCTGAGCAGGTGTCGAACTGGGCGGCCGTGGCCGAGCCCACCGGCGGAAGGCCCGACACGACGGTCCGTCCGACGTGGGCGCACCTGGCCGTCCTGGCAGCCGTGCTCGGCCTGCCGCTGCTGTACCGGATCGACGTCGGGTTCGACCCGACCGACGTGGCCGTGCGCCGGGCCGGGGCCCTCGGTGTACTGGCCGTGCTCGTGGGGTGCCAGCTGCTCGGGGCGATCTGGGCACGGTGGGCCGTCGAGTTGCTGGTCGTCGCCGGCGCGGCGGCCCTGGGGTTCCGCTCCGTCGCCGCCACCCTCCTGCTCGCCGTCGTCCTGGCCGAGCTGGGTCGACGACTCCTGGCCCCGACCACCGGAGGTGGCCGGGACCGTGTGGACCACGCCTCGCTCGGACTGGTCACGGTGTCCTGTGTGGTCGCAGCCGGCGGACGGGTGACCAGCCCCGTCGTCGGACTCACCCTGCAGTTCGCCGCCGTGGTCGTCGCAGCCACCGGGCCTGGACTGATCGTCGGTCTGGGTGACCGGGTCGCCCGCAGCGCCCGGGCGATCGTCGGCCTGCGGGGACCGGTCGACGGTGACGCCGGACCGTCGACCGGGGGCCGGGCCGGTGGTCTGTCCCGAGTGCTCCTCTCCCTCGGCGTGCTGTCGGTGCTCAGCCTGCCGACGCTCCTCCGCCCTCCCGTGGAGGGTGACCTGCTCGGCCCACCGGCCCAGCAGCTCCTGACGGTGGCAGCGGCGGTCGTCCTGACGGTGGCCTACCTGTCCGCACGTCCGACCCTGCGGTGGTCGGTGTACCTGTGCACCCTGGCGGCCCTGGAGCTCACCGGCTGTCGGACCGTCGCCCTCCCGATCGGCCTCGGCCTCCTGGTGGTCGAGGCCGCCCGACCCGTCGTCGCACCGTCGCCGACAGGCGGCCGATCGTCCACGGCTGCCGGCGCGTTGTTGGGTCTGGGGGTCGCCGTGGGCTTCCTCGGCCGTCACGTCCCGTTCCCGATCCAGCTCACCGTCCTGGCCGTGCTCGGCGCGCTGCTCTGGCTCCGACCGAGGACCTTGTCGGACCTCGGACGACTGGTCGGGCTGCTCGCCTCGGGGATCGCCGGGGTGCTGATGGCAGTGGTGAGCTCGGTCGTGTGGCTGTTGTTCGTCCTGCTGCCGTGGGGGTTCGAACGCATCGCGGGTTGGGATCCGACGTTCGCCCCCAGGCCGGCGGGGACCCGGCTCGTCCCGCGGCACGTCCAGTGGACCGACGACCGACGGAGCTGGATCGCGACCACGTCGCTGACACGGACACGGCGGGGGTGGACGGCGGCGCTGCGGCTGCTCGGAGCCGCCGCGCTCGCCGGTGCGGTGCTGCTCGTGTTCGCGGTGCAGGTCGGTGCTCCGTGGTACTGGAGGAATCACTCCGGGATCACCGACCGGCCGGCGATGGCCGACTCACCGTGGTGGCCCGAGGCGGTCGGTCCGGAGACGGCAGCGTTCGAACAGGGACGTCTCAGCGCCTTCCTCGGCGTCGAGCTCGCCGACGTCGCATCCGAGACGACCAACGTCGTCGACGGCCGGCGGGTCACCTGGCAGCCTCCGGTGCCACCCGTGGCGACGGTCTGGATGTTCGGCGGGTCGACGATGTTCGGTCTCGGCCAGCGCGACGACCACACCATCGCCTCGAACGTGGCCAAGGACGCGTGGGCCGCCGGACTTCCGATCGAGGTGGTCAACTTCGGAGTGCACGGCGACGTCCACTGGATGGAGACCAACCGACTGCGGGCAGCGCTGGCCGGTGGTCTCCCCCCGCCCGACGTGGTGGTGTTCTACGACGGCTGGAACGACCTCAAGAGCCACGGGCCGGAGACCCAGGACAGCGTCGGCCTCCCGTTCCTCGGGACGACCGACGAAGCGCTCCGGGGCCGCCGCGTGCAGGGATCCTGGTTCTCCGATCTCTTCGCCCAGGGCGAGTTCACCGTGACCACTCGGCCGGCTGGTTCGACCTCACAGGAGGAGGCGCTGCGACGGTCGATCGAGCAGTACCGTTCGGCTGTCGCCGACACCCGGGCGCTGACTGCAGCTCGGGGTCTCCCGGTGTTCCTGTTCCTCCAGCCACTGCTCGTGACGCGGGCCGAACCTGTGCCCGGGGAGGAGGACATCGCAGGACCGGCAGCGGAGCGAGCCGCCGAGTTCACAGCGTCGCGGCCCGAGGGTGTCGTCGACCTGACGGGAGTCCTCGACCAGGTCCGGACACCCGTCTTCGTCGACGACGGTCACACCAACGAGCTGGGTGCGGAGGTCGTGGCTGCCGAGATCTTCCGTACCATCGAGCCCCAACTCCGGGAGGTGGCCGAGCCATGATGATGGTCCGTCACCTGGGCCGGATGGGTCGCGACATCGTGCAGCATGCGCTCGACAGCCGGAGCCCGTGGTTGCTGCTGATCGTCGGGGTGACGACTGTTGGTGTCCTCGTGACCGCCGCGGTGAAGGTGGTCACGCCCGTGGTCCTGTACCCGTTCCTCTGATCACACCACGGGATCGCTCGACCGGGCGCTCCGCAGCCACCGCCACCCTCCGGTCGACCAGATCGCCCAGACGACGAGCACCGGCTGGAACCACAGGCGGACGAACCGCTCGGCGTCGCTGTCCAGGCCGAAGGCGTCCCGACCCTCGGTGAACTGGGCGACGTTGCCCGGGAAGATGATCACGAAGAAGGCTGCGACCACCACGCCCATCCACGGCACCCGTCCGCCGATGGCGATGAGTGCGACGCCCAGGACGATCTCGACCACACCCGAGACGAGCACCACGATGTCCGCGTCCACGGGGAACCAAGGAGGCACCTGGGCCCGGAACTCGACCCGCTGGGCGGTGAGGTGACCGACCCCGGCGACGACCAGCGCCGCGCCGAGCAGCCACCGAGCGACCGTACGCACCCGTTCACCGTCCACAGCCGCCCCCGATCGATCGTCCCGGACGCCAGCCTGCCCCACCGTCGGCGTGGGCTGCGACCGTGGGCCCGGGGTCGGCGAGCCGACGACCCCTTCGTTGCGGCCGGACGGCTTGTCGGGTGGCACGGCCCTGGATCACACTTCCGGACGTGGGCGCCGAGCGGACCGTCTCCAACGCCACGACCCTCGACGCTCCTGCCGATCTGGTGTGGGCCGCTGTGCGAACACCCCAGGCGTTCCGCTTCATCACCAAGGGGCTGCTGGTCTGGACTCCGGCGCGGCGGAGGACCGACCCGTGGGTCCAGGGTGAGGAGCGAACCGGTTGGCTCCTGCTCGGTGGCGTGGTGCCGTTCTCCCGGCACCGGATCCGGTTCGCCACGATCGACGATCGCCGCCGCCTGCTGCGCTCCGACGAGGGGGGTGGGCTGATCAGGTCCTGGCGACACGACATCACCGTCGAACCCCTGCCCGGTGGGCGGACTCGGTACACCGACACGATCCGCATCGACGCCGGCGCGCTGACCGCGGTCGTGGCCGCCTTCGCGCACGCCTTCTACCGGGCCCGGCAACGGCGGTGGCGGGTCCTCGCGCCGATCCTGGCGGCCTCGGACCGGTCCCGCCACGGTGTTGCGTTCGACTGGCTCCGCCGGCACGAGGCGGCGTTCAACTCCGCTGACGTGGACGGCCTCATGGAGGACTACACCGACGACGTCGTCCTGGAGGCGCACGTTGGTGGCCTCCGTCTCGACCTGACCGGCGGCGACGTGGCGGGTGCCCTCGGCGAGGCCACGGCGGCGGGTGACCAGACGCGGGTCTCACGTGTCGCCGTCTCCGATGACCTGGTCGCCGCGCAGATCGACGACGCCGACGGTGCGCCCTACATGGTCTCGTTCTGGGAGCTCCGCGACGGTCGCATCGCCCGCGACGTGTCGATCGTGCTCGACCGTCCGGGGCCGGACCCCGGCAGCGCCGGCACCTGAGCCGACGTCGAGTCCCGGCGAGGGTGCTGACCGCACTGCGGCTCGCACCGTCGCCGGGCGACGTGGTCAGGTCAGTCGGTCACGCCGTGGTGGAGCCGTTGTTCCACACCCGGAACAGCTGCCCGGCCGGGCCGTTCGCCCCGGACGGACCTGCAACGGGCGCCCCACCGGCGGACCCGTTGCCCGCCGAGCAGCAGTTGGCGGCTCCCGCCGCACCGGTCGAGGCCGCAGCAGGACCGGCACCACCGGCTCCTCCCGAGGCGGCTGCGGCCGGCCGGTTGAGCGTGTTGGCGACCAGGCTCAGGGTGCCGGTTCCGACGTTGAGCACTGCGATGGATGGACCGCCGGCGCCGCCACCGGCACCACCACCACCACCACCGGCACCGCCGCCACCGCCACCGCCGCCTCCACCGGCCTGACAGCAGGACTCCTGGCCGCCCGTTCCGCCACCGCCGCCGTTGCCGCCGCGGCCACCGGGCTGCCCGGCGCCACCGGCGCCACCACCCGATGCGGTGACCGTGGAGCTGTTGAGCGTGACGCTCGCATTGCTTGCGTAGACACCGAAGGACCCGCCTCCGGAGGTGCCGGCTGTGGCACCCGCCGCTCCTCCGTTGCCGCCGGCGCCGCCGCCACCGCCGCCGCCACCCGAGGCGCTGGCCGACTTCCCACCGCCGCCGCCACCGCCTCCGCTACCGGAGCCACCGGCGGTTCCCAACGTGCCGGAGGTCGGGGCGAACAGATCGGCAGCGACGATCGTGTTGCCTCCGGCTGCGCCGGCCGACCCTGCCGCGCCGGACCCGCCTCCGCTGCCACCACCAGCGTTGGTGCCGCAACCGAACAGCGAGCCGCAGCCGCCGTTGCCGCCGCCGCCGGCAGCGGGACCGGCCCCATTGGACCCGCTCTCACCGCCGCCGCTGTAGTCGCCACCGGTTCCCCCGCGTCCGCCGGCGAAGCTGGAGCCGCCGCCGCCACCCCCGCCGCCGCCGGGCGAGGACGGCCCGGAGGCGTTCGCTCCGTCACCGCCACGGTTGCCCGAGGTCGCCTGCGCAGGTGGGGTCTGAATGGCCGACGTGCCGGCCACACCAGCTTGGGCGGTGACGTCCGACAACGACACGCTCACGCTCGAGGATCCGAGCGCACGGATGCCGTAGGCGCTGTTGCCGGCGCCTGTGGGCGTTCCACTGTTGATCGAGGAACCGGCGATCATCACCGTCGACGAGGAACGAACGAGCACCCCGGTCGCCCCGGCGCCGGTCCCACCGTTGACGGTGAGGTTGCGTAGCTCGACCGAGGACGTTCCGGTCACGACCACCCCGTGGGCGGCGACCGCTCCCGCGTTGCCTCCTTGGACGGTGAGGTCCTGGACGGTCGCGGTGCTGCTCACGCCGGTCGCTGCGATCGACGACCACAGACCGGTCACCGTGTCGGCGCCGCCGTTCACCGTCGTGGTCGTCGGGCCGGTGGCGGCCGTGCCTCGCTGGAAGTTCTGACCGTACCCACCGGCGACGCGTAGCCCACCGGAAAGGTTGAACCGGCTGTAGATCCCGCCGGCGACGATCACCGTGTTGCGGGACTGGGCGACGGCCCTGTTCTGACCCTGGGCGACGGTCGCGCACGGCGCCGTCGGGGTGCCGCAGGTGCCGTCGTCCACACCGTCAGCACCTCGCACGAACACCGTCTGGGCCAGCACACCGTCGAACCCGTCGCAGTTGGTGTCCTTGCCGCTCGCATCGAGTGCGTCGGCTGCGCCCGGCTTGGTCAGCGGATCCGCGTCGTTGCAGTCCGTCGGCGGGCTGACACCGTCACCGTCGTCGTCGATGACCACGGTGATGACGACCGATGCGACCGGGCTCGCCGTGCCGCTGTCGTCGGTGACGACGAGCGACGCAGTGAATGTTCCGGCGTTGGCGTAGGTCTTGGTCGGATTCGCCGCCGTCGACGTCGTGCCGTCACCGAAGTTCCAGGCGTACGAGGCGACGCTCCCATCGGGATCCGTCGAGCCGGTCGAGTTGAAATCGACCACCAGCGGCCGGGGGCCGTTCTGCACCGACGCGTTGGCGGCGGCAACCGGTGCCTGGTTGGCGACCGCCGTCACCGTCCGGGTCGCTGTCGACGTGGCGCCGGCATCGTCGGTCACGACCAACTGCACCGTGTAGGTGCCGGGCTGGCTGAAGTTGGCCGACGCGTTCGACGTCGTGGCGGTCTGGCCGTTGCCGAAGTCCCACGCATAGGTGAGCGGCAACCCGTCGGGATCCGCCGACCCCGATCCCGAGAAGGACGCTGACAACGGCGCCTTGCCGGTCAGCGGGCCACCCGTGATCGCTGCGGTCGGCGGCTGGTTCGGAGTCACCGTGATGGGCACGGACGCCGTCGCCACCGCACCCGCGTTGTCGGTGACGGTGAGCGTGGCGGTGAAGTTGCCGGCTGTCCTGTAGGTCTTGACCGGGTTCGCTTCGGTGGAGCCGGACCCATCACCGAAGTCCCACGTCCGGGACACGATCACCCCGTCGGGATCGGTCGAGTCCGAGGAAGTGAACGTCACGGTCAGGTTCTGCTTGCCCGAGGTCGGGGTCGCCCCCAGGACCGGGGTCGGAGGGACGTTCGGGACCGGCGACACCTCGACGGTCAGCGAGCTGCTCGCCGACACACCGTTGTCATCGGTAACGGTCAACGTGACCGGGTACGTGCCCGCGGTCCCGTAGGTGTAGGAGGGATTGGCGACGCTCGAGCCGTTCCCATCGCCGAACGACCACGCATACGACACGATCGAGCCGTCCGGATCAGCTGAACCCGCCGACGAGAACGACACGATCAACGGCGCCTGGCCGGCAGCCGGCGTGGCGTTCGCAACGGCCGTCGGTCCTTGGTTCTGATTCACCGTGATGTTGACCGTGGAGGTCGACGTCAGTCCCTCGGCGTCGGCGACGGCGAGTTCGGCGGTGTAGGCCCCGAAGGTCGCGTACGTGTGCGAGGTCGTGACGCCCGACCCCGTCGTGCCGTCACCGAAGTCCCACGAGTAGGACACGACGCCGCCGTCGGGGTCGGTCGAGCCCGCTCCGGTCAGCTCGACGGTCAGCGGCTCCTTGCCGACCGTCGGCGAGGTGGCCGCCGCCACTGCGGTCGGACCCTGGTTGGCCGACACCGTCACCGTCGCGGTGTCGGTCGCCACCGCGCCCGAGTCGTCGGTCACGGTCAGGGTCGCTGCATACAGGCCCGGGGCGGTGTAGACGTGCGACGGCGAGTCGCCCGTCCCGGTGGCACCGTCACCGAAGTCCCACGCGAAGGACACGATGGTGCCGTCGGCATCGGCCGAGCCGGCGGCGGAGAACCCGATCGACTGGCCGACCTTGCCTGAGCCCGGCGAGACACTCGCAACGGCAACCGGCGCCTGGTTGGGGGGGCCGACCTGGATCTGCTTGGTCGCCGTGCCGGTCGCGCCCTGGTTGTCCCTGACGGTGAGGCGGGCGGTGTAGATGCCCTTGGTGCCGTAGGTGTGGGTGGCGTTCACCCCGGTGGCCGTGGTGCCGTCGCCGAAGTCCCAGGCGTAGGACACGATCGACCCACCGAGGTCAGAGCTCGCGGACCCCGAGAACGACACGACGAGCGGGGGCTCACCGGCATCGGGCGTGGCCGAGATCACCGTCACGGGTGGACGGTTGGAACCCGGCATGGGCGCACACGCTGCGGCGACGAGCATCAACGCTGCAGTCAGGACTGCCCACGTACGAACGGAACGGCCCATCACCCGCATCTCCCCTGCCATCTTCCCGTGCCTGCGACGCCCCGCAGGATTCCGCAGTCCAGCACCACGGGGCCGGACCGTCAACCAGGTCCGGGGACCAAGGTCCCTGTGCTGGATGGGTATCCGCCCCGCCGCCTGTTGGTGAGCAATCCCGCGGGCGCCTCGGTCCCGCAGGGTGCGAGGAGCGTCGATGGGATGGTGGATCGGACTGGCCGTGGGTGCGGCGATCGTGGCGCTGTACCTGGTCGGCTCGGTGAGGATCGTCAACGAGTACGAGCGGGGCGTCGTGTTCCTCTTCGGCCGGATCCACGCGGTCCGGGAGCCGGGCCTGCACTTCGTGCCGCTGATCGTGGAGCGGATGGTGCGGGTCAGCCTCCAGGTCACGACGATCGACATCCCGGCCCGCGAGCTGATCACGAGCGACAGCGTGACCGTCAACGTGAACGCCGTCGCCTGGTACCGGGTGGTCGAGCGGGACGGGTCGGGCGTCGTGTCGATCAGCGTGGAGCGCCGACGGAGCGTGGTCACCTGGGTGGTGGCGATGATGGCGCTGTTCTGGCTTCTCGCCCTGTGCGCGGTGGGAGTCACGTTCCTGGTGGTGACCGGTCGTCGGGACTGGGAGTCGCGCCACCTGGCCTGGCTCGGCGCCATGATCTTCGCCCTCGTGGCGTTCCGGAACGCGGCGCCGGGCAGCCCGCCGATCGGGACGTTCCTCGACTTCCGCGCCTTCTTCCCCGCAGTGGCCCTGGTGGCGCTCAGCCTCGTCGCGTTGGTGGCCACCTTCCTCGTCCGACCCCGGGACGAACTGGGACTCTGAGCATCGACCCTGCCGATCGGCCGGACCCACTGGGCTCCACGCGCAGGCCGACGCACTTCCTGCACGATCAGCGGATCGGTGTCAGGATCTCGTTCAACCACGAGCGGGTCCGGACGGACCCCGGACCGAGGGGGCGACATGGCACGACAGGGCACCATCGTTCGGTTGCTGATGACCGCAGTGCTGATTCCAGCGGTGTTGGGCGTCGGGGCATGTGGCGGTTCCGGCGACGATGCCGCCGGCCCGACCACGGCACCCGCCGCCGACGGGGCCTCGGACCCGACAACGACGACCGGAAGCGGCGGCGACCCCGGCAACGCGAACGGGGACTTCTGCGAGCGGGCCACGGCGCTCGAGGGCAACGACGATGCGATCGGCGCCGAAGCCGTGGCCGGCTACCAGAACGTCCTCGAGGTGGCCCCCGACGAGGTCCGACCGGACCTCGAGGTGGTCATCGAGTACTTCGAGGCCATCGATCCGGCCGCCGCCGACCCGGCCGCCGCGCAGAAGGTCGCGGAGATCAGCCAGCAGTACGCGGACGCCAGCGTGCGCCTGGTCCGCTACGTCAACGAGAACTGCTGAGTTCCTCCGACCGTCCACCCGGAATCGAGCTGCGGAGGCGGGTCGGTTGGCACGTGACATCGTCGACGACCGGCTGATCGGGGCGCTGCACGTCCGGGCGCTCTCGCGTGCCGGCCTGCAGCACGATGCGGTCGACGAGCACGTGGCCGTGCAGGCCGGCACGCTCGCAGCGTTGCTCGGGGGCGGGTACGACGGCGACGCCACATTGGACGAGATCCTCCGACTCGGCGACCTCGGGCTGGGCACGGTCCAACACCTCGACGGCGAGTTGGTGGTGCTCGACGGTGCCGCCTGGGCCGTCCGAGCCGACGGGCGGGTCGACGCGCTCGACGGCTCCGTCCGCACCCCCTTCGCCGTCGTCTGCCGGTTCCGGGGTGAGGCCTCGGTGCACTGCGACCGACCGTGGACGCTCGCCGAACTGCGCGAGCGGATCGACGAGGCGAGTCGCACCGAGTTGAACGTGCTCGACGACGAGATCGTGGCGGTGCGCGCGACCGGCAGGTTCGCCGACCTCCGGCTGCGCAGCGTCGCCCGGCAACACCATCCCTACCCGCCACTGCGCGAGGTGGTGACGCACCAGACCGAGTGGCACGTCGACTCGGCTGTCGGCACGGTCGTCGGGTTCAGGTTCCCCGACACGCTCGCCGGCGTCGAGGTTCCCGGATACCACCTCCACTTCCTGTCGGAGGACCGCACGTCCGGCGGCCACGTGATCGACCTCTCGATGCTCGACGGCGACGCGCAGCTGCAGAGCTGCGACGACCTGCACGTCGAACTGCCACCCGGTGTGGCACTCGGGACGCCGGGCGCCATCGACCGGGACGAGGTGCAGCGGGTCGAAGGAGGCGGGCAGAGCTGGCCCAGCGGCTGACCCCAGCGACCGCCGACAGCCGCCAACCACCCCGCTAGCCTTGCCACCGACCAGCCGACAACAGGGTTGTCGCCCACGTTGTCCGCCGGTCCCGCCCGAGTAGCTCAGTTGGCCAGAGCAGCTGTCTTGTAAACAGCAGGTCGTCGGTTCGAGTCCGACCTCGGGCTCCACCAATCCCTTGAAACCACAGGGGTTCGAGCCCTCAGGGTACCCGAACAGGACCTCCCGGGGCTTGGGCAAATCTTGGGCAAAGTCGGGCAGGCCTCGACGCCCCGATCGCTACGCAGGAGGGTGAGGATCATGCCGTGGATGTTCCAGGCGAACCCGAGAAAGTTCGACATCGACGGGGCCCTGAGGACAGGCCGGCAACTTCGATGGGCTCTGCGGCAGCACGCTCGGGATGTAGCGGTGGGCGACCCTGCGCTCATCTGGAGAAGCGGGCCCAGTCGCGGAATCGTTGCGGTGGGAGTAGTCGCGGGAGTGCGGCCTGACGAGCCGGAGGTTGCGGAGTGGGAGGAAGAGTTCGAGCTCGAACCGTTCGACCCAGCCAGTTCCGCAGTAATCGCAGAACTGAACGTAGCGGTGGTGCCGCTGATCCCAGATGTGATCCTTCGACAAGACCCCGTGCTCTCGAACCTCCTTGTACTCCGACGTCCGAACGCCACGGTCTTTCGAGTGTCGGACGAAGAGTGGGAGGCGCTCGGCCCGCTGACGTGAACCGCGACGAGGCGACTGGTCGGCCCGACGCGGTGCGGCGGACCCGAAGGTCCGCCGCGTCGAGTGTCAGTCGTGGTCGGCGCCGAGCGCGTTGGTCAGGTGGTCGTGGGCCATCTGCACTGCGTTGAGCAGCATGCACACCGATCCGCTCTTGAAGTCGAACTGGACGCCGACCATCGTCGGGTCGTCCGGGTTCTCCCCGGGGTAGAGGTTGATCTCGTTGAGCGGGAAGAGCGCTTCGAGCCAGCCCTGATCCGGATCGTCCGGATGGAGGATCACTGCGATGCCGCCGACTCGATCCTCTTCGGTGATGTGGTTCTCCTGCATGTGGGTCCTTTCGTCGAGCAGATCCGTCTGATCTGCCGCTTGAACCGTTGGCGCGCTTCGCGGTGGTCCAAGTAGTTGGGGGACGCCGTGGGGCGCGCAGTGGTTAGGGCGCTCCACGGACGAAAGGACTGACGTGAAGCACTCAGACCCCGGGCCCCCGCCGAGGGGACCACCATCGGCGGAAGCCGAACATGAACACCTTCGAGGGGCGGCCTGCGGGCCGCCCCTCTCACCTGTACTCGGGACTTGCCGGCGTCGGAGCAGCGACCAGTGCAGGACGTTGTCGGGTCGTCCTTCCCGATGGCCGGTCGCTGGTCCGCCTTCTGGTGCGGGCGTGGAACCGGGCTGGTCGAAGTCGGTCGACGGGTTGCAGTGGCCGTCGACCACCGGGCCCCGGCATCACGCCGGGGCCCGGCCTCTTTGCTTGACGCTTCCCGATTGCGCGGGCGCATCATCACTCAACCCTGTGGACATGCGAGTTCTCC
>CAIYGQ010000027.1 GCA_903925745.1 uncultured Actinomycetes bacterium | reverse complement strand
GTTGAAGTCGGCCAGCTCGAGCAGTGGAGCGTTCACGAACCAGGAGAAGAACAGGAGGAAGGCCGTGCAGGCCAGCGCAGCGACGAACTCGGCGACGATCAGGTGCGGCCACACGTGGACCTTGTCCTGCGGCTTCGCCTTCACGTCCTGGATCGACCCGGCCTTCACCACCGTCAGCAGCCGCTGCGTGTGACCCCCGGGTCCAGCGGCCAACGGCGGACCGCCGGCCGCGACGACCGCACCGCCACCGGCGGGCGCCGTCGCCACTGCGGTGCCGCCGCCGGACTCCGAGGCCGCGGCCTCGTCGCCGCCTCCGGCCTTGCGGGACTTCGCCGACTTGGAACGCTCCAGCAGGTGGGCCGGGATGCGGCTGTCACCGCCGCCCGACGAGGCGGCCGGGGCGTCGGCCGCGGGTGCGTCGGCGGGTGCGTCAGCGGACCCCTCGGCGGCCGTCGCCGACTTGTCCCGGGCGGCCTTGGCTCGCTTCAGCAGGTGTTCGGGAACCTCAGTCATGTGCTCGATGCTCCAGGTTCGACTCGGTCAGGACGGACGGGAAGGTGACGGTGGTGGACAACTCAGAGCGGACCCGAGATGCCACCATCCTTGCGCACCCGCCAGAAGTGGATGGCCATGAAGATGACGGTGATGAACGGGAAGAAGAGGACGTGGAGGACGTACCATCGCAACAGCGTGTCCGTCCCGATCTCGGCGCCGCCGAGCAGCACGAAGCGCACCTGGGACCCGAACACCGGCGTGTAGCCCATCATGTTCGTGCCCACGGTCACCGCCCAGAGTGCCAGCTGGTCCCACGGGAGCAGGTACCCCGTGAACGACAGCAGCAGGGTCAGGGTCAACAACACGACGCCGATCACCCAGTTGAACTCCCGGGGTGCCTTGTAGGCGCCGTGGTAGAAGACCCGGGCCATGTGCAGGAACACCGTCAGCACCATCAGGTGCGCGCCCCATCGGTGCATGTTCCTGACCAGGAGCCCGAAGGTCACCGAAGTCTGCAGCGTGTAGATGTCGTCCCAGGCCTGGGCCGCAGTCGGACGGTAGAAGAACATCAGGAAGATGCCCGTCACCGTGAGGACGATGAACAGGAAGAAGCTCAGGCCGCCCAGGCAGAGCGTGTAGCTGACCTTCACCGCGTGCCGCTTCACCTTCACCGGGTGCAGGTGGTAGAGGACGCTGTTCATGATCACGTACGACCGGTTCCGGGGGCTGTCGGAGTAGCCCTTCCGGAAGATCGACCCCGGACGGAAGATCGAGTTCCAGGCCTGTGAGCCCTGGACCTGGTCCGTGAGCTGGCTGATCTTGTCCTGGACCTTCGTCTTCGGGGATCCCTGCATGGTCTTCGCCATCGATCGCTCCCTGTCGCTTCGCTCTGGTCGTTCGGTGTCGGTCGGTCGGTGATTCGGTGTCGGTCGTCGCCGGTTTCGGCTCAGCCCAGCCGCATGCCGTAGCCGTAGCCGTGCGTGGAGGTGCGCTGGTGCAGGTCACCGGCGGCGGCCGGGTCGCCCACCTTGCCCATGATGATCACTCCGGTGGGGCACCGGTCGACGCACAGCGCACACCGGGTGCACACGTCGTCGTCGATCAGGAACACCACGTGGTCGGACGGGTCGGTGCCCGGACGGTCGACGCCGACCGACTCGTCGATGGCCTCCGGGGTGACCATGTGGATGCACTTCCAGGGGCAGATGTCCACGCAGCCCTCGCACATGATGCACTCGGACTGATCGATGTGGATGAACTGCTTCGGCTTGACCGCACGACCCAGGTAGTCGGCATCGACCTCGACCAACTGGTACTCGGTCGACCACTCCGGCATCGGAGGATTCGCGTCTGTGCGTGCCATGGCGATCCTCCTCAGGCCTTCTTCACCAACGGGCGACCGTAGGTGGACTTCTCGAGTTCGGCACCGGCGACCTTCTCGCCGCGCTTCTGCCACCACACGAACAGCCAGATCATCAGACCGATGAAGTAGGCGTGGATCACCACCACGATGATGT
>CAIYGQ010000026.1 GCA_903925745.1 uncultured Actinomycetes bacterium | reverse complement strand
GACCTCGCGGGGGCCCTTGAAGTGGCTGAGCTGCCCCCTGCACCACTCGAGCAGCTCGGCGGCACCGACGTCGTCGGCGCGCAACGTGGCGTCCGGCGCGAGCTGCACGAACGCGCAGACCCGCTCCCCCATGTCGGGGTCGGGCACGCCGACCACCCCCACGTCGGCCACCGCCGGATGCAGGATCAGCACGTCCTCGGCCTCGCGGGGGTAGATGTTGACCCCGCCGCTGATGATCATGTGGCTCGCCCGGTCGGTCAGGTACAGGTACCCGTCCTCGTCGACGCGGCCGATGTCGCCCATCCAGCTCCAGCCGCGGTCGTCCCACACCGAGGCGGTCTTGTCGGGGTCCTTGTGGTACTCGAAGGGCCGGTTCGTCTCGAACCACACCTCACCCTCCTCACCGACGGCGAGCTCCTGCCCGTCGGCGTCGAGGATGTGGATCGCGCCGCTCATCGACCGCCCGACCGAACCGGGGTGGGCGAGCCATTCCTCGGGCCCGATGTAGCAGAAGCCCGCACCCTCGGACCCGCTGTAGAACTCGTGCACGATCGGTCCCACCCACTCGATGAACCGGCGCTTGACCTCCACCGGGCACGGCGCAGCGGCGTGGATGACCCGTTGCAGCGAGCCCAGGTCGAACCGCTGGCGTTCCCGCTCGGGCACCTCGAGCAGCCGGATCATGTGGGTGGGGACCAACTGCACGTGGGTCACGCGGTGGCGCTCGATCGCGGCGAGCAGCTCGAGGGGATCGAAGCGCTCCATGACGACCGCGGTCCCGCCCAACCGTTGGGTGCCGACCGTCCAGCCGGCGGGCGCGGCATGGTAGATCGGCGCCGGGCTCAGGTACACGGTGTTGGCGTCGAAGCCGAACAGGCCGGTGAGCATCCTGGTCAGGAACGACGGAGCCCCCAACGGGGCGGGCGACATCGGCGGCAGGATGCCCTTGGGTCGTCCCGTGGTGCCCGAGGAGTAGAACATCCAACCGCCGTCGTGCTCGTCGGGCACCTCACCCGGAGGGGTGCGCTCGAGCAGGTCCTCGAGGCGCTCGAACCCGTCGAACCCACCACCGACGACGAGTCGCACGTCGACCCCGTCGAGGTCGGCGGGGTCCATCGCGGCGACCACCTCCGCGAGCCTGGCAGAGACGACCAGGGCCGACGCATCGCAGTCCCCGATGATGTAGCCGGCCTCGGCGGGGGTCAGGTGCCAGTTGACCGGAGTGACGTACAACCCTGCGTA
Source organism: uncultured Actinomycetes bacterium (assembly GCA_903925745.1). Classification (GTDB taxonomy): domain Bacteria; phylum Actinomycetota; class Acidimicrobiia; order Acidimicrobiales; family Microtrichaceae; genus SXMI01. Next base: position 59,982 of record CAIYGQ010000026.1, on the reverse strand, counting down.
CATCGCGGCCCACACGACGTCGAAGAACGCGGGCTCGTTGTCCACCAGCACGGCGAGGTGGTCCCCGGTGCGCAGGCCCCGCTCACGCAGCAGCCGCGCCAGGCGGACCGCCGAGTCGTCGAGCTCTGCGTAGGTGCGCAGCGTCCCACTCGGCGCCATCACGACCGCGGGGCGCTGCGGGGTGGCCGCCGCGCGGGCGGCGAGGTGCTCGCCGGCCTCGTGGATCGGCACGGCTCAGCTCCCGGCCGCGTCGCCGGACCCGAACAGGCGCGCCGCGGCGCCGCCGAGGTACTCGGCCATGCCTTCCTCCGACAGGGGCAGCTCCCGGGCGGCGTCGAGCGCCTTCTTCGCCGGGATCACCGGGTGGTCTGAGGCGAACAGCAGCCGACCACGACCGCGGGAGGAGTCCATGAACTTCACCATCGCCGGCTCCATGTAGGTTGCGAGGTAGGCCGAGGTCATCAGGTGCAGCTGGGGCCACTTGAGCATGTACTGGATGAGAAGGGCCTCGTAGGGGTGACCCATGTGGGCGCCGATCACGGTCAGGCCCGGGAAGTCGATGAGCACGTCCTCGAGCAGGACCGGGTCCTGACAGCGTGAGCGCACCTGGGGCCCCGGGATGCCGACGTTGATCGACATCGGCAGGCCGAGCTCCTCCGCTGTCGCGTACACGGGGTAGTACAGCCGGTGGTTCAGGTCGAACTGCTCCACCAGCGGCGTGACGCGGGCCAGCACGAACGCGGGATGCTGTGCCAGCTCACGCAGGCGCCGCACGTTCATCGAGGGCTTCGACGCCTTGTCGACAGCGGCCGAGACGAGGAAGCGCCCCGGGTGCTCCTCTGCGATCGCCAGGAAGTCCTCCGCCGCGTAGCCGCCCCGCCGGTGCGCCCGCTCAGGGTCGCTGAGACCGGCGGTCAACACGCCCGTGGAGATCCCGGCCTGGTCCATCGCCTCGACGAGACCCTCGACGGTCGGCCCCTTGGCCAGGTCCGGGCCGAACATCTGCAGGACGCCCTGCTGCTCGTCCTTCGCCGCCCACCGGGAGGCGAAGGCCTCCGGGAAGATGTTCACCCAGGCATCGATGACGTCCACGTCGACCATGCTCCGGACGCTAGCTGACACGAGCGTTAGATGCGGCGTAGGCTGTCCACATGAGCGAACTCGGTTTCCAGCCCTTCGACGCCGACCACCACTACTACGAGGCCACCGATGCGTTCACCCGTCACATCGACCCGAAGATGGCGAAGCGCTGCATGCAGTGGGCCGAGGTCGGCGGCAAGCAGCGGCTGCTCGTCGGCGGCAAGGTCAACAAGTTCATCCCCAATCCGACCTTCGACCCGATCGCCGCGCCCGGCAGCCTGGAGGACTACTTCCGGGGTCGGAACACCGAGGGCCTCGACCTGAAGACGATGTTCGGCGAGCTCGACCCGATCAGCGAGCACCCCGAGTACCGGGACCGGGCCGCTCGGGTGCGACAGCTCGACGAACAGGGCCTGTCCGGTGCCCTGTTGTTCCCGACGCTGGGCGTCGGGATGCAGGAGGCGCTGCGCCGCGACCTCCCGGCGCTGCACGCCGCCTTCAGCGCCTTCAACACCTGGCTGGACGAGGACTGGGGCTTCGACCGAGGCGACGGCCGGCTGTACGCCGCTCCGATGATCACGCTCGCCGACGCCGACCTGGCCGAGGCCGAGGTCGAGCGCGTCATCGACCTGGGCGCCCGGGTGCTGGTCACGATCCCCGGTCCGGTGCCCGACGGCGACGACGGCTACGTCTCACCGGCGCACCCCAGGTTCGACCGGGTCTGGGGACTGATCGCCGAGGCCGGCGTGCCCATGGTGCTGCACGCCGGGCTCAGCGGCGTCAGCCACTACGGACGCTTCTGGCGCAACACGGATCCGGGCCGCGGTGGTGGCGGTGGCTTCGAGGGCTTCAAGCACGCATCGTTCCCGTTGGTCGCCTTCGCCGACCGCGGCATCTCCGACACCCTGGCCGCCATGGTGTGCCACGGTCTGTTGTCCAGGTTCCCGGCGCTGCGGGTCGCGTCGATCGAGAACGGGGCCATGTGGGTTCCCGACCTGCTGCGCAACCTCTCGGACGCGTACGGCAAGATGCCCTTCGCCTTCGACGAGCACCCGGTCGAACAGTTCCGCCGCCAGGTGTGGATCTCGCCCTACTACGAGGACGACATGTCTCGACTGCGGGACGCGGTGGGCATCGAACGGCTGATGTTCGGCTCGGACTTCCCACACACCGAGGGCCTCGCCGACCCCTGTGCTTTCGTCAAGGACATCCCCGAGTTCGACGAGGCCGAGACCAGGGCGGTCATGCACGACAACGTGCGCGAGTTCCTCGGCATCACATCGTGACCGACCAGTCCCCCGGCGCCACTCCCTCCGTCGGGGTGGTGGGGCTGGGCAACATCGGCGGCGCCATCGCCGCCAACCTCGCCGCGGACGGCCTGACACCGTTCGTCTTCGATGCCGACCCGCAGCGGGTTCGCGCGATCGTCGATGCGCGGCCGACGGTCTCGGTCGCCGACCTCGCCGCCGTCGCCGAGGTCACCATCACCTCGCTTCCCACCCCTGCTGTGGTGGACGCTGTCGCCGCCGAGTGGGCGGCGGCAGCGCCGGCCGGGGCCGTGTTGGTGGATCTCTCCACCAACCTCCCCGATGGAAACCGGCGACTCGCCGAAGAACTCGCTGCGACCGGCCACCACTTCGTGGAGGCTCCCCTGACCGGTGGAGCGGTGGGGGCGCAGAACCGCTCGCTGGTCTTCATGGTGGGTGGCGACGATGACGCGGTGGCCCGGGTGACGCCGGTGCTCGACCGCCTCGGTCGCGCCACCTTCCGGCTGGGTCCGGTCGGGTCGGGTACCACCATGAAGCTGGTGAACAGCCTCCTCGCCTTCGCCAGCACCTGGAGCTCGCTCGAGGCGCTGTCGTTGGCCACAGCCGCCGGCATCGACCTGCGCACCGCCGTCGAGGTGGTCCGCACCGGCGGCGCGTCGAACTTCTACATCGACCGGGTGGTCGACGGCATCGACACCCGGAACCGGCCGGTGCAGTTCGCTCTCGAGCTGGCCGCCAAGGACGCCCGCCTGATGGGCGAGGTGGCGGCGGCCTCGGACGTACCGGCGCCGATCGCCGCCGCGCTGGCCGACGTGCTGGGCGATGCGGTGGCACGTGGCATGGGTAGTCGCGACTGGAGCGACCTGGTGGTGGCGGCGGAGGCCCGTTCGGGTCGCCCGTTGCGCCTGGGGCCTGAACGAAGCGACGAGGAGGACCGCTGATGGGGCGGGTGGCGATCGAGCCGGGCTACTTCACGGTGCCCGACGACCCGGCAGAGCCACCCCGGCTCCTGGGGAGTCGCTGCCCGGCGTGCGGCGAGCACTTCTTCCCCCGCCGCCACGTGTGCGCGAAGTGCCTGACCGAGGGCTGCGACGACGTCGAGCTCGGCCCCACGGGGACGTTGTGGACCTGGACCTATGTGCACGTGCCGCTGTTCGCCAAGAAGGACGCGAAGGTCACGGCGTACGGCGTCGGCCAGGTGGATCTGCCCGAAGGCCCCCGTGTGCAGGCCCTGCTGCTGGGTGGCCCGGACGACTTCGAGATCGGGATGGACCTGGTGTTGGACTTCGAGACGTTGCGCACCGACGAGGACGGCAACGAGGTGGTGATCATGCGCTTCGCCCCCGCATCGCAGCCATGAGGATCGAGGGTGCGGCGGTCGCCGGCGTCGGGATGACGCGGTTCGGGCGCTACCGCGACCGCAGCGGCGCGCACCTCGCCCGAGAAGCGGGGCTGGCCGCCCTGCGTGATGCCGGCATCACGTTGGCCGACGTCGATGAGGCCTTCGTGGGCTACATCCAGCCGGCGGCCATGATCGGCGTCAAGGCCATGAAGGAGCTGGGCCTCACCGGGCTCCCGGTCACCCACATCGAGAACGCGTCGGCGACGGGCCTGGTCGCCTTCCGAGAAGCGGCGTGGGCCGTGGCGTCGGGCCGGGCCGAGGTGGCCATGGCCATCGCCTTCGACAAGATGACCGAGATGGCGGCCAACGCGGCGAGCCGCGGCCCCGGGCGGGAGCAGCTCGACCAGACCATCCTGCCCGCCGCCTACTTCGCGCTCTGGGCCCAGCGCCGGATGCACGACTACGCGACCACGCCCGAGCACTTCGCTCGCATCGCCGCCAAGAACTGGAACCACGGAGCCCTCAACCCCCACAGCGATCGCCAGCCGGACCACGTGATCACCGTCGAGGAGGTGCTGGCCAGCCAGATGATCGCCGAGCCGCTCACCGCCATGATGGCGTGCCCGGCCGATGACGGTGCCGCCTGCGCGATCGTCGCCAGCGAGGAGTGGGTCCGCCGCCACCAGCCCGACCGGCGGGTCGTTCGGCCGATCGCCTCAGCGCTCCAGAGCGAGGCCTACTCCCCCGGCCACACCTTCCTCGGCCCCGTCGTCGGGCCTGCCACGATGAGCCGCACGACCGCACTGCAGGCCTACGAGGAGGCCGGCCTCGGTCCCGACGACATGGACCTGGCGCTGTGCCACGACGCGTTCGCCAACGAGGAGCTCGAGTATTACGAGCTCCTCGGGTTCTGCCCCGACGGCGAAGGCGAACGGCTCCTCGAGGCCGGCGACACAACCCTCGGTGGACGGATCCCGTTCAACACCGACGGCGGGCTGATCGCCCGGGGCCATCCCGGTGGGCCGACAGGTTTGGCCATGGTGCACGAGGTGGTCACCCAACTTCGCGGCGAGGCCGGGGCCCGACAGGTCGAGGGGGCCCGGCGCGGACTCGCTCACCTCGTCGGCGGTGGCAGCGTCTGCACCGTGAACCTGTTCGAGACCGACTGACGCGAGAGGGGAACCCCATGGCCGAGGACACCGCACCCGATGAGGAGCTGCTGGCCCGGGGCCGGGCCATCCAGGCCCAGCTCTGGCCGCAGACGGCCACCGGACCGACCGGGCAGTTCCCTGCGGCCAAGCTGGCACCGGACTTCTACCGGTACGTCGCCGCCAGCGCGTTCGGGATGATCTGGGACCGACCCGGGCTCGCTCTGCGGGACCGCAGTCTGGCCACCGTCGCCCAGCTGGCTGCGCTCGGCCGGGCCGACGAGCTGCGCGCCCACCTGCGCGGCGCACTCAACCTGGGCATCAGCCAGGAGGAGCTCACCGAGGTGCTCATGCAGACCGCGATCTACGCCGGCGTCCCCGTCGCCAACGAGGCGCTGAAGGCCGCTGCGGAGGTGTTCGGCGTCGAGTGAGGGCTCCCCGATTCCGGGTGGGGCTCACCGATCGATCGCGACGAAGGTGATCGAGGGCGGCGGGACCGCGAGGCTCGATGATCCGAGCGCGACGCCGTCGAGATCGGGCAGGGTCCCGTCGCCCTCGAGTCGCAGCTCGACTCCGTCGAGCAGCCAGACCCGGTCGGAGAGGTCGCGAGCGGTGAGCGTCCTGGCGCGGATCGACGGTGCGTCCGTGCCGGGACCGTCCAGCTCGAGCGTCACGGGGCCAGACCGGCGGTTCACGATCGTCAGGCCCAGCCGGTGGCGATCGGCCGATCGGTGGGCGAACGCGTCGAAGGAGCAGAGGTCGTCGCCCCGGGCGTCGACCACACGGGTGGCGAGCACCACCTCGGGCATGGTGCGCCGCCACAGCACCCCGAGCCACCAGTCGGGGTTGGGTGCGAGGTCGGGTTCGGCGAGCAGCCCGTACGAGGCGCCGGACAGGTTCCAGCGGACCACCGCCGAGGACCCGTCGCGAGCGACCCGACCCAGCTCGTTGACCCACCAGAAGCCGGCGCGCACGGTGTCCGACAGCCCTGGCTGGCCACCGCACTGGGCGTTGCCGGTCTCCTGGAGCCAGACCTGCGCCTGGGGAGCGTACCGGTCGCGCAGGTGGCGGACGGTGTCGTGGTGGCGGTGGACGTCGTCGAGGAAGGCATCGGTCAACGCGCGTTCCGCGCTGGCTCGGACGAGGTGGACGGTGCACCGCTCCGACTGCTGCGGGTAGTAGTGCCAGGTCACGACGTCGAGCTGGTCGCCGGCCCCGGCGAGCACGGCTTCCATCGCCGGCAGCATCTCCCCATGGGTCGGCCAGTAGGCGGCCGCGGGCCCGAGCACCAACGAACCCGGTGCGAGCTCGTGGACCAGCTCGGCGAACACCCGGGTGTCCCGGGCGAGCTGGTCGGGGGCGGGCCCACCGTGGTTCACCACGAAGTAGTTCGGCTCGTTCCCGAGCGCCCAGCCGGCGACCGGGTCGCGGCGCTCGGCGGCACGGCCCAGCAGGGCACGCGCCGGCCCTGGGTCCCACGAGCCGTCAGCGCGGCGATCCGTGGCGTTGACGGTGAAGAGCACCTCGAACCCCGACGCGTGAGCCAGGTCCATCGCTGCGTCCCACTGCGCCTCGGTGAGCAGCGACGGCCAGCGACGCGGGCCCCGGAAGCACTCGTAGTCGATCTGGTCCGACTCCGTGCCGCCGAGACGGAGGTAGCCGGGTCCGAAGGCGCGGAGACGACCGACGAGCTCGGGTCAGTCGAAGTCGAACGGCTCCACCGGCGCGCTGCCACCGGTCGCTGCCGCCTCGTCGGTTCCGCCGCCCGTCGGATCCCGGAATCTGGCGCCCGCCACCTGCGCCAGATCGACGCCGACACCCAGGAACCGCCGGTCCACTGCGCCAACCGGATCGTCGGGATCGACCAGCAGTCGAGCCGTCGCAGCGGAGTGATCCGTCGACATGGTCGCCGCCTACCAGTAGATGGTGGTCTGCTCGCCGACGCGGACCATCTCGTCGTGCTGGTTGGTCCAGCGGAACTCGCTGGTGAAGAAGACCATCGGGCCGCGCTTGGTCTCCCGTTCGACCACGTCCACGAACCGGCGCGTCACCGAGATCACGTCGCCGGGCCGGATCGGCGCGCCGTAGCGGTTCACCTGCCCGCCGTTGAGCACTCGTTCTCCTGGACCACCCCCCATGCCCCACAGCCAGTCCCCGCTCCAGGGCCGGTCGGGCATCCATGCGAAGGGGTCGAAGTCACGCGGCGCCACGATCTCGCCCCACGCGCCGTGGGCCGCGGCCGCGGCGGGGTCGACGAACACGGCGGGTGGCGGCTCGGGCCACCACGTGGCCGTCGCCCAGCGGGCGATGTCGTTGGCACCGACGGCAGGGGCGGCGACGGGTTCCATGACGCGGCCGATCTGGTCGATCGTGTCCTGGGTCAGGTAGGTCCCGGGACTGGCATCTCCGGAGGCCTCGCGTCGCGGACCCTCGGGCGGCATGGCCGGATCGCCACCGAACAGCACCAGGGTCGCGGCGCCCGGCGTGGTGTCCACACCGTCCTGGTTCACCACACCGAGGCGGACCTCGGCGAGGGTCGAGCCCCCTTCGTCGCGCACGTCGGAGACGGTGCCGGTACAGGTGAGCTGGTCGCCCTTCAGGTTGAGACCCCGGAACTCGCAGCGGAACTCGACGATGTCGCCTCGGCCGCCGACGGCCTCGACCAACAGGTTGTGCAGGTAGGCGATCCGCAGGTTGCCCATGCCGAACACGCCGGGCATGCCGATCGCCTTGGCAGCGGCGTCGTCCATGTGGATCTCGATGAACTCGTCGTTGACCGCTGCGTAGCGGTTCCAGTTGGACAGTCCCGTGGTGCGCTCGAACGGGTTCAGCTCGGCGCCGGCGATGATCTGAAGCTCTGACATGACATGGATGTTAGATTACGAACGGAGCCGATCGAAGGAGAAGGCCGCATGGCACTCAGGGACCACCCCATCGCAGACAGCGACCTGCACGTGATGGAGCCGCCGGACCTGTGGCAGCGATACATCGCTCCGGAGTACCGCCGCGCCGCCCCGGTCGGGCTCAGTGAGATCAAGCGCGACATGCGGGTGCGCGTGAAGAACAACGTCCTGTTGCGACTCGGGGCGGTCCGTCCCGAGTACATCGACGGCCGCAAGACCGGCTGGCGCGATGAGCACGACGAGGTCTACGCCGACGGCGAGGCCAACGGCTGGGACGCGGCGTCGCAACTCCGCGCCATGGATGCCGAGGGCCTGGACATGGCGGTGTTGTTCCCCTCCCGGGGCCTCTTCGTGCTGGGCCTGGACTCGAGCGAGCACATCGGCCCCGACGGGCTGGAGCCGGCGTTCGCGACCGCCATCGCCCGCGCGTACAACGACTGGCTCTCCGACTTCATGAAGGAGTCTCCCGACCGGATGTTCGGCGCGGCGATGATCGCTCCCCACGACATCGAGGGCTCGATCCTGGAGGCCCGCCGATGCGTCGAGGAGCTCGGGTTCAAGGCGGTGTTCGTCAACCCCAACATCGTGAACCGGCGGCCGTGGCACCACCCCGCCTACGACCCGCTGTGGGCCGAGATCCAGCGCCTCGGCGTGGCGCTCACGTTCCATGGTGGCGGCCAGACCATGCTCACTCCCGACTTCAGCCGCCACGGTCTCGACGAGCTGACGCTCTGGCACACGTTCAACCAACCGCTCGGCATCCAGTTCGCCACCGCGTCGATGTGCGCCGGCGGCGTCCTCGAGCGCTTCCCTGAGTTGCGCGTCGGACTGCTGGAGGGCAACTGCTCGTGGGCCCCGTGGCTCCTCGACCGCCTCGACGAGCACCAGGAGTGGGTCGGTTGGTTCGACGGTGCCGAGCTCTCCATGAACCCGTCGGACTACTTCCGCCGCCAGTGCTTCCTGAGCATGGAGGCCGAGGAGCGCACCGGCCCGCAGTTCGTCGACTGGTTCGGAGACGACAACGTGGTGTTCTCCACCGACTACCCACACGGCGACTCCGAGTACCCGCACGCCGTGGACACCTTCGACAAACTCGACCTCTCCGAGGAGTCGAAGGCCAAGATCTGTGGCGACAACTGGGAGCGGCTCTACGGGATCCCGCTGGCCAAGGCACGCTGACCGATCCGCTCCGAGCACGAAGGAGACCCGGTGCAGCAGGGATCCGGCAACGAGTTCGACCCCGACGCGGTCCGCAGCAAGTACCTCGCCGAACGCGACAAGCGACTGGTCCCCGGTCGCGCCGACATCCGGGACCTCGACCACGATGACCGGTTCGCCAGGTACCGCAGCGACCCGTTCACGCCGTATCAGGAGAGGGACCCGGTCACCGAGGAGACCGACGTGGTCATCGTGGGAGGTGGCATCGCCGGCATCCTCGTCGGCACCCAGTTGCGGAAGGCAGGGGTCGAGAGATTCCGCATCATCGACCAGGCCGGGGGTCTCGGCGGCACCTGGTACTGGAATCGCTACCCGGGCGTCATGTGCGATGTCGAGTCCTACATCTACCTGCCCATGCTCGAGGAGCTGGACTACCTCCCACGACACCGGTACGCCTTCGGCGACGAGATCCTCGCCCACCTCCAGGCGATCGGCGATCGCTACGACCTGGACCGAGGTGCGTTGTTCCACACCGGGGTGACCAGCGCGACCTGGGACGAGGGCTCAGGCCGTTGGCAGGTCGCGACCGACCGCGGGGACCGTCTCTCGGCCCGCTACTACGTCCTCGCAGTGGGGATCCTGAACCTGTTGAAGCTGCCCGACATCGCCGGCATGGAGGACTTCGCCGGCCACTCGTTCCACTCGGCGCGCTGGGACTACGCCTACACAGGTGGAGGCCCCGGCCGACCCATGACCGAGCTCGGCGACAAGGTCGTGGGGCTGCTGGGCACCGGCGCCACGGGCATCCAGTGCGTGGAACCACTCGCACGCGCCGCACGGCACCTGTACGTCTTCCAGCGCACACCGTCGGCCATCGGCGTGCGCGACAACCGGCCCACCGACCCGACCTTCGCCTCCGGGCTGCAGCCCGGCTGGCAGCGTGCCCGCATGGACAACTTCCAGGCGGTCATGCTCGGTCGTCCAGTGGAAGCGGATCTGGTCGACGACAGCTGGACCCATGACTACGCCGCCGTGCAGAACCCGCCCCGAAAGCGGCCCGACGAGAGCTTCGCCGAGTGGATGCGCCGGGCCGAGGAGGTCGACTTCGGGATCATGGAGGCCCACCGCTCCCGGGTTGCCGACGTCGTCGAGGATCCGGCCACGGCGGAGTCGCTGAAGCCCTGGTACCGGTACCTGTGCAAGCGGCCCTGCTTCCACGACGAGTACCTCTCGGCCTTCAACCACCCGAACGTCAGCCTCGTGGACTGCCCGGGTGGCATCGATCGCATCGACCCGGCAGGTCCGGTGGTGGACGGCACCACCTACGAGCTGGACTGCCTGGTGTACGCCACCGGCTTCCAGGCCGAGCTCACCCCGCTGTACCGGCGCGCCGGGCACGACATCGTCGGCGCCGACGGCGTCACCCTGGCCGACCGCTGGGCCGACGGCGCCGCGACACTGTTCGGCATGATGCTGCCGGGCTTCCCCAACCTGTTCGCCATGCCCGCACCGGGCCAGCAGGCGGTGGTGACGGTGAACTACACCCAGCTCGCGGTCCTGGGCGCCGAAGTGATCGGCGCCACGATCGCCGCCCTGACCGCTGACGGGTCCCCGGTGTTCGAGGTGACCGAGCAGGCCGAGGCCGAGTGGACCTCGGGCATCGTGGGGTCATTCGTGGACGCGAGCCCGGTGATGGCGGCGTGCACCCCCTCGCGCATCAACAACGAGGGCCACCCCGAGCAGCTGAACCCGCGCAACGGGAACTACGGCCGCGGCTTCGGCGACTTCTTCGCCTACCGGGACCTGCTCCGTTCCTGGCTCGAGGCCGGCGACCTGGAAGGGCTCGAGGTCCGGTGACGGACCGGGCCGGGGGCTCGGGCCGGGTCGTCCTCGTGACCGGCGGCGGTGGAGGCATCGGGGCCGCCGTCGCGATGGAGCTGGGTCGACGCGGTGACCACGTCGTCACCGTGGACCCCCTGGTCACCGTGGACGGCACGGCACCTGACGGCGACCAGGGGCCGACGACGGCCGAGCGGATCGTCGCCGCTGGCGGCAGCGCCGTCGCCTCCGACGCCTCGGTCACCGATCCCGAGGCCCTGCGGCGTGTGGTCGACGACCTGCTCGCCACCCACGGACGACTCGACGGCGTGGTGAACGTCGCCGGGATCACACGGCCGACGGGATTCGCCCGAGGCTCCGACGAGGACTGGGACGCCGTGTTGGCGGTGCACCTCGACGGGTACGTCAACGTGCTGTCGGCGACCCTGCCCGTCATGGCCGCCGCCGGCCGCGGGTCGATCGTCGGGGTCACGTCCGGATCCGGATGGCGTGCCGCCGACGCCGGGGCCGACAGCTGCGCCAAGCGGGCGGTCGCCGCCCTCACCTGGCAGCTCGGCCGGTTCGCTCCGGACGGCGTCGCCATCGACGCGATCTCCCCGATCGCCATGACCCGGATGGTCGCCGCCGCCCTCGGTCGCCGGAGCGCACCCGACCCCGGGCGCACGCCGGCCACCGGCGGGCTGTCGCTGTCCGGCATGCCCGATCCCGACGACCTGGCCCCGCTGGTCGCCCACCTCCTGGGCGGGTCCCGGCGGGCGACCGGCCAGGTGCTCTTCACCGCCGGCACCGAGGTGGCGGTCGTGCGTCCACCCACTTGGATCGAACTCGTCAACACCCGCGGCGCCGAGTCGCTGCGGACCCTGTTCCAGACGGTCGGGCCGGTGTTCGCCGCCGCCGAGGCGGCGCAGGCCACGACCGGCGGAGCCAACCCTCGACTCCCGGCCCGACCCGGCTCCGGGGACTCGACGGACCACGACCCGCGGGCACGGATCGTGGTGGTGGGCGACGGCCCGATCGTCCGGGAGCTGGTCGCCGCCCTGGACTCCCCCGAGGCACCGGCGCCGGTCGTGCTCGACCCGCGGACGGTGGCCACGGGGACCGACGCGGCCCTGAGTGCGCTGCGCGCCGCCGGAGACGGGCTCGCCGGGCTCGACGCCGTCGTCGTCGCGACCCGCCGCAGCGCGCCCGCCCCACCCGGGAGTCGCGACTGGCAGGACGTCCTGGAGGACCACCGGGGCCTCACCGGTGAGCTGGGCCGGTCGGCCGAGTGGAACCGGGCGGTGGCGGCCCTGGCCACGGAACAGGACCACGCCGTGCGGCTCGTCCACGTGGTCGACGCCACCCGCCCCGGTGGCCGATCGCAGGCCCAGTCCCTGACCCAGCTGGCCCGGTCATCACAGCGGGCGACAGGGGACCTGGTCGCCGCCGTCGCGGTCGCACTGGAGGACGCCGGGGAGGCGTCGACGGCGGCCGCGCTCGCCGCCCACCTGGTCTCGGCCCCGGCCGGGGAGCTGGCCGGGGCCGAGCTGGCCGTCACCGCCGGCAGGGCCGGACTCCGGGCCCACCCGAGCCCGGCGGCCACCTTCGTGCTGGGTGATCCGGGGATCCCCGGCTGGTTCGACGACGCCCTGGGGGAGGTCGTGGCGTGAGCGACCGACCCGGCCGCATCATCGATGCGCACGTGCACCTGTGGGATCCGGCGCGGACCGACTGGTACCCGTATCTGGGGGGTGGCAGGGACCTCGGCATGGGCGACGTGTCGGGCATGGCGCGTCGCTTCGACCCCGCAGCCCACGAGCACGAGTCGCGGGGATGGAACGTCGTGGATCTGGTCAACGTCGCCGCCGCCACCGGCCGCTACTCCGTCGCCGAGACGCTCGAGCTCGACCGACTCGCGGGGATCGACGGGCAGCCCGCCGCCATCATCGGGGGCCTCCCCGCGACGACGTCGACCGCCGAGGCGGTCGGCCTCATCGACGAGCAGGCCGTCGCGACCCGGTTCCGGGGGGTGCGGCCGATGCACGCCGGCGGGCCACCGGTCCCCGACGACGACGTGCTCGCGTCCCTCGCCGACCGGAGTCTGGTCTTCGAGCTGATGGCGCATCCGCCCGACCTGGTCGATGCCGCCCGCCGACTGCAGGACCACCCGGACCTGACCGTCGTCGTCGAGCACACGGGGTGGCCCCGCTCGACCGAGGACGCCGAGCGGGCCCTGTGGGCCGCGGGACTCGAGGCGCTCGCCGATGCCGGGGACCACATCCACTGCAAGCTGTCCGGTCTCGCCATGCCCCTCGGGGCCGTCGGGGTGGACGCCTTCCGGCCGTGGATCGAACCCGCCATCGAGGCGTTCGGCGCCGGGCGGTGCATGTTCGCCAGCAACTTCCCGGTCGACGGGCTGCACACGACGCTGGACGGGCTCTGGTCGACCTACGACGCCGTGACCGCTGGACTCGGCGACGACGACCGCGACCTGCTCTTCGCCGGGACCGCAGCGCGGATCTACGACCTCGGCGGCGCCTCCGGGTCCGACTCCGGGTCGGTCGACGCCTCCTGAGCGTCGGCGAAGGCGACGGCACCCGCCAGGTAGTCATCGATCGATGCGGTCTTGAACTCGGCGACCGCCTGCAGGTCGGGCAGGTAGTGCTCGAACCGGCCGGTCCGTGACAGGGCGTCCACGATGACCGCGACGATGCCGTCGGCCACCGTCCCGGGGGCCTCCAGGTCGCCCGAGTAGTGCGCCGGATCACTCCCGGGTCGGTCCCAGATGTCGGTGTCGACCGCCCCGGGGACGATGAGTCGGACCTCGACGCCCGTGTGCCACAGGTCCATCGCCAGGGATTCACTCCAACCGCACAGGGCGAACTTCGAGGCGCAGTAGGCCGCCTCGGCCGGAATGGCGGCGCGGCCGCCGAAGCTGGAGACGTTGACGACGACGCCTCGGTCGGAGCGGAGCATCCCGTCCAGGAGCGCCAGGGTGATCCGCGCCGGGGACTCGAAGTTGGTCGCCATCGTCCGGCGCAGGTCCTCGGCGGTCAACCGCTGCACCCGGCGCCGCATCGGGGCGCCGGCGTTGTTGACCACCACGTCGACTCCGCCGAGCTCCTCCGCCGCGTCCCGGGCCAGGGCCTCGGCGGCGTCCGGGTCCGACAGGTCCACCACCCGGGTGGTCACGGGTGCCCCGGCGGCACGGCACCGGTCCGCGACCGCCTCGAGCTTCCCCGAGTCCCGGCCACAGAGCACCTGGACGGCGCCGAGCTGCGCCAGGCGGAGCGCGAGCTCGGCTCCGATGCCGGCCGACGCGCCGGTCAGGAGGACGCGCGCACCCTGGAGCGGTCCCGGGGCAGGGGATCCGGGGCCGGGAGATCCGGGGGCGGACGGTCCCGACACGGGTTCAGAAGCGGTCCGGAGCGTCCCGGCCGTCGAGGTCACCGTTCGCCCGGGCGGAGCGCAGCAGCTCCTCGATCACCTCGCCGGCTCCGACCGGGTCGCCGGGGTTGGTGGCCTCGGGACCACGGTGCCACCCCTCGGCGACGGCGATGGTGTCACCGCGCACGTCGAAGACGCGTCCCGTCACGTGACGGGCCTCGGGGCTGGCGAGCCAGGCGGCGACGGTCGCCACCCACCTCGGCGAGAGCCGGGCGCGCACGTCCTCGGAGATGTTCTCCTCGCCACCCATCAGCGGGGCCACCAGACGGGTGATCGCAGTGGGGGCGAGGCAGTTCGCGGTGACACCGATGCGACCGAGTTCGAGGGCGCACACGAGCGTGAACCCCGCGATCCCGGCCTTGGCCGCCCCGTAGTTCGCCTGGCCCACGTTGCCGTACAGACCCGAGGGCGACGCCGTGTTGATGATCCGGGCGTCGACCTCGTCGCCGGCCTTGGAGCGGGATCGCCAGTAGGCGGCGGCGTGCCGGGTCGGGCAGAAGTGGCCCTTCAGGTGCACGCCGACGACGTCGTCCCAGTCCGCCTCGCCCATCGAGAAGACCATCTTGTCGCGGAGGATCCCGGCGTTGTTGACCAGGATGTCGAGCCGTCCGAAGGTCTCGACGGCCTGTTCGACCATCGCCTCGGCCTCGGCGAAGTCGGTGACGTCGGACCCGTTGACCACCGCCGCTCCCCCGGCGGCCTCGATCTCGGCCACGACCTCGTTGGCGGGGCCCGCGTCCGCACCACTGCCGTCCGACTGGGCGCCCAGGTCGTTCACGACGACCGCCGCCCCCTCGGAGGCGAGCATCAGGGCGTGCTCGCGGCCGATGCCGCGTCCCGCCCCCGTCACGATCGCCACCCTGCCCTCACACAACCCCGCCATGTTCCCGTGCCCTCCTGGACCTCGTGACCGGTCAGGTCCTCGCGACCGGTTGTTTCTGACAGTCACGTCACCTTAGACGCGCGTCCGTCCCCGGGCGCCGGGGACCGCAGGAGCACGAACCACTAGGGTGACACGGACGTTAGATCCGTCCGCTCGGGGGCGGGGTGGCCGTCGGAGGAGGACAGAAGTGGGCCTGGCGATCGGTGACGAACAGGAACTGCTCGCCGACGCCGTGTCCCGCTTCGCCGGCGACCGGTGCACCCCCGAGGTGGCCCGCGCCGCCCTCGACGCTCCCCCCGGCGAGGTTCCCGCCTGCTGGGCCGAACTCGACGAGCTCGGCTGGCTCACGTACTCCCCCGCCGACGGCCTGCGCTGCAGCGACCTGGCCGTGGTCCTGGAGGGGCTGGGCCGCGCCGTCGCCCCAGGACCGATCCTCCCGACCGCATGGGCCCGGGCGGTGGCCCAGCTCGCTGGGGCGGACCTGACGGGTCCCGCTGCGGTGGCGCCACCGGACGCTCCCGTGCTCGGGGGTGCAGCCGCCCGGCAGCTGGTCGTGTCCCGGCCACAGCACCCGGGTACACCGAGCGCCGGCCGGGGCGATGACGCTGCAACCGGCACCGAGTGGGTGGTCCTCGATGCGGCCGCGCTCGACCCGGAGCCGCTCGCCGTGCTCGACGGCACCGTCGGGCTGGCCCGACTCGACCCCACGGCCCTCGCCGTCGCCGGTGCCGGTGCCGGTGCCGGTGCCACGATCCTGACGGGTGTCACGACTGCACAGGTCGAGGCGCTCGGGATCGTGCTGGCCTCGGCCGAGGCGGTCGGGGGCGCAGGGTGGTGCGTCGACACCGCCGCCGCCTGGGCCCGCGAACGCCGCCAGTTCGGTCGGCCCGTCGGGCAGTTCCAGGGCGTGAAGCACCGCTGCGCCGACATGCTCGTCCGGCTGGAGGCCGCACGAGCCTCGGTCTGGGACGCCGCGGCCGCGATCGACCAGGACGGGCTCGACGCTCCATCGACCCACGTGGCCGTGGCCACGGCGGGCGTGCTCGCACTCGACGCCTACGTGGCCAATGCCAAGGACGCGATCCAGGTGCTCGGCGGCATCGGATTCACCTGGGAGCACGACGCGCACCTGTACCTGCGCCGGGCGGTCTCGCTCCGCCAGGTCTTCGGGGGTCCCGCGCGCTGGCGCTCGGCGTTGGCACGAGCCGCCATCGCCGGACACCGTCGCCACCTCAGCGTGGAGCTGCCACCCGAGGCGGAGGCCGTCCGCAGTGAGATCGCCGGGATCGTGGACACGATCGCTGCGCTCCCGAAGGAGGAGCGGCGGATCCCGTTGGCGGACGCCGGCCTGATCGTCCCGCACTGGCCGGCGCCGTGGGGCCGCGGCTCCGGTGCCGTCGAACAGGTCGTCGTGGACCAGGAGCTCCGACGGGCCCGGGTCCGGGTCCCCCACCTGCAGGTCGGCGCCTGGGCCGCGCCGACGATCGCCGCACACGGCACCGTGGAACAACAGGAACGGTGGGTCCGGCCCACCCTCCACGGCGGGATCACCTGGTGCCAGTTGTTCAGCGAACCCGAGGCCGGCTCCGACCTCGCCTCACTGACCACGGCGGCCACCCGCACTGACGGCGGCTGGTTGCTCAACGGCCAGAAGGTGTGGACCACGATGGCCACCGAGGCGGACTGGGGCATCTGCCTCGCCCGGACGAACCCCGATGCGCCGAGGCACCAGGGGATCACGTACTTCATCGTGGACATGCGCTCCGAGGGACTGGACATCCGACCCCTCCGGGAGCTGACCGGACTCGAGATGTTCAACGAGGTCTTCCTCAACGACGTGTTCGTCCCGGACGACTGCGTCGTCGGCGAGGTCGACGGCGGGTGGCCACTGGCCCGCACCACGCTCGCGAACGAACGCGTCTCCATGGGGAGCGGATCCTCGTTCGGCGGCGGGATCGAGGCGCTGGTGACCCTGGTGGCGGAACGCGCCGGAACCGGCGGGCTCGACGGCGACGACCCGCTGGTCCTGGACGCACTGGGCGCACTCGTCGCCGAGTCGCACGCGCTGTCGGCCATGGGGCTCCGCAGCGCCGTCCGTTCCCTGTCGGGCGCGCAACCGGGGCCCGAGGCCAGCGTGCGCAAGCTGCTCGGGGTGGAACACGACCAGCGGGCCCAGGAGCTGGGGCTGTCGCTCCTCGGCCCTGACGGGGCGACGACGGAGCCGGGGGCGGCCGGGCAGTGGACGTTCGGGTTCCTCGCCAACCGGTGCCTCACGATCGCCGGAGGCACCTCGGAGATCCAGCGCAACGTGATCGGCGAACGCCTCCTCGGCCTGCCGCGCGACCCCGAACCGGGAGGGTGACCGGCATGCCGAACCTGCTCCCCGACCAGCTGCGGCTGATGGCCGACGAGCACCCCGACGAACCCGCGTTCCTGAACGTCGCCACGGGCGAGGGCCTGACCTTCGCCGACTGGGAGTCGGCCTCCAACCGCCTGGCCCGCTGGCTGGTGGGCCAGGGCGTCGCTCCCGGCGACCGGGTGGCGATCCACGTCCCGCCCGAGGAGCCGGACCGCTTCATCGTCGCCTACGCCGCGGTCCACAAGGCCGCAGCCGTTGCGGTCCCCACCAGCACCCGCCTCGTGGCCCGGGAGCTGGCCTACGTGCTGGGCCACGCAGGCGCCTCGGTCGTGCTGACCGGCGCGTCGACGCTCGCCGTCGTCCTGGAGGCCCGTCCCGACCTGCCGGAGCTGCGACTGGTCGTGACGACCGGCGCGGTCGACTCCGACGACCTGGTGGCGTGGTCCGGGATCGGCGATCCCGACGACAGCGCCTTCCAGGTACCGGTGACGTCCGAGGACATCGCCGACGTCATGTACACCTCGGGCACGACCGGCCGCCCGAAGGGCGTCGTGGTCCGTCACGGCAACATCTCACTCATCCCGAACGGCGTGCCGAACTGGACGGGCAGCGGATGGCTGCACTCCTCGCCGATGTTCACCTTCGCCGGCATCGCCTCGATCTACAACCCCATGAAGCTGGGCATGCGGCTCCTGTACCTGCCGCGCTTCGACGTGGACGCCTGGTTCGACGCGGTCGAATCACTCCGGCCCGGTGCCACCTTCCTGGTGCCGGCGATGGCCGAGCTCCTCATCGCCCACCCGCGCTTCAGCTCCGCCGACCTGTCGTCCATCACCCTGTGTCCGCTCGGCAGCGCGCCGTTGGCGCCGGCCACCTTCGACACGCTCCGTGAACGACTGCCGCAGGCCATGGTCTCCAACTCCTGGGGCATGACCGAGGCCGGGCCCGCCTACTGCGTCGTCCCACCCGAGGAACTCGACCGCCGCGTCGGATCCGTCGGACGACCCGCGCCCCCGGTCGAGTTCCGGATCGTCGACGAGGACGACCGCGAGCTCCCGCCCGGAACCGTGGGCCGACTCCTGGTGCGGAACCCCGGCCGGGAACGGGAGTACTTCAACGACCCCGAGGCCACCGCCGCGACGTGGCGGGACGGCTGGCTCCACACGGGCGACCTCGCCGAGCTCGACGAGGACGGGTACCTGTACCTGCGGGGCCGGGACAAGGACGTGATCATCCGCGGGGGCAACAACGTGCACGCCACCGACGTCGAGGCCGTCCTCTACGAGCACCCGGCGGTCCGGGAGGCGGCGGTCGCCGCCGTTCCACACGACGTGCTGGGCGAGGACGTCGGCGCGTGGGTGGTGGTCGCGGACGGATCGACGGTGACCGGCGACGAACTCCGGGCGTTCTGTGCGGAGCGCCTCAGCGACTACAAGGTCCCGCGCGCCTGGACGTTCCTCGGCTCGCTCCCGAGGAACGCCACCGGCAAGGTGGTCAAGCGTGACCTGCCCGGCCGCGCGTCGCCCGGGGCCTGATCGCCCGCCGGCGTTCAGCCCAGAGCGCCGGGTGCGAGCAGCTCGATGACCTGCCCGTCCGGGTCCCGCACCAGGACGGCGACACCGACGTCGGTGCCCTCGATCACCTCGCCGCCCAGTTCGCCCACCGACCGGCACGCCGCCGCCACGTCGGGCACCGTGAAGGACAGGTGGGTGAGTCCCGGCTCGGTGAAGGGCCGCTCCCGGGCCGGTTCGTTCCCCGGTCGGTCGAAGTGGAGCAGTTCCAGGACGGAGTCGCCGAGCTCCAGGTAGACGGCGGTGAGCCCGACCGGCTCGGGGATCCGCATGAACCCCGAGACCGCGGCATCCGGGAGCCGGAGGCGACGGCGCTCCTCGAAGCCGAACACCCCGACGTAGAAGCGGACCGAGCGGTCGAGGTCCGCGACGTGGTGCCCGACGTGGTTCCAGGTGCTCACGGCGACCGATCGTACGCGTCGCGGCCCGCGGCCGGAGCGGACGCGGTCACTGCGCCGGGCCGAGGACCCAGTGGCCGTCGACGGGGTGCGGGTACCACCCGCCGGCGGCGCCCGTTCCGCCGTCGACGCCCAACACCTGGCCCGTCACGTAGGACGACAGGTCCGAGGCCAGGAACACCGCGGCCCCGGCCATCTCGTCGACGTGACCCGGCCGTCCCATCGGCACCATGCCGCCGAGGTGGTCGGCCGCCTCGGGCACCAGGTCGAGCAGCCCCTCGGTGACGATGGCGTCGGGAGCGAGCGCGTTGACGCGGATCCCGATCGGCGCGAGCTCCACCGCGGCGGTCCGGGTCAGGTTGAGCACGCCCGCCTTCGCTGCGGCGTAGGCGGCGTAGCCCGGAGCCGCCCGGAGCCCCTCGATCGACGTCACGTTGATGATGGAACCCCCGAGGTCCTCGTCCCGGAGCCGACGGGCCACGCGCTGGGTGCACAACAGGACGTGGTGCAGGTTGGATCGCAGGAGCGCGTCCCAGCCGTTGACCGAGGTCTCGAGGAGGGGGGAGTGGAAGACGCCACCGGCGTTGTTCACCAGGATCGTCGGCGTTCCGTGCTCATCGATCGTCCGCTCCAGTGCGTCGTCGACCTGCTGTGGGTCCCGGACGTCGACCGGCCGCTGCTCGTCGGTCAGGTCCCACACGTCGACGACCGCCCCGAAGGCCTCCAGTGCCTGCGCGATGCCGCGGCCGATCCCGGACGCTCCGCCGGTCACGACCGCGACGCGGTCCGTCAGGAGCGCCGCGCTCGGTCCGATGGTCATGGTGTCCCCTTCCGGAGCGGAGCGATCACGGACTCGCCGTAGCGGGCGAGCACCTCGGCGGCCCGCTCGGGGTCGTCCCCCGGGATGCCCACGTGGACCCACGTGACGCCGATCCCGGCGAGCTCGGCGATGCCCTGCAGGTGGGCCTCCACGTCGAAGTGGTCCCCGGCCGGGTCGCCACCCGCCGGACACGAGAAGGCGACGTCCACCGTGGCGGGGTCACGGCCGGCGGCCTCCAGTCGGCGACGCAGGTCGGCGATCCCCTCGGCCAGCGTGGCCGGTCCGTCGAGCACCGCGGTGCCGACGTAGCGGGCCAGGCCCGGCGGAGCCGGGAACGGGCACCAGCCGTCGCCCCGTTCGGCCACGCGCCGACGGGCGGCGCCGCTGTTGCCGCCGATCCAGATCGGCGGGGGAACCACCGGACGCGGGTGGGCGGTGATGCCGTGCGCCCGGAAGCCCCGCCCGTCGACGGTCACGTCGTCGCCGGACCACACCGCCACGATCGCCTCCAGCGACTCGTCGAAGAGCTGCGCCCGGTCCCCGTGGTCCACGCCGAGGGCGGCGTACTCGCCCTCCAGGTACCCGACGCCGGCGGCCAGCGTGAACCGACCACCCGAGAGCGCGTCCAGCGTGGCGGCGGCCTTGGCGACGACGAACGGGTTGCGGTACGGCAGGACGACGATGTTCGGCACCAGACGGATCGTCGAGGTCGCGGCGGCCACGAAGCCGAGGGCGACGAACGGGTCGAGCGCGTCGTGGCCGCCGTGGTCCAGCCACCGTTGCGTGGGCGCCGGGTGGTCCGTGAAGCCGTACCCGTCGAATCCGGCGGACTCGGCCGCCCGCGCGAGCCGGGCGACACCGGCACCGGTCACCAGGCCGGGGTGGTAGGGACGGTGGACGAGCGGATGGGTGACGTGGAACCGCAACCGCTAGCCCCGTGGGAGCCCGAGGACACGCTCGGCGACGATGTTGCGCTGGATCTCCGACGTCCCCGCGGAGATGGTGTTGGCGAACGAGTGGAACCACTGCTCCATCCACGTGCCGCGTGGTTCGTCGACCGCCTGGTGCCCGTCGTTCGGGACGCTGCCGAGCTCGAGCGAGTCGGCGCCCTGCACGTCGGCGGCGATCCGGGCGACCCGCTGGCGGCAGTCACTCGCGTAGAGCTTCATGAGTGCCTGCTCCGGCGCGCTGCCGCCACGGGCGAGCTTGGCGAACCCCCGCTGTCCCAGGCAGCGGGCGGCCTGGGTGTCGATGGCGATCTGGACGATCTGGTCGACCGCCAGTGCCCGCTCGTGCGGCCCCATGGCCGCCAGGTGCGCGGGCGCCCCGGCGACGAGCGAGCCGAGCGCCTCCTCGAGGCCCATCACGGCGCTGACCCACACCATGCCCCGCTCGTGTGCGAGCGATCCGTTCGCCATGGCCCAGCCGTCCCCTCGACGACCCACCAGGCTGGCGGCCGGGACACGGACGCCGTCGAGGAACACCTCGTTGAGGTCGGGTTCGTCGGGGTGGACGATCTCGGGCAGCGGACGCACCGTGATCCCGGGCGCGTCCATGGGCACCAGCAGGATCGAGATGCCCCGGTGCTTGGGTTCGTCGGGTTCGGTCCGACAGAACAGGAAGCAGAAGTCCGCGTAGTTGGCACCCGAGGTCCAGACCTTCTGGCCGTCGATGACCCACTCGCCCGTGTCCTCGTCGCCCTCGAGCACCGCCCGGGTCGACAGCGATGCGAGGTCGCTCCCGGCGTCGGGCTCGCTCATCCCCAGGCACGCCGTGAGCTCTCCCCGCAGGATCGGCAGGGCGTGGTCACGCACCTGCTCGGGGGTGCCGTAGTCGACGATCGACGGCGCGACGATGCCCAGCCCCTGGACGTTGGTGGTGCGGGGGACGTGGGCTGCGGCCAGTTCCTCCAGTACGACGAACGTCTCGATCGGTCCGGCACCCCGTCCCCCGAGCTCGGGGGGCCAGCCCGGCACGAGCCAGCCGGCGTCGAACATCGCCCGGGTCCACCGGCGGGCCCAGTCGGGGGCGTGCCCCGTGGAGACGGCCGGGTCGGCCGCCATCTCCTCGACCGACGGCCGGTTGGCGGCGAGCCACTCCCGGAACTCCTGTCGGGTCGCCTCGACCGAGTCGTCGAACCGGAGCCTCACTGCGCCTCCCCGTCGTCGGCCAGACCGAGCATCGCCGCGACGCGGCTGCGATGGAACGCTCCCCCGCCGAACAGCAGGTCACCCGTCACGGCCCGCTTCAGGAGGAAGTGCAGGTCGTACTCCCAGGTGAATCCGATCCCACCGTGCAACTGCAGGCCGTCGCGCGACAGGAGCTGGGCGCAGTCGGCAGCGGCGGCCTTGGCCATCGCCACGGCGACCGGCCGCCGGGGATCGTCCTCGGCGACGGTGAGCGCGGCGAACCAGCCGAGGGCCCCGGCC
This sequence comes from uncultured Actinomycetes bacterium, assembly GCA_903925745.1. Classification (GTDB taxonomy): domain Bacteria; phylum Actinomycetota; class Acidimicrobiia; order Acidimicrobiales; family Microtrichaceae; genus SXMI01. The sequence continues at coordinate 37,358 of CAIYGQ010000026.1, read as the reverse complement.
CGTTCGACGGCCAGGAAGCAGTCCGCCAGCCGGTGCTTGACCGCCTGGAAGGACCCGATCGGCCGACCGAACTGGTGGCGGACCTTGGCGTACTCGACGGTGGCCTCGAAGATCGCCCGGCAGGTCGCGACGGTCGAGAGCACGATCGCCACGGTGGCCTCGTCGACGATCCGGGCGATGGCATCCGCCGCACCGGGTGCGCCCGGCGCCAGCAGGACGCGCTCCGTCGGCACGGCCACGCCGTCGAACTCGAGCGTCGCCAGCGGTACCGTCGGATCGACAGTCGTCTGACGCGAGGCGACGACCTCCGAGCCCGGAACCGCCACGACGCCCGGCCCCCGATCGGTGCCGACGACGACGGCGACCTCGTCCGCCGTGTCACCGTCCAGGACGTGCGTCACCCGGCCGGTCAGGCGGTACCCGGAGCCCTCGGACTCCGCCCGCACCGGAGGCCGGGTCGGGTCCCACCGGCCGTCGTCGGCGAGCGCCAGCGTGCCCGTGCGGCGACCCGACGCGACGTCCCCGAGCGCGAACGACGACCCGGACCCGCGGACGGCTGCGGCGAACTGGGTGACGGTGGCCAGGAGCGGACTCGGCGCCGCGACCCGCCCGAGTTCCTCCACCAGGATCCCGACCTCCACGAACCCCAGGCCCAGCCCGCCGTGCTCCTCGGGCAGACCCAGGGCCGGCCAGTCGAGCTCGCGGATCACCTTCCACAGCTCCTCCGGTGAGCCCGTCCCCTCGTACAGCGACCGCACGAGCGACGGCGGGCACGCCCCGGCCAGCACCTGACGGGCTGCGTCCCGCAGCTCCAGCTGGTCGTCGGTGAACTCGAGGTCCACGGCTCAGCCGTCGTCCCGGCCGAGGAACCCCCGGCGGATGATGGTCAGGGTGGCCTCGATCTCGCCGGCCGCCGTGGAGTACCCCAGCACGAACACGCGGTAGGGGGCGCGCTCCAACAGGGCCAGCAGCATCGCCGCCGCCACCTGCGGGTGCCCGAAGTCGCGTTGGTCCAGGAGCTGCTCGAGCCGGGTGAACACCGAGGCGGCCACCTGCTCGCTGAAGGCGACCAGCTCCGGGCTGGTCCGCATGTCCTGCCAGGTGCTGATGATGCCGCCGTCGGCTTCGTAGGCGGCGAACCAGTCCCGCAGCCAGTCGCGCAGCCCGTCGTCGCCGGCGTCCAGGTCCAGTTGCTCGACGAGCTCGATCATCCGTCCCGACGCCTCCTCGGCGAGCACCCGGAAGAAGTCGTCCTTGCTGTCGAAGTACCGGTAGAAGGTGCCGTGACTCACACCGGCGGCCGAGACGATGTCGTCGACCCGGGTCTCGTGGTAGCCGCGCGACGGCAGCACCTCGGCTCCGGCCTCGAGCAGGGTGCGACGGGTCTGCTCCCCCCGGGCCCGCAGCCCCGTCGCCACCGGCGGCTGGACCGGCGCGACGATCCGGATCCGCCGCCGCCCACGGGTGCGGCCCCGACGGAAGTTGACGCCCTCCACCGGGCCGGCGAGCACCCGGTGGAAGGTCCGGGCCAGTCCGAGCACCAGCGGTCGCCTCGTCATGCCCGCCGGTGCCGCCTCGGCGTAGAAGCTGCAGCGGATGAGCATCCCCACGAGGCTCCCCACCAGGCGTCGGTTCGCTGCGGTCGAGGGCAGGCCGAAGGCGCGGAGGAGCCGGTCGCTGGTGTGGCCGGTGACGTAGGCGGCACGAGGGGCGCGGTCCTCGGCGCCGCGGGCCGCGTCCGGGTAGGCCCGGAACACCGGCGCCCACGCCTGGTGGAGCTCCATGAACCCCTCGATCCACGCCGTGGTGGTCGCCAGTCCGTCCTCGTCGGGGGTGACCGGCCCGAGTCGGTCGGCCAGTTCCACCATGTGCTCCCCGAGTTCGGTCGCGAGCGTCCAGAACACGTCGTCCTTGGACGAGAAGTACTGGTAGAAGGCGGGCCGGGAGCACCCGGCGAGTTCGGCGATCTGCTCGACCCGGGCCTCGGGGTAGGCGACCTCGGCGAACACCTGGAGGGCGGCGTCCAGGACCCGTCGCCGGGTGTCCGTCCCCCGCTCCCCCACCAGGGGGTTGCTGCCGAACGGCGGTCGGCGGACGATCCCGGACTCCACGGACGACACGCTAGCGACGCCCGCGGTCCCCACGACCGACTCCTCGGACCGACTCCACCAGCACTGCGTCGCCTCCTCGGCGCCGGGCGGACGACCCGGCCGCGCTAATCTAACAACAACGTCAGGTCATCGTGGTCCCAGCCAGCCCGGGCGCCACCTGGCCGGTGCGGACGGACCGTGATCGACGATGGAGGACACATGCAGGTCGACGAACTGATCCTGGTGAGCGTCGATGACCACGTGGTCGAACCACCCCACCTGTTCGAGGGACGGCTGAGTGCCGCGGCCCAGGAGCGGGCGCCGCGCATCGAGCGACTCACCAACGGTCGGGAGGTCTGGATGTTCGAGGGGGCCGCACTCCCGAACGTCGGGCTCAACGCCGTGGTCGGACGGGTTCCCGAGGAGTACGGACTCGACCCCCTGGCCTTCGAGCAGATGCGTCCGGGCTGCTTCGACATCCACGAGCGGATCCGCGACATGGACGTCAACGGAGTGCTCGGCTCGCTCAACTTCCCGTCGATGACGGGCTTCACCGGGCAGTTGTTCATGACGATGGACGACAAGGACATCGCGCTGGAGTTGCTGCAGGCCTACAACGACTGGCACGTCGACGACTGGTGCGGCTCCTACCCCGGCCGGATGATCCCGTTGGCGGTTCCGCCCGTGTGGGACCCACAGGCGATGGCCGACGAGGTCCGCCGCATGACCGACAAGGGCTGCCACGCCGTGACCTTCTCGGAGAACCCCGAGAAGCTGGGCCTCCCCAGCTGGCACAGCGACCACTGGGACCCCTTCCTGGCGGCGTGCGACGAGACCGGCACCGTGATCTGCCTGCACATCGGCTCCTCGTCGAGCACCGTGATCACGGCGATGGACGCGCCGATCGACACGATGATCACGCTGCAGCCCATGAACATCGTCCAGTGCGCGGCCGACCTGGTCTGGTCTCCGGTCTTCCGGAAGTTCCGCAACCTCCGTGTCGCCCTGAGCGAGGGCGGCATCGGCTGGGTGCCCTACTTCCTGGAGCGGGTCGACTACGTGTACACCAAGCACCGGGCGTGGACGAACCAGGACCTGGGTGGTCGACTGCCCAGCGAGATCTTCAACGAACACGTGCTCACCTGCTTCATCGACGACGCCGTCGGCATGGAGGTGCGCCACCACCTCAACATGGACCACGTCCACTGGGAGTGCGACTACCCGCACTCGGACTCCACCTGGCCGGACGCCCCGGAGCGCGCCATGCGCTACCTCGAGGGCCTGCCCGACGACGACGTCAACCGCATCACCCACCTGAACGCCATGCGCAACTTCAACTACGACCCGTTCGCACACATCCCACGCGAGCAGGCGACCGTCGGTGCGCTGCGGGCCCGGGCCACCGACGTCCTGACCGAACCGCAGAGCTTCGGGACGGGCAAGTTCCAGGAGGACGGGATCGTCACGGCGCTGACCCTCGCCGACCGCATGGCGAAGCAGGCCGAGGAGGCCGCCGCGCAGCAGGCCGGCTGACGTCCCCGACGTGACCGACGCACCGTTCAGGGTCCAGCCCGCGCTGGACGACGACAACCGGTTCTTCTGGACCGCCGGCCGGGAGGGCGTCCTCCGCATGGCCCGGTGCTCGCAGTGCCGGCACTGGATCCACCCGCCGGCACCGTACTGCTCCGAGTGTGGGGGGCGGGACGTCGCCCCCTCCGACCTGGGCGGTCGGGGCACGGTGTGGTCCTACACGGTCAACCACCACTCCTGGGACGGCGGCACCGAGCCGTATGTGATCGTGCTCGTCGAACTCGACGAGCAACCGGGCCTCCGGCTCACGTCCAACCTGGTCGGCTGCGATCCCGACCAGGTGACCATCGGCATGCCGGTGCGCGTGACCTTCGAGGAACGCGACGACATCTGGTACCCGCTGTTCGAACCGGCCGGATCGACCTGATGGACGCCGTCATCTCGGGGATCGGCCAGTCCGACGTGGGTCGTCGACTCGGACGGAGCGCCCTGGACCTGACCCTGGACGCAGCGCTGGAGGCCGTCGCGGACGCCGGGCTCACGACCGCCGACATCGACGGGCTCGCCACCTACCCGGGCGGGTTCCCCGGACCCCCGGGCTTCTCCGGACCGGCCTCACCGGACGTCCAGGACGCGCTCCGGCTGCGACTGAACTGGCACCGGGGCGGCATCGAGGGACCGGCCCAGCTGTCGGCGGTCGTCGATGCCGTCCTCGCCGTGCACTCCGGACTGGCGCGCCACGTGCTCGTCTACCGGACCGTCACGGAGTCCAGCGCCCAGGGCTCCGGGGGGCGCGACGGCATCGGCCTGGCCGGAGGCGGCGCCCCGAAGATGGGCGGATCCCTGCAGTGGTCGATCCCGTTCCGTGCGTACTCCGCCGCCAACTGGCTCGCCCTCAACTGCCGCCGCCACATGCACGAGTTCGGCACCACCGTCGAGCAGCTCGCCCAGGTCGCGCTCAACGGTCGACGGAACGCCCAGCTCAACCCGAAGGCGGTCTACCGGGATCCGATGGACCTGGGCGACTACCTGTCGGCCCGGATGATCACCACCCCGTTCCGGCTCTTCGACTGCGACGCACCGGTCGACGGTTCGACGGCGGTGGTCGTCTCCGCCCCCGGGCACGCCCGCCACGTCGACCACGCCGTGGCCCGGATCGACGCGCTCGGCACCGCCCTCCGGGGCCGGCCGTCGTGGGACCAGTTCGACGACGCCACCACCATGGCGGCGCGGGACGCCGGTGCGTCGCTGTGGGAGCGCACGAGCCTGACCCCGGACGACGTCGACATCGCCGAGCTCTACGACGGGTTCAGTTTCCTCACCATGGTCTGGCTCGAGGCCCTCGGTTTCTGCGGTCGGGGTGAGTCGGGGCCGTTCGTCGAGGGCGGCGCACGGATCGCCCTCGACGGGGACCTGCCCGTGAACACCCACGGCGGCCAGCTGTCGGCCGGTCGGCTGCACGGGTTCGGGTTCATCCACGAGGCGGTGCTCCAGCTCCGCGGCGAGGCGGGTGACCGCCAGGTCGTCCGACGTGACGGACCGCCCGAGGTCGCCGCGGTCGCGAACGGCGGCGGGCCGGTGGCCGGCGCCATGCTGCTCACCCGGGAGGACGGCCGGTGACACTCTGGATGCTGCTCGAGATGGTGGCCGGCGCCTTCGGCGACCGGCTGGCGGTCGGCACGCTGCGCCGGGGCCTGACCTACCAACAGCTCCTGGACCGGGCGGCGGCGGGCGGCGAGGCGGTCGCCGCCCGGGGCGCCTCGGCCGTCGTGTACGTCGGTACCAGCGACCTGTCGCTGCCGGTCGCCCTCTTCGCCGCGGCGTGGGCGGGCGTGCCGTTCCTGCCGCTGAACTACCGGTTGTCGGACCAGCAGCTCGGTGAGCTGCTCGCCAACCATCCGGGGGCACTCGTCGTCACCGACACCCCGGACCGCTTGGACGCCGCCGCCGCGGCGGCCGGTTGCGAGGTGCTCCCGACCGCCGACTGGGACGCGCTCGTGGACGCGCCGCCGAGCGGGGCTCCGGCCCGGGCCGACGGCGAGGACGTCGCCATCCTCCTGTACACCTCGGGCACGACGGCTGCGCCGAAGGCCGTGGTGCTCCGCCACCGCCACCTGAGCTCCTACGTCATCGGTTCGATCGAGTTCGCCAGCGCGGCGGAGGACTCCGTCGCCCTCATCTCGGTCCCCCCGTACCACATCGCCGGTGTCGCGAACCTGGTGACGAGCATCTACTCGACCCGGCGGGTCGCCTACCTGCCGACCTTCGACGCCGGGGCCTGGCTGGAGCTGGTCCGGACCGAGGGCGTGTCACACGCCTTCCTGGTCCCCACCATGCTGGCGCGGGTGGTGGACGAGCTCGGCGGCTCACCGGCGGACTGCCCCAGCCTGTCGACGCTGTCCTACGGCGGCGCCCGCATGCCGATCAGCGTCCTGGAACAGGCGCTGCAGGCCTTCCCGGACGCCGGCTTCGTCAACGCCTACGGCCTCACCGAGACGAGCTCCACCCTGGCCGTGCTGACCCCCGACGACCACCGGGCGGCGCTGGGTGGCGACCCGGTGGCCCGGGCCCGGCTCGGCTCCGCCGGTCGCCTCATCCCGGGCGTCGAGGTGGAGATCCGCGACGGAGAGATCTGGGCGCGCGGCGAACAGGTGTCGGGCGAGTACCTGGGCCGCGGGTCGGCCACCGACGACGACGGCTGGTTCCCCACCCGGGACCGCGGCTGGTTCGACGACGAGGGCTACCTGTTCATCGAGGGCCGCTCCGACGACACGATCATCCGGGGTGGGGAGAACATCGCCCCGGCCGAGATCGAGGACGTCCTGTGGGCGCACCCCGCCGTGGCCGACGCCGCCGTCGTCGGGATCCCCGACGACGAGTGGGGCCAGCGCATCGCGGCGGCCGTGGTCCTGCGGCCCGGGGCAGCGGCCACCGAGGAGGAGCTCCGGTCCCACTGCGCCGGGCTCCTCCGTTCGTCGAAGACCCCGGAGTCGATCGCGTTCCGTCCCGGGCTGCCCCACACCGACACCGGCAAGCTCCTCCGTCGGGTGGTGCTCGCCGACCTGGAAGCCGAGGCCGGTTGATGCCCCTGACCTTCGACGCACTGCTCGGGTGCCTGGAGCTGGTCGAGGACGGCCCGGGTCTCACCGGAGCCAACCTGGACATCGGCTACCACCGGGTCTTCGGCGGCCAGGTGCTGGCCCAGGCACTGGTGGCGGGCGCGGCGGCCGTGCCCGACAAGTCGGTCAAGTCCATCCACGTCCTCTTCCCCGGCGAGGGTGACGCCGCGCGCCCGCTCCACTACCGGGCCACGCCGCTGCGTTCCGGCCGGACGTTCGCGAGTGTCGAGGTCGTCGCCCACCAGGAGGAGAAGGTCGTCGCGGCCGCGCTGGTGTCCGCCCACGCGGATGAGCCGGGCCCGGAACGCAACGAGGATCCACCGGAGACCGGGGGACCGGACCGGGCCACACCACAGGACCTCGGCATGGTGCCGTGGGAGACGCGCGTGGTCGACGACGTCGACCTGGCCGACCCCGGCGTCGGACCGGCGCGCCTCGACTGGTGGTCCCGGACCCCGCCGCTCGGGGCCGTCGGATCGGTTCCGGAGCGGGCGCTGCACCAGGCGCTGCTCGCCCACGCCACCGACCTGACCCTCATCGGCACCGCGCTGCGACCCTTCGAGGGCGTGAGCCAGGCGGACTCGACCGTGACGTTGCAGACAGCCGTGACCTCGCACACGCTGTGGTTCCACCGGCCCTTCCGTGTCGACGAGTGGCTCCTCGTCACCCAGGAGGCGCCTGTCGTCGCACACGGTCGGAGCTTCGGGCGCGGCGACGTGTTCTCCGGTGATGCGCTGGTGGCCTCGTTCGCCCAGGAGGCGATGGTCCGCCGGATGGACGCGACCGGGTGACGGACCGCAACGCGCTCGTCGCCTCGCTCCCGACGGGTCCCCGGTCGCCGGTGGCGGGCACCCCGCAGCGCCGGCCCGGGAGCGTGAGGCGCACCACCTCGATCGACGAGGGGTGGGACGACTTCGGCCGCCCCCGGCACCTGCGGGCCGCCGGCCGCGACCTGCTCACGCGGCGCGACGGCACCGTCGCCGTACTGGACTCCGCGGCGGTCGAGCTGCTCGTCGACGGCACGGGACGGGTCGCCGAGGTCACGACCGATCCGCCGCTCCCCCGCCTCGACGGCCTGGTTGGCGCCGAGGTCCGTTCAGGATTCCGGGCCTGCGTGGCCGGGCTGGTTCCGGACCACCACGTCCGCCACAGCGTGCTGGCCCAACTGCTCGACGACGTCCCACTCATCGCGATCGTCTCGAGCTACGGGCTCACCCGGGAACACCCCGAGTGGAACATCCCGCCCGAGGCGGCGGAGCGCCTCCGGGACCTGTGCGCCGGCTGGGAGGACGGCGCGACCATGATCGGAGCCCTGGACCGCACCGGCACGTTCCCGATCCCGGTCGGACCGCCCGCACCCGACCTGCTCGACGGGACCGACCCCGAGGCCTGGCACGATCCCGGTGCCAGGCGGCGGCGCAGCGTCCGCCGGGTCCGGCGGTCGGACCTGTGGCCCGAGGAGTCCGGTCTACGGCTGCAGGTGTACTTCCGCGACAGCCACCTGGGGGCCGACGGCCCCGAGGACGTCCTCCACGAGTACACCCTGGACGCCGAGCTCGTCCCGGGTTCGGAAGGCGGCAGCGCCCGGTTCGCGTCGGTCGCCGTCACCGCCCACACACTGCCGTGGCCCGAGTGCCCGGCCGCGACGGCGTCGGCGCAACGGCTCCTCGGGCGGACCACGTCGGAGGTGGACGACCTGGTGCGCGGCTCGTTCGTCGGCACCTCCACCTGCACCCACCTGAACGACCTGCTTCGCTCCACCCGGGGCGTGGACGGACTCGCCGGGGCGCTCGCGTGAACGACGGCGGGCGGCCCCGCTCGGCGGCCGAGGCGGTCGAGCGCCACCGGCGCGTGCTGGCCGAGGGACGCCACGTGTTCTCCGGTCTCCGGCTGCAGGACGTCCAGGTCGACGGGGCCGAGCTCGCCGTCGAACTCGAGCTCGACGAGACCGTCGCCAACCCGACCGGCGCCCTGCAGGGCGGACTGGTCGCCACCCTGGCCGACATCGTCGGCGGTCGTCTCGCCATGGAGGGCCTCGACGACCACAGCTTCGTGGTGACCGCGGACCTCACCGTCCACTACGTCGGCCCGGTGCGTCGCGGGCCCGCACACGCGGTCGGTTCCGTCCTGCGACGCGGCGGTCGGACCGTGGTCACGCGGGTCGACGTCCACGACGGACGCGACGGCCCCTTGGCGGCCGCGTGCCAGCTGGCGTTCACGATCGTGCGACCGTCCGGCGACGGCACCGCGTCGGGCGGCGGCACCTAGTCCGAGGACGGCAACGGCTTCGCGCCCTTCACCAGGAGGGGGACCTCGCCCAGGCTCAGCACCCCGTCCCCGCCCTGGGTGCAGAGCAGCTCCAGGCCGGCCTCGGCCTCCTCGTAACGCTTGCCGAGGAGGGTCGCGTCACCCTCGAGCGTGGGCGGTACGCGGTCGCCGCCGGTGCCGAGTTCGCGCATGGGATGGCCCCCGCAGCGGACGTCGACGTCGCCGTCGCCGGCCGGGGCCCTCACGACGACCACCTGGGTGTCGCAGGTCGCGGACTCGAGTCGCAGTCCGGGCTGGAGTTGCACGTGGATTCCTCCTGTTGCTCAGTGGTGGTGACCCGCCGGGGCGGCCGTCAGGTCGTGACCGGGACCTCGGACGGCCCGGCGACGTTGCTCATGTGGACGTAGCGGATGCCGTCCAGGTCGACCTCCAGGTCCGGCCAGCGACGATAGAGCTCGCGGAAGGCCACCTGGCCCTCCAACCGGGCCAGGTGGGCTCCGATGCAGTAGTGGATGCCGTGACCGAAGCTGATCGGGACCGGCCCGGTCCTGGAGATGTCGAAGCGGTCCGGCTCGTCGTAGGCACGAGGGTCCCGGTTGGCCGCCCCGGTGACGATCAGCACCGGGTGCCCCGCCGGGATGGTCACGCCGTGCAGCGTGCGCTCCTCCACCGAGAACCGGCCCTGGTACTGGCTGGGGGCCCGCCAGCGGAGGACCTCCTCGACCGCCGGAGCGAGCAGGTCGGGGTCGCGGCGCAGTCGCGTGAGCTCCCCGGGGTACTCGGCGAAGGTCACGACCCCGTTACCGACCAGCTTCGTGACCGTCTCGGCCCCGGCCGCCGCCAGGAGCGCCACGAAGTAGGTGACCTCGGTGTCGGTGAGCCGCTCGGTGGTGCCGTCCTCCCGGTCGACCTCGGCGGCCAGCAGGTGGTCGATCATCCCGTCAGCGGGTCGGGCGCGCCGCTCGACGACGAGCGCCTCGACGTAGGTGAAGAACGCCAGGGCCGACTCGACCGCGGAGGCCGGTGGGAACGGATTGCCGACCTCGCGTTCGAGCAACCCGTCGACCCAGTGACGGAGCTGCTGTCGGTCCGCGGCGGGCACGCCGAGGATCTCGGAGACGACCTCGACGGGGAAGGGCCCGGCCAGGTCGAGGACCACGTCGAAGGATCCCGACCCCTGGAGCCGGTCGAGGAACCCTCCCACCACGCGCTCCACGGCCGGCCCCCAGTCCGCGACCCGCCTCGGCGTGAACGCCCGGCTCACCAGACGTCGCAACCGTTCGTGGTCGGGCGGATCCATCATGATGATCGACCCCGTCGCCTCCACCACCCGGCCGAAGGCGGCACTGCGGAGCTGGTCCAGGGTCACCCCCCTGGTCGAGGTGTAGGCCGCGACGTCGCGGTGGACCTCGACGCAGTCCTCGTACCGGGACACCGCGTAGAAGTCGAGCTCGGGATGGTGGTACACCGGGGCCTCGTCCCGGAGCCGGCGGTAGGTCGACCACGGGTCCTCGAAGAAGGTCTCGGAGTACGGATCGAACTCGAGGGGACCGGTCCCGCCGGACTCAGTGGCCACCGAATCGCTCCTCCAGGATCGCGGTCAGGCGCCGACGGTCGAGCTTGCCGGAGTCGAGCCAGGGCAGGTCGGTCTGTGTCTCGAACACGGCGATGTGCCGCGGCACCTTGTAGGAGGCCAGCTCCTCCTTGGTGCGCGCCCGCACCGTGTCCCCGTCGAGCGATGCCCCGGGCCGGAGCGCCACGGCGGCGACCACGTCCTGTCCCCGGTCCGGGTGGTCGATCCCCACGACGAACGCCGTCACCACCTCGTCCATCTCCTCGAGGACCTCCTCGACCTCACGCGGGGTGACGTTCATGCCGGAGGTCTTGATCAGGTCCCCCATCCGGCCCGTGAAGTAGAAGTGGCCGTCCTCGTCGAATCGCCCGGCGTCCCCGGTCCGGTACCAGCCATCGGCGGTGAAGGTGTCGGACCGTTCACGCTTGTGGAGCGCCACCATCACCGGGTACCCCCGCAGCCACACCTCGCCCTCGCCACCCGCCGGCACCTCCTCGCCGGTCACCGGATCGACGATGCGGTGCTCGACCCCGGGCACCGAGTGCCCGAAGCTGCCGATCTTCCCGGGTGGGAGCTCCTCCCGCGGATCGAAGGTGTGCGGGCCGAGCGTCTCGGTCATGCCGAGCGAGTTCGCCTTGGGCACGTCCGCGGCGGCCTGCAGGTGCTGGGGCAGCAGGGCCGCCATGCTGCTGTTGCGGATCGACGAGAGGTCCCGGTCCGGGAAGGTCGGATGGTCGACGAGCGCCTTGGCCATGTGCGGCCACCCGAGGACCTGGGTGACCCGTTCACGTTCGATCAGCTCCAGGGTGGCCCCGGGCTCGAACTGCTCCTCGAAGACCAGGGTCGCCCCGGTGTGCATGGCGGCGACGAGCGTGAAGCTGAATCCGCCGACCCAGAACAGCGGCATCGGCGTGTAGAGGACGTCGTCGGGTTGCAGGTCGCGCATCTGGTTCAGGTTGTGGGCGTGTCGGACCACGGCACCCTGGACGTGGACGGCCGCCTTCGGATCCGCGGTCGACCCCGAGGAGTAGACGAGCACCATCGGGTCGGCCGGGTGCACCTCGGACTCCACCTCGTACAGCAGCTCGTCGGTGACCTCCGCGCCGCGCCGGACCAGGTCGGCGACCGGGCCGGCCCACGGACGGGTGCCCGACCCCCAGTTCCAGACGGACCGCAGGTAGGGGTGGCTCGCGAGCCGCAGGTGATCGTGCGTCCCTCCGGCCAGCTCCGGCGCCGCCTGCTCGAGCCGCTCCAGGTAGTCGTGGCCCAGGTGGCGGTCGACCGTCAGGAGCACCGCCTGGTCGCTGTGGCGCAGCGTGCGCCGCAGCTCGGGCGCCTTGTTGTAGGTGTTGAGCAACACCGCCACCGCACCGATGCGGGTGATCGCGAACCAGCCGACCACCCACTCCGGGCCGTTCGGGGCGAGCAGTCCGACGTGGGTCCCCTTCCCGACCCCCGAGACGAGGAGGCCCTTCGCGAGCTCCGCCGAGCGTTCGTCGAGCTCGCGGTAGCTCAGGCGGTCGTCACCGAGGACGATGGCGGTGTGCGCGCCCCACTGCGCGGCGGCGTGTCGGACCAGCGTGGCGCTCGTCGGGGTGAAGCTGGGGAAGTCGGTGGTGCGGCTCACGTCGATCTCGTCGTCGGTCACACGTCGTCCGTCGCACACGGAAGGTGACGCAGTTGTTAGTTTCCCATCATGCACCATCGGACGATGCCGACGGCGGCCACCGGCGCGGTGACGGCGGTCGAGCGGTGAGCGAGCTCGACACCGAGGAGGTGCGGGCCCGGGCGAACCGGGCCGCCCAGGCGTGGTCGCCGGGGTGTTCCATCGCGGCGCTGGAGCCCATGAGCGGCGGCACCATCGGACTCGTCTTCTCCGCCGCCGTGGCGGACGGACCCCCGGGGATCCCGACGGTCGTGCTCAAGGTCGCCCCGCCGGGCCTGCCCCCGGTGCGCAACCGGGACATGCTGCGCCAGGCGCGGGTGATCGGAGCGCTCGGAGGCCGGCCCGGTGTGGCCGTGCCACCCCTGCTGTTCAGCGATCCGGGCGATCCGCCGGGGACGCCCCCGTTCTTCGCGACCGCCCGGGTCGCCGGTGAGTGCCTGGAACCCCTGCTCGAGGCGTCCTCCCGGGACCGGCTCCCCGAGGGTCCGACCCGCTCCCGGGCCCTCGCCGCGGTCCGCATGCTCGCGGCCCTCCACCGTCTGGATCCGGCCACCATCGGGCTCGCCGACGAGGAGGTCGTGACGCCGACGGGCGAGGTCGACCGCTGGACGCGGACCTTCGAGACGGTCCCCGACTCGGTACGTGTCGGGTTCCGAGGCTGTGCCGACGCACTGCGCGCCTCGGCACCGCCGGCACGACCGGCCGTGGTCGTCCACGGCGACTACCGACTCGGCAACATGTTGTGCACCGGAGGCGACATCGGCGCAGTCATCGACTGGGAGATCTGGACCCGCTCCGACCCCCGACTGGACCTGAGCTGGTTCCTGTTCTTCACCGACGAGGCGGGACACCCCGTCGTGTCCGAGGGCGTCGACTCGGGGATGCCGAGCGACGTCGAGCTCCTGGCCGCCTACGAGGAGGCCGTCGGCGCCCCGGTCGAGGATCTGGGCTGGTTCCACGCACTCACCCGGTTCAAGGAGGCGGCGGCGATGGCGCTCATCGCCAAGCACCTGGCGAAGCGGGGCGACACCGACACGTTGGAGCGGATGTCGGTGATGCTGCCGGCGCTGATCGCGGATGCCCACGACCGGGTCCGCTGATCAGAGGTTCCCGGTCGTGGCGTCCAGGTAGGCCTGCATCTGGGCGACCGTGGTGTCGTCGCCGGCGGAGGCCTGCACCAGGTCGTCGAACCCCTGTCGCTGCGCCGGGGACGGGCCGAGGGCGTCCACCATCTCGTCGAAGCGCCGTCGTGCCCTGACCACGCGCCTCGGGACGAACTCCGTCGGCCACGCGTCCGGCGCCGACCCGTGGTCGGCCAGGACCGACCGGGCGACCGTGACGCGGTGCACCTCGGTCGGGCCGTCGACGACACCCATGACGGCGGCGAGGTCGCTCGGGAAGCGCATCAGGTTGGACACCCCCAGCGCACCGTGCAGGTGCTGGGCGCGCCGGACGATGTCAGCGAGCACCTCGGCGGCGAGCACCTTGCAGGCCGCGATCTGGCGCCTGGCCTCGGCGGTCGAGCTCTGGTCGATCAGCCACGCCGTGTGGAGCACCATCAGGCGGAAGGACTGGAGCTGGATCCAGCTGTCGGCGACGGCGGCCTGGACGAGCTGCTTCCGGGCGAGCGACTCGCCCTTGGTCTCCCGGGACAGCGCCCGTTCACACATGGCGTCCAGGTGGCGTCGGGCCATGGCGACCGAGCGCATGGCGTGGTGGATGCGGCCACCACCCAGTCGGGTCTGGGCGACGACGAAGGCCTGGCCCTCGCCGCCCAGGAGGTTCTCGGCCGGGACCCGGACCCCGTCGTAGCGGACGTGTGCGTGCATGCCCTCGCCCCACGGCTCGTCGCCGAGCCCGATGTTGGCGAGCACCTCGATGCCGGGCGTGTCGCTCGGGACCAGGAACATCGACATCCCCCGGTAGGGCGAGACATCCGGATCCGTCACGGCCATGACGATCACGAACGAGGACGAGCGGAGGTTCGACGAGAAGAACTTCTCCCCGGTGATCACCCACTCGTCGCCGTCGCGCACCGCACGGGTGCGGATCATGGTCGGGTCGGATCCGCCGTGCGGCTCGGTCATCGAGTAGCACGAGAAGACCTCTCCCTCGAGCAGCGGACGGAGCCAGCGGTCCTTCTGCTCGGGGGTGCCGTAGTGGGCGATGATCTCGGCGTTGCCGGTGTCGGGGGCGGCAGAGCCGAACACGATCGGCGCCCAGCTCGACCGGCCCAGGACCTCGTTCATCAGGGCCAGCCGCAACTGGCCGAAGCCCTGCCCGCCCAGTTCGGGTCCCAGGTGGCAGGCCCACAGACCCCGGGCGCGGACCTGGGCCTTGAGCCCGTCGATCAGGCTGCGGAGCGGCTCGTCGACCGACTGGAAGGTGAGGCCGCCGAAGAGCACGTCGAGCGGTTCGACCTGCTCACGGACGAAGGCGTCCATCCAGTCGAGTTGTTCCTGGAACTCCGGCTCGGTCGAGAAGTCCCACACGGTGTCGAACGGGGGCCGGACGGGACGGTCAGGCGGCGTCGACGAGACGCCCGAGGTTGCCGCCCATCACCTTCGCCACCGCGTCCTGCGGGAGGCCGTCGAGCTCGTCGACGAACGAGATCGGATCCGCCATGCCCTCGGGGTGGGGGTAGTCCGAGCCGAACACGACGTTGTCGACCCCGATGATGTCGATGAGGCCCTTGGTGTCGTCCTCGTGGAACGGGTGCACCCAGATGTTGCGCTTGAGCGCGACGACCGGGTCCTCGTCGAAGATGTGCGGGTTGAACGCGTACGCGTTCTGCATGTCGGTGACCAGCGGACGCACCCAGCCGGAACCGTTCTCCACCGGCATGATCTTGAGTCGGGGGAACCGCGTGCACAGGCCGTGGCCGATCGCCGATGCGACCGTGTCGGTGATCTCCCGGTGTTGCCCACCGATGATCACCGAGAAGCCCGAGGGCGCCCGGAAGGGGAAGAACTCGCCGTCGCGGATGCCCTCCCACTCGTTCAGGTAGCGGGTGTAGCCACTGTCCGAGGCGTGCATCCCGACGACCACCCCGGACTCCTCGACCAGCTTCCAGAACGGGTCGAACTCCGGCAGGGCGAAGGAACGGGGCCCCTTCCAGCCCGGGACCGGAGCCGGTCGGATCAGGATGAACCGCGCCCCGCGCTCCAGGACCCACTCGAGCTCCTCGATCGCCCGCTCCAGGATCGGGAGCGTGATCACGGGGGTGGCGAAGATGCGGCCCTCGTAGTCGAAGGTCCACTCGTCGTGCATCCACTGGTTGAGCGCGTGCACGACCGCGTGGATCGCATCCGGGTCGTCGCGGAGCCGCTCCTCCACCAGGCTCGCCAGCGTCGGCCACATGACCGCCCGGTCGATGCCCTGCTCGTCCATCAGCGCGAGTCGCGGCTCCGGCGACCGGAAGGCCGGCGGGGCCTCGATGGCCCGGCCCATGATCTCCCGCCGGCTCTTCCCCTCGGGGTTGCCGAGCTTGTAGTACTCCTCCTGGGCGCCCGGTGCTGCGACCTTCTCGAAGGTCGGGTTCGGGATGTAGTCGCTGATCTTGCCCCGCACCGCGATCTTCGTGCGGCCGTTCACCTCGACGTACTGGATGAGCCCGGCGTACTCCTCGGGCAGGTGGCGCGTGAGCGCGTCCTTGGTCTCGTACATGTGGTTGTCCGCATCGAAGACCGGGAAGTCGAGTTGGCGAGACGGCATGACGGCCCCCTGGGTGTGGATCGGCTGGAAGTGTCCGGTGACGACGTCCGGACCCCGGCGCACCGCCCCGGCCCGGAAGTGACATCGCTGTTAGATCACCATACACTCCTGCCGCGGACGGCGGAAGCGCCGGTCGCCCGAGCCGCAGGAACCGAGTCGCACGGGACGGAGGGCCGGTGGAGCTGGAGCTCAGCGAGGAACAACAGGAGTTCGTGGCGACCACCCGGCGCTTCCTGGCGGCGGAGTGCTCGACCGTGGCGGTCCGGGCCCTCGAGCACGACCCTGCGGGCTACGACCCGGCGGTCTGGTCACAGGCCGCACAGCTCGGGTGGACCTCGCTGCTGGTCCCCGAGGAGCTCGGCGGCGGGTCGTTCTCGGAGCACGGACTCTCCGACCTCGCGCTGGTCGCCGAGGAGATGGGACGGGTGGTCGCACCCGGCCCCCTGGTGCCGGTCAACGTCGTCGCCGAGGCCGTCGCGCTCCACGGGTCGCCGACGCAGCAGGAGGCGGTGCTGGGCGGGCTGCTGGACGGTAGCCGGGTGGCGGCGTGGTGCGGCCCGACGCCGGTCGACGCGCACCGCGACGGTGACCGGGTGCTGCTCCGGGGCACGTGCAGCCCCGTCGAGGCGGGCGCCCGGGCGGACCACCTGCTGGTCACGGCGCGACTCGAGGGCGCGTCGACCCAGTACCTGGTCCCCTCCGACGCGGACGGACTCCGGGTCACGCCCCTCGACGGACTGGACCTGGTGCGACGACACGCCGCGGTCGACCTGACGGACGTGGTGGTCACGGACGCCGACCGGATCGGGCCCCACAGCGGCGCCGAGCCGGCCGTCGAGCACCAGGAGCAGGTGGCCTGCGTGCTGCAGTGCGCCGAGATGGTCGGTGCGCTGGACCGGGTCTTCGAGATGACGCTCGAGTACCTGGGCGACCGCTTCTCCTTCGGGCGGCCGCTGTCGTCCTACCAGGCGCTCAAGCACCGCCTGGCCGACGACAAGATGTGGCTGGAGGCCTGCCACGCGATCTCGGGTGCCGCCACACGCGCCGTCGCCGAGGGTCGCGCCGACGCCGCCGACGTCGTGGATGCCGCCAAGGTCTGGATCGGGCCGCACGCCACGGAGCTCGTCCAGGACTGCATCCAGCTGCACGGCGGGATCGGGGTGACCTGGGAGCACGACCTGCACCTGTACCTGCGGCGCGTCACGGTGGACCGGGCCTCGTACGGCACCCCCGAGGAACACGCCGAACGGATCGCCGCCCGACTGCTGGGAGCCAGTGCGTGAGCGACACCACGACCGACACCACGGGCGACGACCTCGAACCCGTCGAGGAGTTCCGCGCCCGGGCGCGGACCTGGCTCGCGGCGAACATGCCGCCCCTCGGTGACGGCTGGAACGACCGGAGCGACGAGCGGCGCGAGCGTGAGCGCGACCTGCAGCGGACGCTCTGGTCCGGCGGGTTCGCCGGCATCTGCTTCCCGCGCGAGTACGGCGGGCTCGGCCTCACCAACGAGCACCAACGGGCGTTCACCGCCGAGTCGGCCCCCTACGACATGCCGTTCTCGCTCAACGTCCCGACCCTGGGCATCCTCGCCGCCACGCTCCTCGAGTTCGGGACCCACGAACAGAAGCTCCGGCACCTGCCTGCGATCCTGCGGGGCGACGAGCTCTGGGTCCAGTTCCTGTCGGAGCCGAGTGGCGGATCCGACCTGGCGGGCTGTCTGACCCGGGCCGACCGGGACGGCGACGTCTTCGTGCTCAACGGATCCAAGATCTGGAGTTCGGCCGCGTACGCGAGCGACTGGGCGATGTGCCTGGCCCGGACGAACTGGGACGTGCCGAAGCACCGCGGGCTCACCATGTTCATCCTGGAGATCCACCAGCCCGGCGTGACGGTCGAGCAGATCCGACAGGTCGACGGCACGCTCGAGTTCTGCCAGGAGTTCTTCGACGACGTCCACGTCCCGGCCGACGCGGTCGTCGGCGAGGTCGACGACGGCTGGACGGTGGCGTCGAAGCTGCTCGTCCACGAACGACTGGCGGTCGGGGGTGGCTCGCCCTACACCAGCGGCGCCAGCATCGGCCACGACGGCGGTGGCGCCGACACGATGATCGCCGACCTGGCCCGAGGGTCGGGCCGGGCCCACGACGCCCACGCGCGACAGCTGGTCGCCGAGGCCCACGTCCGCCAGATGGTCGCCGGCCAGCTCATCAGGCGGATCACCCAGGGGATGGCCACCGGCGCCATGCCGGCACCGGCAGGATCACTGATCAAGCTGTTCGGTGCCACCAACGTCATGCGACGCAGCGAGATCGCCCTGGAGCTGGCGGGCGGTGCGGTCGTCGCCTGGCCCCCGGGGGAACCGGGACCGGGAGCACTGGCCGGGACGGCGAGCCTGTCCCGCCAGGGCGTGTCGCTCGGTGGCGGATCCAACGAGATCCAGCGGAACATCATCAGCGAGCGGCTGCTCGGGATGCCCCGGGAGTACGCCGCCGACCGTGAGGTCCCCTACCGGGAGGTCCGTCGGGGAGGGTCGTCCCGGTGAGTCTCACGACCGACGGCACCGCGACCGACCCGTCCCCGGTCGCGGATCCGGAAGCCTTCCGGGAGGAGCTGCGGACCTGGCTGGCGGACGAGTTCAGCGACGACCTCCGGTCCCGGATCGCCCGGCGGGGAACCGAGGACGGGATCGCAGCACACCGGGCATGGAACGCGACGCTCTTCGATGCCGGCTGGGCGGCGCCCAGTTGGCCGGGGCGCTTCGGTGGGCGCGATGCGGACCTGGCGACGCAGCTCGCCTACCACGAGGAGATGGCCGCCGCCGGGGCACCCGGACCGTTCAATGCGATCGGCGTCTCCAACATCGCCCCAGCCATCATGAGCCACGGCACCGAGGAGCAACAGGAGCGCTTCATCCGCCCGATGCTGCGGGGCGACGACATCTGGAGCCAGGGGATGTCCGAGCCCGAGGCGGGCTCGGACCTGGCGTCCCTGCGCTGCCGGGCCGAGCTCGACGGCGAGGACTTCGTCGTCACCGGGCAGAAGACGTGGAACTCGAACGGCGACCTGGCCGACTTCTGCCAGCTGTACGTCCGGAGCGACCCGGACGCCCCCAAGCGCAAGGGCATCACGTGCCTGCTCGTGGACATGCGGACCCCCGGGATCGAGGTCCGGCCGATCCGGACGATGGCCGGTGATGCCGGCTTCGCCGAGGTGTTCCTGGACGGGGTGCGGATCCCCCGGAGCGCGATGCTCGGCGAGCTCCACGACGGATGGAGCGTCGCCACCCGGACGCTCAACAACGAACGGGCGGGCGTCGCGGTGCTCTACCTGCACCTCCGCCGCAAGCTCGACGACCTGCTCGCCGCGGCCACGCGCACCGACGAGTGGGGGCACCGACCCGCTGACGATCCGACCAACCGCCAGGAGCTCGCCCGTCGCTACGTGGAGGTCCGACTCGTGGAACTGCTGGCCAAACGGACGCTCGGGGCGATGATGGCGGGCCGGATGCCCGGACCCGAGGGCAGCGTCATCAAGCTCGCGTGGTCCTCCACGGACCAGTCCCTCGCCGGCGCGGCCCGAATGCTGGGCATGGACTCGCTCGAGGGACGCTGGGCCTGGGACCAGCTCTCGTCGCGCTCCCTGACGATCGCCGGTGGCACGAGCGAGGTCGTCCGAAACATCATCGGCGAACGCGTCCTGGGCCTGCCCCGCGAACCCACCACCGAACCGCCCCGTCAGGAACCGAGTGAAGGAGCCCACCGTGGATGACCTGTTGCAGTACCGGGACAAGCGCGTCGTGGTGACCGGCGCGGCATCGGGGATGGGTGCGTGCACCGCGTCGCTCCTCGTCGACCTGGGCGCCGAGGTGCACGGGCTGGACGTGCGGCCGAGCGTCGAGGGAGTCGCCACCTCCCACGTGTGCGACCTGGGCGACCCGGCGGCGATCGACGCCACCGTGGCCGCCATCGGCGGTCGCGTGGACTCCCTGTTCAACTGCGCCGGCCTGCCCACGACCGCTCCCGGCCAGCAGATCGTGCGCGTGAACTTCCTCGGCCACCGCCACCTGACCGAGGCGCTGCTCCCCTCGATGCCGGCCGGCAGCTCGGTCGGCTTCATCTCGTCGGCGGCCGGCATGGGCTGGCAGGGGAACTTCGAGCTGCTGCGCGGCCTGCTCGAGGCCGACGGCTTCGAGGCGGGCTCGAGGTGGTGCGAGGAGCACGACGACGTGGTGTCGGCCAACGGCTACGGGTTCTCGAAGGAGGCGATCAACGGCTACGTCGCCTGGCGCGGGTTCCAGCTGGCGTCGACCGTGAGGGTTAACAGCATCATGCCCGGGCCCACCGACACGCCGATGATGCCGAGCTTCGTCGAGATGATGGGCGAGGACTTCTTCGAACGGTTCCCCAAGCCCGTCGGCCGCAACTCGGTCCCCGAGGAGCAGGCGTGGTCCATCGTGATGTTGAACAGCCCACGGTCGAGCTACACCGCGGCCACCAACGTGTTCACCGACGGCGGGTTCTCGGGTGGACTCTTCACGGGCAGCATCGACTTCGCGGCACTCATGCCCGAGTGAGCCCGGACCTGCCGGTTCGCGCTCCGGTCAGAGGATCGCTCCCGACTCCTTCATGGCGGCGATCCGGTCCCAGTCGTAACCGGCCTCCATCAGGACGAGTTCGGTGTGCTCGCCGTGCTCCGGGGCCCGCTCGACCGTGATCGGCTGCTCGTCGAACAGCGCTGGGCTGGCCACGAGTTGGACCTCCTGTCCGTTCCCTGCCGTCATCGTGGGCAGGTACCCGTTGGCGATGACCTGAGGATCGTCGTAGAGCTCGTCGAGCGTCTGGAACGGGCTCCAGACGCCGTCGAAGTCGGCGAGCGCCTCCTTCCAGTGGTCGAGCGGCTGACTGCCGAAGGCCTCGTCGAGCCTGGCGATGCACTCCCCGGAGTTCTCGGCGCGGGCGGCGGAGTCGGCGAACCTCGGATCCGTCGCCATGTCCGGCACGCCCAGCCGTCGGACGAAGTCGGCCCAGTGCTTGTCCGACTGCAACAGGATCAGGGCGATGAACCGGTCGTCGGAGGTCCGGTAGGTGCCCACCCCCGGGTTGGGGGACTTCGTCCGGTCGCCCTGGGGGATCTTCGAGAACCCGAACAGCTTCGAGGCGATGATCATCGGTGAGAGCTGCCACATCGCGGTCGACAGGAGCGAGACGTCGACGACGCTCGGCTCCCCCGTCCGCTCCCGCTTGACGAGCGCCGCAGCGATGGCCCCGGCCGTCGCCAGGCCACCCATGACGTCACCGAATGCCGGTGTCGGCTGGCCGGGGGGCCAGCCCTCCCGCTCGGGCATGGTCGCACCCACGCCGCCGCGGGCCCAGAACGAGGCCCCGTCGTACCCGCCCTTCTCGGCATCCGGCCCCATCGGCCCCGCACCCGAGCCGCGGGCGACGATGATGTTCGGGTTCACCGCCCGCAGGTCGTCGGTGTCGATGCGCAGCTTGGCCCGCACCTGGGGCAGGTAGTTGGTGACGAAGACGTCGGCCTGCTCGACGAGCTTCATCAGGACCTCGTGCCCCTCGTCGGTGGTGAGGTCGATCCCCACGGAGCGCTTGCCCCGGTTCGGCTGCTCGATCATGAAGTTGACCGCTCCCGCGCCGCCCGGGAGCAGGCCCGAGGTGATCAGGCCGCGCTGGGGGTCGCCGGTCTCGGGGTGCTCGATCTTGAGCACGTCCGCGCCCCAGTCCACCAGCACCGAGCCGCCGGACGGGATGAACATCCAGCTGGCGACCTCGATCACGCGGATTCCCTCGAGTGGTCCGGACATGGTGTGCTCCTCTGCTCGGGTTGGTTGTCGTCTCGGGTTGGTTGTCGTCTCGGGTTGGTTGTTCGATCAGTTGCTCAGGCGGGATCTGCCGGCCAGGCGACGGTCTTGGTCTCGGTGAAGATCTCGAGTCCCTCGATCCCGCACTGGCGGCCGATGCCGGACTGCTTGTAGCCACCGAAGGGCGCATCGGCCCCGTACCAGATGCCGCCGTTCAGCCCCAGGGTCCCGGTCCGAACGCGCCGGGCGACGGACTTCGCCCGCTCCAGGTCACCGGAGGTGATCATCCCGGAGAGGCCGTAGGGGCTGTCGTTCGCGATCCGCACGGCGTCGTCGTCGTCCTCGAACGGGATCACCACGAGGACCGGGCCGAAGATCTCCTGCTGGGCGATCGACATCGAGTTGTCGACGTCCGCGAACAGGGTGGGCTCCACGAAGTACCCGGTCGGCAGGTGGGCGGGCCGGCCGCCACCACACAGCAACCGGGCCCCCTCGGCGCGACCCTGTTCGATGAGCCCCAGGACCCGCTCACGCTGCCGGGCCGAGACGAGCGGCCCCATGAGGTTGGACGGGTCGGCTGGATCCCCGTAGCTCACACCGGCGAACGCCGCGGTGAGCAGGTCCAGCACGTCGTCCTGACGGGCCCGCGGCACCAGCAGGCGGGTCGGCATGGCACAGCCCTGCCCGGCGTGGAAGCAGACCATGGCCGCACCGGGCACGCTCGAAGCCAGGTCGGCGTCGTCGAGCACCAGGTTGATCGACTTGCCGCCCAGTTCGAGGAACACCGGCTTCACCGTCTCGGACGCCGCGGCCATGACCCGTCGGCCCGTCGCGGTCGAACCGGTGAAGGCGACCATGTCGACCAGCGGCGACGTGGTCAGCACCTCACCGACCAGGTGGTCGGACGAGGTCACGATGTTCACGACCCCCGGCGGGATGTCGGTCCGCTCGGCGATCAGCCGGCCGATCCGGGTGGCGTTCCACGGGGTGTCGGGTGCCGGCTTCACCACGCAGGTGTTGCCCATCGCCAGGATCGGACCCAGCTTGTTGAGCAGGATCTCGACCGGGAAGTTCCAGGGCACGATCACGCCCACGACGCCGACCGGCTCCTTCCAGACCTCCCGCTCGTTGAGCGAGCCCATCCCGAAGGGATCCGCGGTCCCGAGCGACCGCGACCACTCGAAACGGTCGATCATGTCCGCGGGCCAGGTCAACGCCTCGGACAGCGGTGCGTCGAGCTGGGGGCCGTAGGTGCTGAGGACCGGGCAGCCGACCTCTGCGACCAGCTCGGCCCGGAGCTCCTCCCGCTCGCCCTCGATCGCGGCCTGCAGCTGCAGCAGGCAGCGTCGACGGAACTCGCCGTCGGCGGCCCAGGACGTCTCGTCGAAGGCCCGACGGGCCGCCCCGACCGCCCGCTCCACGTCGGCCCGGGTGGCGTCGGCGACGACGCCGAGCACCTGCTCGGACGTCGGGTCGATGTTGTCGAAGGTCGCTCCTCCCGTCGCCTCGACCAGCTCGCCGTCGAGGAGGAACCGGCGCTCACCGGACTGGTCCGCCATCACTGGGCTCCAGCGGCGCGCACGGAGTCCTTCTCGGCCGGCACGATCGGCGGGGCCTGCTTCCAGGCCACCACGCCGTCGGACTCCCTGGCCGCCGGCCAGCCGTCCTCGTGGATCTCGGCCCAGTGCGAGTGGTTGAGCTGGTGGATCGTGAAGCAGGCCTGCAGGGCATTGGTGAACCCCTGGATGTCCGACGCCTGGTTGACCGACTCCTTGATCATCAGCGCCGTCATGGTCGGCAGCTCGGCGATCCGTCGGGCGAAGTCGAGGGTCCGGTCCTCCAGGTCGCCCCGGGGGAAGACCTTCGAGACCATCCCGAGGCGGTGGGCCTCGTCGGCGTCGATGCTGTCACCGGTCAGGAGGAGCTCCTTGGCCTTGCGGGGACCGAACTCCCACGGGTGGGCGAAGTACTCCAGGCCGCACATCCCCAAGCGGGTGCCGACCACGTCGGCGAACACCACGTCGTCGGCGGCGACGATCAGGTCGCAGCTCCAGGCCAGCATCAGCCCCGCCGCGTAGACCGGACCCTGCAGCTGGGCGACGGTGATCTTGCGCAGGTTCCGCCAGCGGAGGGTGTTCTGGAAGTAGTAGTGCCACTCCTGGAGCATCCGTTTCTCGGCGCCGTCGCGGGTCGCCCCGTTGATCGACATGGTCGGATGGGACTGGTACTCGGCGATGGCCTGGGCGGAGCCCATGTCGTGGCCGGAGGAGAACATCGGCCCCGTCCCGCCCAGGATGACCACCCGGCAGGTGTCGTCGGCCTCGGCGACGGCGAACGCCTCGTCGAGCTCGACCAGCAGTCCACGGTTCTGGGCGTTGCGAGCCTCGGGTCGATCCAGGAGGATCCGGACGATCGCGCCGTCGTCGTGGGTCTCGTACTGGAGGAACTCGTAGTCGGGCATGGGACTCCTGTCGCGGCCGGGATCAGAACATGACGCAGGTGTCAGACTAGGCCAACCGCGTCGACGAGTCCCCAGGACCGGGCGGTCTGGGCGTCGATCGTCCGCCCGGTCAACAACAGCCAGGCGCACCGGTGGCGACCGATGCGGCGGGTGAGGCTGACCGAGCCGCCGGCACCCGGCACCAGGCCGAGCCCCAACTCGGGCAGCGAGAACGTCGCGTCGGTCGAGGCGACGACGCGACCGGCGAACGCCGCGAGCTCCACCCCCGACCCGGCACAGGGCCCGTGGACCCGGGCCTCGCTGCGATCGGCCAGGCCGAGCAGGACCGAGGCGGGACTGCGCCGGAGCCGCAGCAGGTGGGCCGAGGCCGGGTCCGGTGCCGAACCGAACTCCGACAGGTCGCCCCCGCTGCAGAATCCCCGGCCGTCGCCCTGCAGGACCAGCCGTAGCTCCGGGTCGGCCTCCAGCAGGAACAGGGCCTCGAGCAGCTCGTCACGCATCCGGTGGTCCAGGGCGTTCAGGACCCACGGACGGGAGAGGCTGACGTGGAGGACCCGACCGTCGCGTTCCACCCGGACCCGGGGCGCGTCGTCCCCGGACCGGCCGAACTGATCCGACCGCTCCGCCGGAGCGGCCCGGGACGCCAGCCAGGCGGCGAACTCCGGACCCGCCTGCAGCGCGCTGTACGTCGCGGACTCCAGCACCAGGCCGGCCCGGGGGTCGGCCCGCTCGACCGCCCGCAGCAACAGGGCGGCGCTGCGCGCGGCCACCGGCCGTTCCTGGACGGACCGGAGGACGTCGTCGAGTTCGCCAGCGTCGTCGACGGCCACGTCGGCCAACCGGGCCAGGCCACCGTCGGGAGCGCATCCCGGTGCCGCCACGACCAGACAGGGCGTGGTGGTCAGGCGCTCAATGGCCGCCTCGGGCACCAGGGAGCACGACGGTGGGCCGGTGAGCAGGACCACCGACCCGGGGACCGGGAGCTCCGCCGGTGACGCGAGCGCCGCCAGGAACTCGTCGCCGGTCCACTCGGTGGGGCGCACCGGCGGAACGTACCATGCGATGCTCTGGCGGTGACCCGTGCGTCCGGACGCAGGACCGCCCCCGACGACGCCACCCGGGCCTGGGCCGATAGCGGACTGGCGGCCATCTCGGGGCCGCTCCCCGGCGGCCGACTCGGACCCCCCACGCGTCTGGTCCCGGGGGTGCTCGACCTGGGGCGGCGGATCGGCGAGGCCGTGGCCCACCTCGGTGGAACACTCGACCTCGACTGGCTCGCGCTCCTGGGGGAACGGGCTGCGCTCGCCGGTCTCCGGGCCGGCGGGCGCACCAGCTGCGGGGGCGGAGCGCGCCTCCTCCGCTGCGCCGACGGGTGGATCGCCCCGTCGCTGGCCCGTCCGAGCGACGTGGAGTTGGTCCCCGCGTGGCTCCATCTGGCCGGCTCCCATGGGGTGTCGGTCCCACCGGCGGCGGACCACGACGACGGAGGGATCGACGAGGAGGCCTGGGAACGTCTGGGCGGGGCCGTGTCGACCTGCGGCGGAGCGGACCTGATCGACTCGGCGGAGCTCCTCGGCCTGCCGGTGGGCCGTCTGGACGAGCGGCGGGCGGATCCCGACGGCGGCGTGGTGGTCCGCGACGTGGGCGGGGCGGAGCGGGAGCCACCGGGGCGGGTGCTGGACCTGACCGGGCTCTGGGCGGGACCCCTGTGCGCGTCGCTGCTCGCCGCGACCGGGGCCGAGGTGGTGAAGGTCGAGGACCGCACCCGACCCGACGGGGCACGCGCCGGGGACCCCGTCCTGTACGACCTGTTGAACGGGATGAAGCACCCCGTGACCCTCGACCTGCGGTCGTCTGCGGGTCGGGACGCGCTGCGGGACCTCGTGCGTTCGGCCGCAGTGGTGGTGACCTCGGCCCGGACCCGCGCCCTGCACCAGCTCGGGCTGGACCCGATCACCGAGCTGGCCGCCGGGGACGGGCCCGACGTCTGGATCTCGATCACCGGCCACGGCTCCGACTCCCACCGCGTGGCCTTCGGGGACGACGCGGCGGTCGCCGGCGGGCTGGTCGTCACCGACCACGACGGGCCCTGGTTCTGCGGGGACGCCATCGCCGACCCGCTGGGCGGCCTGGCAGCGACGGCCGCCGCCGTCGAGGCGCTGGCGGCGCGGCGACGTGTCCACGTCGACGTCGCCATGTCGGGGGTGGCCGCGGCCCACGCAGGTGCGACGCTGGCCGTCGGCGGCACCGTTCCCATCGGGCCCGGCGCCACCTGGCCCCGGGCCCGCACCCCGGTCCCGTCCGCGCCACAGGGAACCACCTGAGCGTGACCCCGAACGACGCCGCGTTCGACGGCTCCGTCACGACGATCGTCGACGCCGATGTCGGGGGACGGCTCGTCGACGTGAGGATCGAGTCGGGGCGGATCACCGGACTGGAGGCATCGCTCCCCCGCTCCCGGACGACGGTGGTCGATGCAGGTGGATCCGCGCTGCTGCCCGGGCTCCACGACCACCACCTCCACCTGCTGGCCATGGCCGCCCGGCAGCGGTCCATCGACGTCTCGGACGCACCCGACGCCGCCGGCTTCGACGAGCGGGTCCGGTCCGCCGTCGACGGGGGAACGCCGAGCCCCACCAGCGACGACAGCTGGATCCGGGTCGTCGGCCTGGACGATCGACACGGACGGCTCGACCGCTCCCGCCTGGATGCGCTGGCACCCGGGCGTCCCGTCCGGGTGCAGCACCGTTCCGGTGCCGGCTGGGTGCTCAACTCCGTGGCGTTGGAGCGGGTGGGACGGGAGTCTGACGACGGATGGTTCCTGCGCGAGGACGAGCACCTCCTGGAGGGCTGGGGCGTGGAGGCCCCACCCGACCTGGCGGGCGTCGGGGCGCGGCTCGCGGCCCTGGGGGTCACCGGGGTCACCGACACCACCCCGTTCGCCGATCCGACCGCGCTGCACCTCCTGTCGGCGGCACGGGCCGATGGGTCGCTCAGCCAACGAGTCGTCTGCACCGGAGGACCGGCCCTCGCCGGCACACCGACACCACCCGGACTCGGTCGGGGTCCGGTGAAGGTCGTCCTGGCCGACGAGGACCTGCCGACGTTCGACCGGTTGGTCGCGGCGTTCCGGGCCGCACGCGCCGCCGATCGGACCGTGGCCGTCCACTGCGTGACCCGTGTGGCCGCGGTCCTGGCCCTCACCGCCTGGTCCGAGGTGGGCACCCGCCCCGGTGATCGGATCGAGCACGGTTCCGTGCTCCCCGTCGAGCTGCTCGGCCGGATCGCCGAGCTGGGGCTGCAGGTGGTCACCCAACCGGGGTTCGTCCACGCCCGGGGCGACGACTACCTGCGCGACGTCGAGGACGACGACCTGGTCCACCTCTACCGCTGCGCCTCGCTGCTCGACGCGGGGATCCGGGTCGGCATGTCGACCGACGCGCCCTTCGGCCCCGAGGATCCGTGGCTGGCGATCCGCACCGCGGCCGACCGGACCACGGGCCGGGGCACCACGGTCGGGGCCCACGAGGCGATCAGCACGCGCCGCGCGCTGGACGGATTCCTGAGCGACCCGGCCGATCCGGGTGGACCACCGCGACGCATCCGGGTGGGGGCCGCCGCCGACCTCTGCCTGCTCGACCGCCCACTGGATCGGGTGCTGTCGGATCCCACCGGCGGTGGCGTGGTCGCCACGTGGGTCGCCGGGCAGGGCGTCCACGGCCCGCGGACGTGAACGGCCCGGGTCATCGGCTAGAACACTCCACGGCGGGTTCGACGGCGACGGAGGGACGACAGGTGGCGAGCTTCTCGGGGTTCCTGCTCACGAAGGACGACGACGGGGCCCAACGGCTCGACTGGACCGACATCGGCGAGGGTGACCTGATGGACGGCGACGTGACCGTCGCCGTGTCCCACTCGACGCTCAACTACAAGGACGCCCTGGCCCTCACGGGTTCCTCACCGGTGGTCCGGCGCTGGCCGATGATCCCCGGCATCGACTTCGTGGGCACCGTCTCGGCCTCGACCCACGCCGGGATCGACGCCGGCGACCAGGTGGTGCTCAACGGCTGGGGCGTCGGTGAGACCCACCTGGGGGGCTACGCCCAGGTGGCGCGTGTTCCCGGCGAGTGGCTCGTGCCGCTCCCGTCCGCATTCACACCGGCCCGGTCCATGGCGATCGGCACTGCGGGCTACACGGCCATGCTGTGCGTCCTGGCACTCCGGCGGCAGGGGGTCACACCCGACGACGGCCCCGTGCTCGTGACCGGTGCGGCCGGCGGTGTCGGCAGCGTGGCGACCGCACTGCTCGCCGCATCCGGACACGAGGTGGTCGCCTCGACCGGCCGGGTCGAGGAGGGCGAGTACCTGCGGGGCCTGGGTGCCGCCGAGGTGCTCGACCGGTCGGAGCTGTCCGAACCGGGCCGCCCGCTCGGCCGAGAGCGT
Organism: uncultured Actinomycetes bacterium; assembly: GCA_903925745.1. Lineage (GTDB taxonomy): Bacteria > Actinomycetota > Acidimicrobiia > Acidimicrobiales > Microtrichaceae > SXMI01. The sequence goes on along the minus strand of CAIYGQ010000026.1, from coordinate 8,676 downwards.
TGGGCGGCGGTGGTCGACAGCGTCGGGAGCCACACGCTGGCCAACGCCCTGGCCGGAACCCGATACGGCGGCACGGTGGCGGCCTGCGGTCTGGCCCAGGGGATGGACCTGCCGGCGTCGGTGGCCCCGTTCATCCTGCGGGGCGTGACCCTCGTCGGCGTCGACTCGGTCATGGCCCCACTGGATCGACGGATCGAGGCCTGGGACGCGCTGGCGGCCGAGTTGGACGTCGACCTGCTCGACTCCATGACGACCACGGTTCCCCTCGCCGAGGCCCCGGCGCTCGCGCCCGAGATCCTGGCGGGTCGCGTCCGGGGCCGCACCGTGTTCACCGTCGGCTGAGCGAACGCAGTCCCGGAGGGGGTTCCGAGATGTTCCAGGTGGAGGACACCAGGGTCCTGGTGACCGGTGCGTCATCGGGGCTCGGGGCGGCGCTCGCCGTGGGGCTCGCTGAACGCGGCGCCGTCGTCGGCCTGTGCGCCCGCCGGGCCGATCGGCTGGAGTCGGTGCTCGAGCGGGTGCGGGAGCACTCCCCCGCCAGCCGGTCCTGGACCGTGGACCTGGGCGACCTGGACTCCCTCGAGGGGTTCGCCGCCACGGTCGTCGAGGAACTCGGGGGGCTGGACATCCTGGTGAACAACGCCGGCATCCCGAAACGGCGTTGGGCCTGGGAGCACCGCGCCGACGAGGTCGCTGACGTCCTCCGGATCAACGTCGAGTCACCGATCCGGTTGACGACCGCCCTGCTCCCGGCGCTCCGGGCGAGCGGCGGTCGGGTGGTGTTCATCGGTTCGGTCGCCGCCCGCCTGGCGCCACCGAGCGAGGCCGTCTACTCGGCGTCGAAGGCGGCCATCACCGCCTACGCCGAGGGCCTGCGGGTCGACCTGGGCGTGGCGGGCTCCACCATCGGCGTGCACGTCGTCCAGCCCGGCGTGCTCGACACGGAGCTGTTCGAGGCCCCCGACAACGACCCTTCGCTGTCCGACATCGAACCGCTGCCGGCCACTGCGATCGTCGACGCGGTCCTGGCCGCGCTGGACTCGGGGGCGACCGAGACCTTCGTCCCCGAGTGGTTCCGGGATCTGCCACCGGTGAAGGCCGGCGACCTGGACGGGTTCCTGCGCGGGTCGATCGACTACACCCGGGGCCGGCTCGAGGCGTTGGGCCTGGACCGTCCCGACCCGACCGGTTGAGCGGCGGACCGGGCCACCCGGCCGGGGGTCAGTCCTCGATGCTCAGCGCACCCTCGGGGCAGGCCGCGACCGCCCGACGGGCCCGGTCCTGGTCCGCGGCCGGCACCTCGGCGACCAGCAGCTCGCAGTGGCCCAGGTCGTCGGGACCGAACGTGGACGGGTCCAGCACGTAGCAGCGCCCGTGGCCGACGCACGCGTCGTCGTCGAGTCGGATCCTCACGCCACCTCCCCTCAGCCGACCGGCGCCGAGGCCGTGAACACGAGGGGCAGGTGCTCGATCTCGCGGATGCCCGGGGAGTAGGCGAGCTCGGCGCCGGGGGCCAGTTCGTAGTCGGGGATCCTCCGGTGCCACTCCTGCAGCGCCACCTGGAGCTCGAGTCGGGCCAGGTGCGACCCGAGGCACCGGTGCGGCCCGCCGCCGAAGGCCAGGTGCCGGTTGGCCTCCCGGTCGGGGTCGAACTCCGCCGCCGTCGGTCCGAACTCGTCCGGGTCGGTGTTGGCGGAGCCCAGCATGAGGATCACCGTGTCACCAGGGGACATGGAGACTCCGTGGAGCTCGACCGGCTCGGCCACGACCCTGATGATCTGCATCACCGGGGTCTCGCGGCGGAGCAGTTCCTCGACGATGGGATCGGCAGAGGAGGGGTCCTCCACCAACCGGCGCCGGTGCTCCGGATGCTGGGCCAGGTACGCCAGCGAGCAGTCGAGCGTCGAGGTCACGGTGTCGAGCCCCGCCAGGATGAACAGGAAGAGGATGTCGAGCATCTCCTCGTGGCTCATCGTCCGTCCGTCGGTCTCGGTGGTCAGGAACCGGCTGATCAGGTCCTCGCCCTGGCGTCGGCGACGGTCGGCGAGCACGCCCTCGAAGTAGTCGTAGAGCTGACGGCCGGCGGCGTGACGACGGGCCGTGGCCTCCTCCGGCTCGAGCATCCCGCCGCCGGGGCGGATGATCTCGTCCTTCCACTCGAGGAACATCGACAGGTCCTCGATCGGCAGGCCGGTGACCTGCAGGAACACCGTGCACGGCAACGGCACCGTGAACTCGGCGTGGGCATCGACGGTGCCGCGCTCGACGAAGCGGTCGACGACCTCGTTGACGACCCGTCGGACCTCGGGTTCCAGGCCCGCGATCTCGCGTGGTCCCACGGTGGGGTCGATGACCCGGCGGTAGGTGGCGTGCTGGGGCGGATCGATCTGCAGGGGGATCAGCGGCCGGTCCTGGCCGATGTCGACCGCCACGATGTCGGAGCTGAAGATCTGCGGGTTGCGCAGGGCCCACCGGACGTCCTCGTAACGGCTGATGATGTGCGCACCGAGCCCGGCCATGCCCTCCATCGACGAGACCGGGCACTCCGCCCGGAGTCGCTCGTAGAAGGGTTGGGGGTCCGCGGCGACCCACGGCAGGTACGGGTTCGCCTCGCCGGTCTCGGCGTTGACGGCGTCTCGTGGATCCATTCAGGGCTCCTGACTGGTGGTGCGGGAGGGGGAGGGTTCGGGGGTGGCCAGACGTCCCGAGCTCGCCAGGTAGGTACCGTGGCCCATGTTGCCGCCCCGCAGCCCGAGCCACTCCTTGAGCTGTGGGTCCAGACGGCCCCGGGTCTCGGGGGACAGCGAACGCCACCAGTTGTTCTGGTGGCGCAGGAACGACCGGGAGTAGAACGCGAACAGCAGCGCCCGTTCACGGTCGGTGGATGTGTTCGCCCCGGAGGTGTGCCAGGTCCGACCGTCCATGAGCACCACCGACCCGGCCCGGGCCCGGAACGACTCCATACCGGGGCGGGGGTCGGTCGGCACCTCGGCGAACGTGGTGTAGCGGTGGCTCCTGGGGAGGAACCGGGTCGCCCCGTTCCCCTCGTCGATGTCGTCCAGGCACCAGATCGCGTTCATGCAGTGCCGGTCCAGCCACGGCTCGGGCATGACGGTCGACTGGTCGTTGTGCGGGGTCATCGACCGGCTCCCGGGCAGCGCGATGTTGGCGCTGAAGTTGGACAGCATCAGGTCCTCGCCCAGCAGCGCCCTGACGTGGGCGATCACGAGCGGGTGGGTGGCGAGTTCGGCGAACACGGGGGCGTACTCGATCAGGTCGTGGACCCGGACGTTGCGACCGCCCGGGTCCAGGAGGTCCATGCGGGTGGGGATCCCACGGGCCTCGCTGGCATCGGCGGCGGCGAGGAGCGCCTCACGGGCCGAGGCGACGGCCGCGGGTTCCAGCACGTCCTCGAGCACGAGCCAACCCTGCTCCTCGAAGGTGTCCAGGGCCCCACGCCCCACCGCGACGACGGTTTCTGACATCGGCGTCACCTTAGCGGCGCCCGAGCCCCGCATCCGGGGCGGGCGCGACCCCCGGTTCAGCGGATCCGTGGTTCGATCCGGGCCTTGTTGGCGAAGGTGGCCTGCCCCTCCTGGAGGGCGCGCTGATCGGTCCCGACCCTGGTGTAGAGGGCGCACAGCTCGAGCATCTGGGATCGGGGAACCTCGGCGGCCATCCAGATGGCCCGGAGGGTGCCCTGCACGTTCAGGGGCGGTGCCGACGCGATGGCCTCGGCGGCCCAGCGCACCGCGGCCTCGAGCTCCTCGGGCGGCACCACCTCCGAGACCAGGCCGACCTGGAAGGCGCGTCGGGCGCTCATTCGCTCGTGCGCCCCCAGCAGCGCCATGCGCATCACCTCCTGCAGCGGCATCTTCTGCAGCAGCTGCACCGGCTCGTAGGCGGCGGTCATGTTGTACGTGACGTGCGGGTCGAAGAAGGTCGCACGGTCGCTGGCGATGATGAAGTCGGCCTCGCCGAGCAGGTAGAACGCTCCCCCACACGCGATGCCGTCGACCATGGCGATCACCGGCTTCCAGAGGTGGTTGGCCTTGGGTCCGAGCCGTCGACCCGGGTCGTCGAACTCCCACGGCGTCGAGTAGCCCGGCATCTCGGCGTCCGGGTCCGCCTCGGCGATCGTGGCGTCTCGGTCGATGCCGACGCAGAATGCCCGCTCACCGGCGGCCCGCAACACGACGCAGCGGACGTCGTCGTCCCGCTGGAGGTCGTGCCACAACCCGGCCAGCTCGGCCTCCATCGTCGGGTTGAAGGCGTTCAGGACCTCGGGCCGGTTCAGTGTCACCCAGGCGACGCCATCGTCCAGGTCGTACAGGAGGGTCTCGAAGCTCGTCACGTCCGCAGGTTAGGTGCTGCGTCGTCGCCGGGCCTCGGGCACCAGCAGGACTGCGGCGACCAGGAAGCAGATCGCGCCCACGAAGGTGCCGCCGTTGTCCAGACGGAAGCTGACGACGTCGTCGGTCGACGGCAGGGTGAACGCCCCGATCGCCGAGACGCCGAACGCGATCGACCCGGTGAGGTTCAACACGACGATCCACCAGGTGGTGTCACGGCGGACCGGATCGGCACCGGACCGGGCCTCCAGCCACGCGAGCTGGCTGGCGACCAGGAAGCAGCCCGAGCCGAGCAGGTCGGGTCGCCAGACGAGCCGGTCGATTCGGGCCGGGCCCTCGTCGACCAACAGCGCCTGAAGGGTCATGACGTTGAACCAGACCGTGCCGACCAGTTGGATGAGCGTGGACCACCAGTCGATCGACCGTGGTCGGACACGGAGTCGACGCGCCGACACGTCCGATGCGGTCCGCACCGACTCCGGCGCCGACGCCGCCTCCAGGAAGCACAGCGCGGAGGCCGCCGTGAATCCGAGCGACCCGATGAAGAACGTGATGCCGTCGACGAGTTCGCTCACGGCGTCCAGGTACGGGGGGAAGGACCCGAGGGCGAAGCACAGGGAGCCGACCGAGAAGAGCCCCGAGATCCACCACGTCCTCAGCGGGACCGTCCGACGCCCACCCGGGACACCCGGGACGTCCTCCACCCGCAGGGCGTGACCCTCCACCCGCAGGGCGTGACCCTTCCGGTGGCCCCGGGAGGTCCACTCGACCAGACTTCCGTCGGGTCGCCGGTACCGGGCCCGGACGACGAACGGTCCGACCCGGGTCGACCCGAGCAGCGTCCACTCCCGAGGAGTGGCCGGCAGCCCGTCCGTCGCTGGATCTGTCGGCGGACCTGAGCGTTCCAACGTCGTCGTCCGGCCCCGTCGGTTCCGGGTCAGTCGGCCGGGGTGACGACGAGACGGAGTTCGAGGGAGGTCCGGACCACGCGTGCGCGCGCCCTGTCGGCACGCGCTGACCACTCGCCGGACGGGCCGTCGGTGATGACCGCCGGGTCCCGTCGAGCCCGGGCGAGCAACTCGAGCATCTCCTCGACTGCGGCGCTGAGTGCCGGGGGCGAGCCCTCGGGGACCCGGAGGTCGGCCGCAGCATCGAGTGCCGCCGTCAGGTCGTGGGCATCGGGTCCTCCGGCGGCCGTCGACACGGCGTCGAGGGCACGGAAGCACGCCTCGGCCACGTCCTCGCCCGGCAGCGTCCCGGCTCCGTGCGGAACGCTCAGGGTGTTGAAGATCCAGGCGGACCGGTGGTCCATCTCCGAGCGGAGGTACCAGCGTTGTCCCTCGTCGTGCAGCAGCGTCCAGATGTCGTTGATCGCCTGCTCGTCGTCACGTTCCAGGAACGACCCGGTGGGCAGGCCGTAGCGCAGCTGGTGGCGTCGACGGTCCAGGCTGCGCCCATCGGCCAGGACGAGCGGCTGGACGACCTGTTGCAGTGGGATCCACAGGTTCACCAACAGCAGCGACGCGTCGTCGCAGCGTCCGTCGGGTGAGTCGTGCACGAACAGCGACGGCGCGCGTCCCCCCATCAGCTGGGCGAGCGGCGTCCCGTGGACGTCCTGGTCGATGTGGATCGAGGTGGCACCCCCGTGGCCGTTCATGCCGACGGAACGCGGCCCGACGAGCGACATCCCGTTCGGCCCTGCGGTGCGCATGATGAAGCCCTCCTCGGCCAGGTGGACCACGCGCAGGTCCTGGCCGTGGGCGGTGGTCAGGACTGCACCGTCGAGTTCGGATCGGATGACCGCGGCCCGGTCCTCGTCGATTCGTCCTGCAGCCAGAACGTCGGCGCAGGCCTGCTGGAGCGCGGTGAACGGCGCCAGGTCCACGCTGTCGAACCCCGCCTGCCACAGGTCGAGGTCGTCGGGAACGCCGTCGAGGAGATCGCGGGCCGGACAGAGGTGGAACTCGACCCGGTCGTCCCCGTAGGGCGCTGCGGCCCGCGGCCCAGCCCGGCGCAGACCCGGGTGGTCAGGGTCGTCGATCGCCTGCGCCTCGGGCATGAATCCGAGACGGACCGAGTACCTGTCCACGACCGACGTCACGAGCGGAGATGGTACGGCGCACGGCAGGCGGGCCGCGACGGAGCCCGTCGGCTCGGTGTTCGCACTGATGACCAGGGGTGACTCCGCCCCGGTCGATGGTTGCCGAGGTCGGGCGGTCACTCCCTGACCCGTCCGTACTGCTGGCTGCGCAGCCGACGACCATCGGGGGTGCTGATGACGAACCGCCCCGGATGATCGGGGTCCGCCTCGATGTCCCAGTCGGACCGGTGCCACAGCGCATGGTGCTGCGGGCACCCACTGGCCAGGTTGGGAAGGTCGGTCGGACCGCCACGACTGGCGTGGTGGCAGTGGTGCAGGTGGGTCCAGGTGGGTGGAGCGTCACAGCCCGGGTGCACACATCCGCCGTCACGGACACGGGCGGCCCGGTGCTGCTCCCGGGTGGCGAATCGGACGGTGGTGCCGAGATCGAGTGGCACACCGAGGCTGTCCACGACGAGCGCGTGGATGGCCGCGTCGCACAGGAGTTGCCGGGTGGTGCCGTCGGCGAGCCGCACGCCGTCGGGTGTGCGGGCGTCGAGTGGCTCGGAGGCCTGGATCACGAGGGTGACGTCGGCGACGGGCGCCGGCACGTTCGGCCGCGCCGCCGTACCCCGACGCACGAGCTCGGCGAGCGCCTCGGCCAGGAGCTGACCACGAGAAGGGAACGGGTGGCCCGCATCAGCGGCTCGGAGCTCCTGGTGGCGTCGCCACTGACGTTCCGCCTCCTCGGTGAGCGCAGCCCGGACGACCGCCGCCTGCTCCCCGACGAGCGTCACGTCGAGGTGCACGTCGCCATCGAGACCGTCCGACAGCGACAGGTGATTGTCCTCGGGGCGTGGGTCGTGGCCGCCGTCGGCATCGGCCAGGTCGATCAGCGCCCGGACCTCCTTGGCCCACTGCTCGAACCGCACGCCGATCGACAGGTCGATGAGTTCCTGCTGCATGGCGAACACGACGTCGCGGACACGGGGATTGGCGAGCCGGCACAGGAGCGCGGCATGGGCGAAGGTGATCACGCCGGCCGAGAGTGCCTCGGCCACGCACGTGAGGTCGGACCGCAGCATCCGGGCCACCGAAACGCGACGATTCGCCTCGTCCCGGGGCAGCCCGAACTCGGCGCCCAGCCAGCCGGGCGTCCGCAGACCGGTGCGACGCTGCGGCTCGTCGCGCGCGTCCAGTTCGGCCAGCACCGCCGAGCGGAGGGCGTCCGCTGCCCTTCGGTCGGCCTCGAGCGAACGAACGACCTGCAGGAGTTCTTCGTCGGTGGCGGAGCGAAGACCCGAGGCACTCGACTCGACGAGCGGCGGATCGACCTGCCCACCACTGTCTGACAGCGCGCTCGCGTCCGGAGCGAGAGAACAACTCGACACGACGACCTCGCATCGATCACACCGGACGGAGCCGGCGAACTCAGGTCTCCGTCAGGGCCGGAGACGAGCCAACACCTTCCAGTGCCCGTCGCTGCCCGCACCGGGCACTGGAACGAACGGGTGTTCGATCAGTATGCACCGGCGCCCGGCCGCCGTCAAGCACCGATCCAGGTGTCCCGCGGCCCCGTCCGCACGCGTCCCGTGCGGCGAGTCCACACGTTGGTGGCCACCGGTACGCCCGGGCCGTGAGCGCCAAGAAGAACTGGCCCGCGACCGACCGTCCGCGACCACCCGGCGGTGGTGACGCGACCCTCCAGTGGTGAGGAGTTCCGAGCCGGGACACGGGACCCGGAGCACCACGTGGGCTGACGGTCGGGACGGCACCGACGGGCAGCGGGTCCCTGAGGCGGGGCATCCGTCCGGATCAGTCGTCGGTGAACGGCCTCTGGCAGAAGATCACGTGGGAGATCGCCTTGCCCGAGGTGTGGGTGTAGGACTGGCCGCCCGCCGGGTCGGAGACGAGTTGGTTCGCCTGGGGGCCAGCGCCCGCCTTGATCACGAGGAGCGTCCAGACGTTCCCGAACTCCGGAACCGGCATCACGAAGGGGGTGGCCACCGGCTCCAACTTGGTGCAGAGCCCGTAGGTCGGCCCGGTGAAGTAGTTCGGGTTGTTGTAGATCGGGTTCTGGGGCAGGTAGGTCGGCGGCACCGTGGTCGGCGTCCCGGGCACCGTCGTCGTGGTGGTCTCCGGAACCGTCGTCGTGGTGGTCTCCGGAACCGTCGTCGTGGTGGTCTCCGGAACCGTCGTCGTGGTGGTCTCCGGAACCGTCGTCGTGGTGGTCTCCGGAACCGT
>CAIYGQ010000025.1 GCA_903925745.1 uncultured Actinomycetes bacterium | reverse complement strand
TCCCCGCCAGCCCGGAGAACGTGGCGAACTGTCCACCCATCGCCTCGCCGAGCCGGGAGAGCTCGGCCAACCCGCGGGTGATGACCGCGGCCTTGGTGTTGTCGCCAGCACCCAGGCCGTCGGCCATGCCGGCGGCGATGGCGACGACGTTCTTGAGCGCACCGGCGACCTCGCAGCCCACCACGTCGGGGTTCACGTAGACCCGGAACAGGTTCTGGTGGAAGATGCGCTGCAGCTGCTGGGCGACGATCGGGTCCGGGCTGGCGATGACGGCCGCGGCAGCGTCCCCGGCCAGGATCTCCTTGGCCAGGTTCGGGCCCGTGAGGACCGCCGCCGGATGGCCCGGCAGGACCTCGTTGACGATCTGGGTCATCCGCAACCGGGTGCCCTGCTCGAATCCCTTCGTCAGCGACAGCACCGGCACCCAGGCCCGGACGTGCTCGGCGCAGGCCTCGAGAGCGCTCCGGAACCCGAGCGATGGCACACCCATGACCAGGACGTCGGCGGTCGAGACGGCCTCGGCCAGGTCCGAGGTGGCCTGGAGGTCCTCGTGGAGCCGGTAGCCCGGCAGGTAGCGCTCGTTCGTATGGCAGGTCACGACCTCGTCCGCCAGGTCGGTGCGCCGGGCCCACAACACGGTGGGCACGTGCTGGGCGGCCAGGTGGGCCACCGTCGTGCCCCACGAACCACCTCCGACGACGGCGACACGGATCCGCATGGCCACGAACCCTACGCTGCACCGTCGTGGACGCGCCCGACGGAACCCCGGCACCGGGTGGCGACGAGGCCCCGCCGAACACGCACGTGCTCCTGGTTCCCCTGAAGCGGTTCGACCAGGCCAAGGAGCGCCTCACCGGATCGTTGGGCCGGACCGGCCGTCGCGACCTCGCCGAGCGACTCGCCGACGGGGTCCTGGCCGCCGGCGCCGGCCTGCACGTGGTCGTCGTGTGTGCCGACGACGCGACCGCGGGCTGGGCGATCGAGCGCGGCGCATCCGTGCACCGGTGCCGCGGCGACGGACTCGTCGACGACGTCTCCGATGCCTACCGGGCCGTCTCGGCCCGCGGCGCCGACCGGGTGACGATCGCTCCGGGCGACCTGGCCCGGCCCCGTCGACTGGGAGCGTTCCTGGCCGAGCAGCTCGGCGCCCGGACCGACCGGAACACCGACCTGCACACCGACCGGCTGGTCATCGTCGTACCCGACCGACGTCGGGACGGCACCAACCTGCTGTCGCTCCCGGCGGGCCTCGCCTTCCGGTTCCGTTACGGACCGGGATCCGCCGCGGCGCACGACCAGGAGGCCCGCCGACTCGACCTGGAGGTCCGCACCGACGCGGACGAGGACCTGGGCTGGGACGTCGACCTGCCCGACGACCTGTCCGGACTGGACCGGGCCGGCGAGCCCGGTGGCACACTCTGAGCGTGGTCCGTCGAGCCGACCTCCGTGGTGCCCCACCACCGTCGCGCGTCGACCTGCCCGTGCCGCACGTCGCACTCGCCGTCGTCGCCCACCCGGACGACGCCGAGTTCCAGTGCGGTGGGACGCTGGCCAAGTGGGCCCGACTGGGCGCGGTGATCCACCACCTGGTGCTGACCGACGGCTCGAAGGGAACCTGGGACACCGGAGTCGATCCCGCAGAGCTGGCGGCCAGGCGTCGGGGGGAACAGGTCCGGGCCGCCCGCGCGCTGGGCGGGAGCGGCGACGTGACGTTCCTCGATCGGATCGACGGCGAGCTCGTCAGCGACCTGGCGACCCGGGACCTGGTCTGCGAGGTGATGCGCCGGGTCCGGCCCGACGTCGTGGTCGGACACGACCCGTGGGCGCGCTACCGCCTGCACCCGGACCACGCGGCCGCGGGTCGGCTGTGCATCGAGGGGGTCGTCGCCGCCCGCGACCCGTGGTTCGCACCGGAGCAGCTGGCGGAGGGGCTGGAACCGCATCGGCCCGGGGCCATCCTGTTGTTCGAACCCGATGTGGCCGACCACGCCGAGTCGCTCACGCCCGCCGACCTGGAGCGGAGGATCGAGGCGCTGTTGGCCCACGAGAGCCAGCACCACACCACCCACCTGCCACACAGCGCCGCGGCCGGGGACGAGGATCCCTACGAGGCGTTCCGGCGTCGGGAGTGGACGCTCGCCGAGGACGCCGGAACCTGGGCCGGGGTGGGCCTGGCCGAGGCGTTCCACCTCATCGACGACCAGCTCTGAGATCGACGCCCGGCCATGGGGTCGACGGCCGGTTCCGGGTCAGTCGCCGGGCACCGTGGTACTGGACGCGGACGGTGCGAACTCCTCGGGACTGACCCGGGTGAGGATCCGGTTCTCCACCGTGTCGAGGAACGACTCGGACGATTCGGTCGGCCCGCCGATCGAGACGGCGAAGAGCAGGTCGCCGACGGCCAGGATCGACCACTCCGTGACCCCGGGCGGCTCCTCGAGCGAACGGTAGGTCGCACCGACCGAGTCGGTGATGGCCTGACTCCCCGGCGGGTCCTCGATCCGGGACCGGATCGGGCCGGCGAAGCTCGCCTGGTAGAACTCGTCGCAGTCCTTCAACGCGCGGTCGACCGAGGCGACGTAGTCGCGTGCCGCCTGCCACTTGTCGACCCGGAGTGCCTCACCGATGAGCGTGGCGCCCGTGGCGGGGTTCTGGAACACCGCCACCTTCTCCTCGGACAGTGCCGTCGGCAACGGGACCTCGGTGCCACAGAACGACGACCCGAGGACACCGAAGGCCCCCAGCTCCTCGTTGCCGGGCACCCACTCGATGGGCAGGTCCTCCTGGGCCACCAGGGCCGCCTGCGTGTCGGCCTTCCCGACCAGGTTCGCCTGGTCGAGTCGGACGGCTCCGCTCGTGTTGAACTGGACGCGGCTGAGGGGGAACCCGACGAACAGGCCCACCGCCACCCCGCTCACGGCGAGCAGGAGCAGCAGGGCCAGGATGCGCACGAACTGGAGCCGCGCCCGGAGCAGCGCCCGGACCACCGGTCCCCGGGTCGGCTCGGGGCGGGACCGGCGGCGCGGTCGCGGCGTCGGTGGGCTGGTCGTCGTCACGTCGCAACCTCCGGTGTGGTGGCTCCTCGAGCGTCGTCGGCTCCCGAGAAGCGCTCGGCCCAGGCGGACAGACGCTCGTCGTCGAGCTTCTCGAACAACAGTCCCGGCGGGATGATCGGCGCACCAGGGGTCAGGGCAGACCGCGCCGTCGCCGGCAGGTCCGCGTCGATCCGGTCGGTCCACTCGCGGTCACCGACCAGACAGGTTCGGAGCCGACCGGCGGTGGCAGGGATGAAGGGGATGGCGGCCACGGCGTCGACGAGTGCGAGCTGCAGCGCGGTCCGCAGCGTGCAGGCGGTCGTGTCCCGGTCGACCTTGATCGTGCGCCATGGCTCACGCTGCTCGAGGTAGGAGTTGCCCTCGGCCCACAGTGCCCGGAGCGCGGCCGCCGCCTTGCGGAACTCGAGTGCCTCCATGTGCCCGGTGTACTCCACCAGTCGGGCGTCGACGGCAGCTGCCAGCGCCGCCTCGGCGTCTCCGGGATCTCCGCCCTCGGGGACGTGCTCGCCGAAGTGCCGGACGACCTGCGACACCGTGCGGTTGACGAAGTTGCCGAAGGTCCCGACCAGGTCCTTGTTGACGGCGTCGCCGAAGAGCGGCCAGGTGAAGTCGGTGTCGTCGGACTCGGGGGCGTTGGCCATCAGGTACCAGCGCCAGTAGTCGGCTGGCAGCAGCTCGAGTGCGTCCGACATGAACACCCCGCGGTGCTCGGAGGTCGAGAACTTGCCGCCCTCGTAGGTGAGCCAGTTGAACGACTTCAGGCGGTCGACCAGCTTCCACGGCTCACCGGAGCCGAGGAGCGTCCCGGGGAAGCCGATCGTGTGGAAGGGCACGTTGTCCTTGCCCATGAACTGCGTGTAGGTGACGTCGTCGGCCCCCCGGTCGGTCCGCCACCAGCGGTCGAACTCCGTCGGCGCCCGTTCGGGGGCGAAGTGCTCGTCGGCCCACTCCCGGGTGGCGCCGAGGTAGCCGATCGGGGCGTCGAACCAGACGTAGAAGACCTTGCCGGCCGCCTCGGGGAAGACCTCGGGGTCGACCGGGAAGCCCCAGTCCAGGTCACGCGTGATCCCCCGGTCCTGCAGGCCCTCGTCGAGCCACTTGTACGCGATCGACCGGGTGAGCTGGGGCCACTCCTCCTGTCCGTCGACCCACTCACGGATGCGCCCGGCGAGCGCCGACTGACGCATGAAGACGTGCGCGCTCTCCCTGACCTCGAGCTCGGTGCTGCCCGAGACCGCGGAGCGGGGGTCGATCAACTCGGTCGGGTCGAGCTGCTTGCCGCACTGCTCGCACTGGTCGCCGCGCGCCCGGTCGTGCCCGCAGTTCGGGCAGGTCCCGACGACGTAGCGGTCCGGCAGGAACCGGCCGTCGGCCACCGAGTAGATCTGCGAGGTGGATCGGATCTCGGTGTACCCCTCCTCGTGGAGCCGCCGGGCCAGGTGGTCGGTGAGCGCCCGGTTCTGGGGACGCGACGTCCGGCCGTAGTGGTCCCACGACAGGGCGAAGCGTTCCCCCAGGTCACGTTGGACCACGTACTGCTGGGCGCAGTACTCCTCCACGGGCAGGCCGGCCTCGGCCGCCGCGATCTCGGCGGGGGTGCCGTGCTCGTCGGTCGCGCAGATCGCGAGCACCTCGTGACCGCGGGCCCGCAGGTACCGCGCCGCCACGTCCGCCGGCAGCATCGATCCGACCAGGTTGCCCAGGTGCTTCACGCCGTTGATGTACGGCAGCGCGCTGGTGATCAGGTGGCGGGCCACGGACGGCGGGCTCCTCGGCGACGGGCGACCGGCGGCGTTCACCGGCCGCTCGATCGTACCGGTCGTCCCCGTCCGACCCGGACCACCCGGCACCCGACCGTAGGCTGGTCGGGTGCCGTCCAGATCCCGGTCCGCCCGCACGACCGGGCCGACGTTGGTGGCCGGCGTCGACGGCTGCCGCCGTGGGTGGGTGGTGGCGACGGCGACGGTGGAGCCCTTCTCGATCGACTCGATCGTGGTCGAGGTCGGCATCGAGCACACCGTGCGAGACCGGTCGTTGTCGGTCGTCGCGGTGGACATGCCGGTCGGACTGCTCGACGACGGGCCTCGTGACTGCGACCGGGACTGCCGAGAGCGGCTCGGCCCCCGTCGCAGCTCGGTCTTCCCCTCGCCGGTGCGGGAGGTCCTGGGTGCAGTCACCTTCGACGACGCCCTGGCGCGCCAGCGGAGGGCCACCGGTTCGGGGTTGTCGCTGCAGAGCTGGAACCTGGTGCCGAAGATCGCCGAGCTCGACGCGGCGCTCGACATCGTGGGTCCCCGTCGGGCCGATCGGGTCGTCGAGACGCACCCGGAGCTGGCCTTCGCGACCCTGGCCGGGGCCCCCATGCGGCATCCGAAGCGGACGGTCGCAGGACGTCGGGAACGCCTGGCCGTGCTCCACCGGACGGTCGATCGCCGCTGGACGCGGCCGACGGCCGTGCCCACCGGATCGGCCGCCGACGACGTGCTGGACGCACTCGTGCTGGCGGTTCGGGCCGCCGCGTGGATCCGGGACGGTTCGGTCGTCGAACTGGGTGGTGGCCGGCGCGACCGGGCCGGCCGCCTGGTGCGCATCCGGGGCTGAACGCGCAGCGGGACCCGTCGCAGCGCACCCGTAGCATGCGACCGTGCTGGAGGACGGCGAGGTGACCCGGGTTGCGCCGGACGGATCCGGCCTGGCCACAGCGCCCAGGTACGGGCTCGACATCGAGACCGACACGACCTCGGACGGACTCGACCCGGAGCGGTCGTCGGTGGTCGCCGTGGCCGTGGTCGGACCCGGGGTCGCCCGGGTCGTCGAGCCCCGCGGGAGCGGCGAGCCCGAACTGCTCGCGGACCTCGACGAGCTCCTGGCTGCGCTCCCGCCCGGCGTGCTGGTCACCTGGAACGGCCGTGGCTTCGACCTCCCGTTCCTGCGTCGTCGGGCCGAGCTGCTCGGGGTGCCCATCGGTCTGCGGATCGACGGTGACACCGGCGAGGCCACCTGGCACGGGCACCGACACCTCGACGGGCTGCGTCCCTACCGGGCCGACGTCGGCCGGACCCTCGGCCTGAGCTGTGCGCTGAAGCCCCTGGCTCGCCTGGTGGGCGAGCGGCCGGTCGAGGTGGACCGCCGACGCATCCACGAGCTCGACGCCGACGAGCTCCGGGCCTACGTGCTGAGCGATGCCCGGTTGGCGGTGGCGCTGGTCGACCGACGGTGGCCGGCGGTCGCCGGATGGGTGGACCGGGCACCGCGACCCGGGCCGGAGGACTGACAGAGCGGCCCCGGACCGCGACCATGGCCGGCGCCGACCGTGGACCCCGCCGATGACCCCTCGATCCCCCACCCGGACGCCTGGCACCTGCTCGGGCTGGTGGCCGAGCTCGAACCCGGCATCCTGATCGCAGGCCCGATCGGGCGGCCGCGGCGGGACGCCGCCACCCCCCACACCCGGACCCCCCACACCCGGACCCCCCACGCCCGGACCCCCCACGCCGGGCAGGCGCCCGGCCCGGGCGCCCTGTTCATCCGGCCGCTCCGTCCCGGCGGCCGGGCCTCCACCACCGACCTGTTCGGCCTGCTGGCCCCGCCCGGGACGCAGGCGGTCGCGGTGGCCCTGACCGGTCGGGCCGACACGGACGCAGCCCCACACCGGGTCCGGGTGGAGGTGGCCGTCGATGCCGACGGCCGATTCCGCAGCCGGGTCCGGTCGGCAGCCGACGGACACGTGCTCGTCGAGGACGACGACGCGTCCGGGTTGCTCGTCGACGCCCTCCACCGCGTGCTGGGGCTGGCCGCACCCGGTCCGCCTCCCCCCTTCGGCCGCTTGGTGCTCGGGGTGTGGTGTGCCGGACTGGCCGCCGCGCTCAGGGCCGGAGGCCCCCTCACCTGGCCACGGGCCGCGGCCCTGCACCCCGCGGTGTCGTCCCACCCGTCGACGTCACCACTCGAGCACCCGCCGCCTTCCCCGGAGTCGATCGCCGAGTGGACCACCGCCGTCGACGCGCCGTCACGCTGGGAGTCGCTCCGGCGCCGGGTCGCCACCGGATCCCACGTCGTCGACCTGCGTCCATCCGACGCCGACTGGATGGACGCCACGACGTTCGGCCGGTGGTACCTGGGCGGCCTGCCGTCGCCCGAGTGGCTCGAGGGTGAACTCCTGGCGAACAGGGCTCCGGCCCTCGCCGGGTTCCGGGAGGTGCGTCGCCGCTGCCGCTGACGGACGGTCGGATGCTCGCCTATCCTGCGGCGCACCGGGAACGGACCGGGCGGCCGGGACGATGCAGGGAGCGAGCACCAACGTGCCAACTGGGGACGAGTCGGGGACGAACGGGGACCGACCGTGAGCGGAGTCAGCTTCGCGGGGATCACCAAGCGCTTCGGTGACGTCGTCGCCGTCGAGGACCTGAGCCTGCAGGTGCTCGACGGAGAGTTCATGGTCCTGCTCGGACCATCGGGCTGCGGGAAGTCCACCGCACTCCGGATGATCGCCGGACTCGAGGAGATCAGCGGCGGCACGCTCAGCATCGGTGACCGGGTCGTCAACGACGTTCCGCCCCGGGACCGTGACATCGCCATGGTGTTCCAGAGCTACGCGCTGTACCCGCACATGACCGTGGCGCAGAACATCGAGTCCCCGCTGGTCGCGAACCGGAACGCGCGGGTGGAGGCCGGCGAGCGTTCACAACGTGTCGCCGAGGCGGCCGACACACTGGGGCTCACCGAGTACCTGGGGCGCAAACCCGGCGAGCTGTCGGGCGGCCAGCGGCAACGGGTCGCACTCGCCCGGGCGATCGTGCGGCGCCCCGAGGTGTTCCTGATGGACGAGCCGCTGTCCAACCTGGACGCCAAGCTCCGCACCCAGACGCGACTCGAGCTGGTCGAGCTGCACCGCCGGCTGGGCACGACGTTCGTCTACGTCACCCACGACCAGGTGGAGGCCATGACGATGGCGGACCGGATCGCGATCATGAGCGACGGGCGGCTGCAGCAGGTCGGCGAGCCCCAGGCGGTCTACGAGCGGCCGGCCAACCTGTTCGTCGCCGGCTTCATCGGCAGCCCACCCATGAACACCCTCCCCGGGGTCGCGGTCAACGCCCCGGATGGCGCCGCAGTGCGGACCGAGACCGGTGTCGTGCCGGTCAGCGACCCGGGGTCGGCCCGTGAGGGCGTCGAGGTGGTCGCAGGGATCCGACCGGAGCACCTCCACGTCGCCACGGCACCGTCGCACCTGCAGGGCACCGCCGAGAACGTCGAGCTGCTCGGCCACGAGCGCCACGTGATCGTCCGCTGCGGCGGTGAGCGGCTCGTGGTGCGCGAGCCGAGCGACGGGCCCGACGTCCGACCCGGCGAGACCGTCCACCTGACCGTCGACGCCGAGCGGGTCCACCTCTTCGACCGGGCCACGACGTGGCGGACGAACTGACCGCACCGTGAGCGACCTGCCCACCGCCGAGGCCGCAGCCGAGGACCTGGCCGTCCCGGCCGGAACCGGCGGACGGCGCCGGGGGGGCGGCCGACGGGGCCGCGACGCATTGATGGCGTACGCCTTCCTGGCGCCCGCGGTGTTGTTGTTCGCGGCCTTCTCCTACTACCCGCTCTACCGACTGTTCTGGTACGCCACGCACCGCCAGCCACGGTTCCGGAACAAGGAGGCCACCTGGGTCGGATTCGGCCAACGCTGGGACACGCTCCGGAGCAGCGACTTCACCTCCGGGCTCCTCCACTCGTTCCAGTTCATGGTCTACACGGTGCCGCTGGGCCTGGTGCTCGGCGTCCTGCTCGCCGTCGCGGCCCACCGGCGGTTGAAGGGCATCAAGATCTTCCAGACGATCTTCTCCTCCACCGTCGCCACCTCGGTCGCCGTGGCCTCGGTGGTGTTCTTCACGCTCGTCAACCCCGAGGTCGGCTACTTCAAGGACGTCCCGTGGCTGAGCCTCAACAACCCACGCTCGGCCATGTTCTCGGTCGCGCTCACGACCGTGTGGCAGAACCTGGGACTCACCTTCATCGTGATCCTGGCCGCCCTGCAGGCCGTCCCCGACGAACTCACCGAGGCCGCCACACTCGACGGCTTCAGCGCCACCCGGCGCTTCTTCCGCATCACGGTGCCGCTCATCTCGCCGGCGCTGCTGTTCCTGGCGGTCGTGCTGGTCATCAGCGCGTTGCAGGCCTACGCCCAGATCGAGTTCCTCACCGGCGGCGGGCCGGGCGACAGCACCGAGACGCTGCTCTACAAGATCGCTGACCCCAAGGGCACCCGGTCACTCGACGTCCGGGCCGGCCTCTCGATCGGACTCTTCGCGCTCACGGCCATCGTGGCCGCGGTGCAGTACTCCCTGCTCTCCAAGCGGGTGCACTATGGCGACTGACCTCCCGATCGACGGCCCGACCGACGCCCCGACCGGCACCGTGACCGGCACGGCGGACGGGCGCCCCCGGCGCCGGATCCGACCCGCCGACATCGGGTGGTACGTGGTCCTGAGCGCCCTGTCCCTCATCATCCTGTTCCCCATCTACATGCTGGTCCTGCGGGCCCTGTCGAACCCGCTCCAGTACGTCGCCCAGGGACAGCCGCTCCGGCCGGTGGACATCGAGTGGGACGTCTTCGTCAAGGCGTTCACCGAGGCCGACCTGGGGCGGGCCATGACGCTGTCCCTGATCGTCACGACGATCATCGTCCTGGTCCAGCTGTTCACCTCCGTCCTGGCCGCCTACGCGTTCGCGTTCCTGGACTTCCCCGGCAAGACGGTCGCCTTCGTCGTGGTGATCGGGACCCTGCTCCTGCCGATCGAGGTCACGTTGATCTCGAACCTGGAGACCGTCCGGAACCTGGGCTGGCTCAACAGCCTCGAGGGGCTCACCGTGCCGTTCCTGGCGACGGCCTTCGGCATCTTCCTGATCCGCCAGGGCTTCGCCGGCGTCCCCCGCGACCTCCTCGACGCGAGCCAGCTCGACGGGTACGGACACATGCGGTTCCTGTTCAGGGTGGCGGTCCCCATGACCAAGCCGATCATCGGGAGCTTCGTCGTCATCGCCTTCCTGGGCGCCTGGAACCAGTACGTGTGGCCGCGGTTCTCCACCGACCAGCGGACCTGGCAGACCGTCCAGGTCGCGCTGCGCAGCATCGGCTCCGACCGGGTCGACCGGTTGAACATCGGGTTCGCCGCCGCGATCCTGGCCGCCCTTCCCCTGCTCGCCCTGCTCATCTTCTTCCAGCGCCAGATGATCCGCGGCCTCACGGCCGGGGCCGTCAAGGGCTGAGAGTGCACCCACCCCCGACCACACAGGAGCACCCCATGCACCCAACCCCCGCACCACTCCACCTGCGACGCCGGTCACGTTGGTGGGTCGCCGCCGTGGCGGCCCTCGCCCTGGTCGCGGCCGCCTGCGGTGGCGGCAGCGAGTCCGGCGACGGATCGGGCGGCTCCGGCGGTTCCGGCGGCGAGGAGTCGGCGGCGCAGGTCGACCCGGCGCAGTGCCCGCTGGCGGCGCTCGAGTCGGCGACCGGTCCGGTGCAGGTCACGCTGTGGCACGCCTACGCGGGCCTGACGAAGACCACCCTGGAGGAGCTCGCCGCCAAGTACAACGCGTCGCAGCCGAAGGTGCAGGTGGTCGTCGAGTCCCAGGGCTCCTACGAGGAGCTGCTCAAGAAGTACGAGGACCGGCTCGCCGACCCGGCGTCGCTGCCCGACATCGTGCTCACCGAGGACACCACGACCCAGTTCATGATCGACTCCGGGACCGTGGTGCCCGCCGCCGCCTGCATCGCCGCCGACCCGGACGCCGCGTCGGTCTACGACGCGATCCTGCCGGCCGTCACCGCGGCCTACACCGTCGACGGCGTGCTGTGGCCCGGCGCGTTCAGCGTGTCCACCCCGGTGCTCTACGCCAACGAGAACATCCTGAAGGCCGCCGGCCTCGACCCCACCAAGCTCCCCGGCACGCTGGACGAGCTGCGGACGACCGCCGAGCAGTTGAAGGCGGCGAACATCCCCGGCCTGCAGGCGCCACTCGTGATGAAGGTCGACTCCTGGTACCTGGAGCACTGGATGACCGGCGACGACAAGGCGCTCGTCAACAACGAGAACGGCCGGGCCGCGCTGGCGACCCAGTCCGAGCTGCTCCAGCCGACCACCACGCAGATCATGGAGTGGCTCCAGGGCATGGTCGCTGACGGCCTGTTGAAGGCGATCCCGTCGACCGCCAGCGGCGTCGACGAGTACCTGGCCATCAACAACAAGACCTCGGCCATGCTGATCCAGACCTCGACGGCGATCTCGACCGTTGCCGCGCTCCTGTCGGGACAGGTGGACGAGTCGGCCCTGTCCTCCGAGGGCGTCAACGCCGACGTCGACCAGAGCCTCCGGATCTCCTTCGGCCCGACCCCGGGGCTGACCGGCGCCGGCAAGGGCCAGATCGGCGGGTCAGCCTGGTACCTGGTGGACGGCACCGATGACGCCACGGTGGCGGCGCGCTGGGACTTCCTCGAGTTCTTCCTGCAGACCCCCAACCAGGTCGCGTGGACCCTCCAGGGTTCGTACCTGCCCATCCTGCAGTCCGCCGCCGACGACCCGGTGCTCCAGCAGGAGTTCAACACCACGCCGAAGGGCCAGGGTCTGAGCGTCGCCTACGAGAGCCTGAAGTCGCTCGACCCCGAGGTCCCCGGGCCGGTGATCGGCCCCTACAACTCGTTCCGCACCGAGATCAGGGCCGCGATGGACAACGTGATGCTGTCGAACGCGCCGATCCAGGCCGCGCTCGACGGTGCCAACGCCAAGTTCCAGACGGCGCTGGACGCCTACGCCGCCGACGTGGGCGGCTGAGCCCAGCTCCTCGGAGCATCGCCGAGCGGCCCGTCGGCGCCGCGCTCAGCAGAGCCGGAGCCGGCGGGCCAGGTCGGAACGGAACCGCCCGTGTGGGTCCAGTTCGTCCCGGATCCCCCGCCACTCGTCCAGTCTCGGGTACATGGCCGGGACCAGCTCCGGTCGCACCCGGCTGTCCTTCGCCAGGTACACCGCGCCGCCGGCCTCGACGACCAGTTCGTCGAGCTCGTCGAGCAGCCGGTCCAGACCCGGCAGCACGGGGATGTCCAGCGCCAGGGTCCAGCCCTGCCGGGGGAACGACAGGTGGTGGTCGTTGCCAGGCCCGAACCGCTTGAGGACCGCCAGGAACGACGACACCCCCGAACCCGACAGCCGCTCCACCGCGGTGCGCACGACCTCTCCCGCCTCGTCGGGGACGACGAACTGCCACTGCAGGAACCCGCGGGGCCCGTAGATGCGGTTCCACTCGGCGATCATGTCCAATGGGTGGAAGAACTGCTCGATCGTCTGCAGCTCGTCACGCCGGCATGCCGGCGCCTTGCGGTACCAGAGCTCGTTGAACGCCCGGACCGTCAGCCGGTTCAACAGGCCCGAGGGGAACAGGTCGGGCGGTGACGGCAGCTGCTTGGGCCGGTAGCGGAGCGGGTCACCGTGGCCCGCCGCCCGGGCCTCCTCGGCGGTGGCGAACCGCCCCCGCTGCAGGATCGAACGCCCCATGCTGCGGCCGGTGGCGATCAGGTCGATCCACGCGACCGAGTACTCGTAGTCGGCGTCGCCCTCGACCATGAGCCGCATGACCTCGTCCAGGTCGGCGGTCCGGTCGGTGTCGACGCTGATCAGGCTGGAGGTGATCGGCGTCATCCGGACCGTGGCGTCGAGCACCACCCCGGTGAGGCCCATGCCGCCCGCCGTCGCCCGGAAGACCTCGGGGCTGCCGTCAGGGGTGACGTCACGCACCTCTCCCCTGCCGTCGACCAGGCGCAGGCCCAGCACGTGTTCGGCGAACGACCCCTTCACGTGGTGGTTCTTCCCGTGGATGTCGGCGGCGATGGCGCCGCCGACGGTCACCATCCGCGTGCCCGGGGTGACGGGGACGAACCAGCCCAACGGCACCAGCCACCGCATCAGGTCGTCCAGGCTCGTCCCGGCCTGGACCCGGACGATGCCCCGCTCCCAGTCCAGGTCGATGAGTCCGGAGAGGCTCGGACCGTCGAGGACGGTGCCGCCGGCGTTCTGGGCGCAGTCCCCGTACCCACGACCCAGGCCCCGGGCCACCAGGCCCCGGCCGTGGGCGTCCCGACCGTCGACCGACGCGACCAGCTCGGCGGCCGCCTCGGCGCTGTGCGGGTGCACGACGGTGGCGTGGGTGGGTGCGGTGCGGCCCCAACCGGCCAGCAGCTCGCGGGTCGCCGCGGCCTCCAGCGAGTCGCTCACAGGTACACCGCCAGGAGCAGGCACGCGACCAGCAGGACCCCCATCAGCTGCATCTGGCGGTCCTTCGCGAAGACCTCCTCGGGGGCCGAGCCCTGGCCCTGGTCGACCAGCAGGGCGTACCGCAGGATCGCGATGACGAACGGGATGATCGACAGCTGCACCCACGGGGTCGCGTAACGATCCGTGCCACCGCTCTCGACGGCCCACTGGCAGTACGAGATGGTCACGGCCGCCGCCGCGACCGAGCGGATGAAGCCCAGGTACTCCACGCTGTAGGCCCCGAGCGTGGGGCGCAGGGCCGCCGCCTCCTCTCCGAGCTCCTTCTTCTCCGCGAACCGCTTGGCGCCGGCGATGAACAACGACCCGAACAGGGAGACGAGCAGGAACCACTCCGATACCTCGACGCCCGTGGCGTACGCGCCTCCGAGCAGGCGCAGGATGAACCCGGCCGACAGGATCACCAGGTCGAGCACGGCGACCTGCTTCAGGAACATCGAGTACGAGGTGGTGAGCACCGCGTAGCCCGCGACGATGCCGGCGAGCGTCCAGTTGGTCCACACCGCCAGCGCCACACCGGCGACGAACAGGACGACGGCCAGACCGATCGCGACGGGGATCGGCACCGCACCGCTGGCGATCGGACGGTTCCGCTTCGTCGGATGGCGCCGGTCGGACTCGACGTCGAGCACGTCGTTCAGCAGGTAGGTCGCCGAGGAGACCGCGCAGAATGCGACGAACGCCTGCAGCGTGAGTCGCAGCTCGAGGGTCTCGGTGAGCACACCCGCCGCACCCGGCGCCACGAACACCAGCACGTTCTTCGCCCACTGCTTCGGGCGGCACGCCTTGAGCATCGCCACGGGCAGGGCCGGGCGGGCGCCGAGGTCCACTGAGTTCGCCCTGGTGGCGGGATCGGTCACGGTCGTCCTGTCGTGAGGGGGTCGGTCGTGCGCTTCCGCTGGCCCACCGGATCCAGCCGTCCGGTCGGCCCTGAGAGTGTACCGGGACGCCCCGTCCACCCCGGTCGATCCGCCGACCGAGCAGCGCGATCACCTCGGCCAGCGCCGATGTGCGACCGTCGCCGGTGGTCACCTCCATACGATCCGCCAGTGGTTGTCGCCCACGACGAGGTTGCGCCATCCGACGAGGCTGCCGAGCCGCGGTTCCCCGGCTTCGTGGGCACGTTCGATCGTCAGCATCCTCTCGAGCGCGTTCCGGACGACCTGGGGGTCCCCGGCGAGCAGACGCCGGAGATCCTCGACTGCGGGCTCGGCGTCGAGTTCCGCCTCGAGCCGGGCGCGGACGGATCCCAGGGCTGCGATGACGTCGTCGAGGTCGAACCGGGTCCCGTCGTCGTTCGCGGCGCGTGCCAGGACCAGGGCGGCGCTGCGGAGACCGGCCTCGAGGTTGGCGATCCCAGCGAGCCGGTCCATCCTGACCACTGCAACCACCGCACGGCCGTGACGTTCCACGATGATGTCGTTCCCACCCCCGGCGTCGCGGAGCGGACCCGACACACCACGGGCACTGGCGTCGGTCACCGAGATGGTCCGGGAGTCACTGAGGACAGGGTTCGTGTGGGCGCCTCTGCAGGGTTCGACACAGGAACCGCGCCCACGAACCGCGACCCAGGGTCGCATGAACACAGGGTCGGGGACAGCTCCCCACCCCTCCCTCGTCGCGTCGAGCCGCCGAGCTCATGGCGTGCCGAGACGGACCAGCAGCGCCGACTCGGTCGCATCGGGCGGCGGACCCAACTGTGAGTACCACCCGCCGCCACCGGCGGCCTGCCAGGCGAACGACTCGGCGAAGTCACCCGCGGCCGTGGCGAAGTCGCTCGCTCCGCCGACGCCCGGGAACCACGGGACCCTGCCGTCGAGACCGCGGGCGGAGCGCCACGCACCCCGCTCGCCGTCGTCCAGGTGGGTCACGTCGACGGCGTGGCCGAGTTCGTGGGCGACGACGTGAGCGAGCGCCTCGGGAGAGTCCGCCGTGCGGACGAACACCTCGATCACGCGTGCGTCCGGGTAGGTCAGACCGCGCACCCCACTTCGCCCCGGCAGGAACCGTAGCTGCCACCCGGGCAGGCGTCGTTGCCAGTCGTAGCGGACCAGGCCGAGCGCCCGGGCCGCGGTGCTGCGCAACCCGTCGTCCCCCAGTCGCTCCACGGCGCGGGCGCCACCGGCCGGTGGCGCGGGAGCGGTCGTCGGCGTGATGGTCGACGGAGGTGCGACCGCGTCCGGTCCTCCCCCGCTGCCCGCCGTGGGACCATCGCCCGGCGTGACGAACACCTCGGGTGCCGGGACGCTCGGCTGCGGCACCGTGGGGACGGCGCCTCCGGGGAGGGTGACCTCGGCCATGACCTGCGGGCCCGGATCCACGCCGGGTCCGACCGGGACCAGGCCATCCGGGCTGTCGTCGAGTCCGGCCGGGCCGAGCGCGCCCCACGGCACCGACTCCGGCGAGCTCGCCGCGGTCGACGCGCCGTTGCCACACGCCACCGCCGTGGCCAGCACCAGGGGCACCACCACTGCGAGCACCGGGGCCCGACGCCACGCGGCGCGACGGTCCCTCACGGCCGGTGCGCCGCCGTCAGCTCGAGGACCCGATCGACGAGCGCTGCGGCATCGCCGCCCCCGGCCGGGGCGAGCCTCCCGTGCGCGGCCCGGAACAGCCGGTCGTTGACGGCCCGCCCCAACCCCGCCGGATCGACCAACTCGGCCACGAGCAGGGATGCCGACCCCCCGTCGGCCGCCCGCAGCGACGCGTACAGCGACGCCGCGAAGGCCCCCGGGTCGGCTCCGTCCGGGGCGATCGCCGCCGCGGTGACGCCACGGGCCGAGAGCTCGGTCACGACCCGGGTGGCCGTTCCCGGCGGTCCGTCCAGGACCACCAGCGGGGTCCCGGGCGCGTAGTGACGCAGGTACCCGCCGGGTGATTGGTGGCCGGACCCGTCGGCGACACGGCCGTCGTGGACGCGCTCGGCGACGGTGACCTCGCCGAGCACCCCACGCAGGTCCTCCACTGCGAGCCCACCGGGTCGCAGGACGGTGGGGGTGTCACCGGTGAGGTCGACGACGGTCGACTCGACACCGAGCGGACACGCGCCCCCGTCCACGACCAGGTCGGGACGGTCGGCCGGGGCCCGGTCGGCGAACTCGTCCACCACGTGGGACGCCGTCGTCGGGCTGATCCGGCCGAACCGGTTGGCCGACGGCGCCGCAACCGGCGCGCCGGCAGCCCGCAGCAGGTCGCGGGCGGCCGGGTGGGCGGGCACCCGGATGCCGACCGAGTCGCCGCCCGCACAGACCAGGTCGTCCAGACCGTCGAGGCGGCGAACCACGATGGTGAGGGGACCGGGCCACCACCTGGCCGCCAGTTCGTCGGCGGCCGCCGGCCACTCCGCCGTCAGACGCCTCGCCTCGGAGACGTCGTCCACGTGCACGATGAGCGGATCCGCGTGCGGTCGACCCTTGACGGCGAACACCCTCGCCAACGCGTCGTGGCGGTCGACGCGGGCGCCGAGCCCGTAGACGGTCTCGGTGGGGAAGGCGACGATGCCACCGGCGTCGAGCAGCTCCGCCGCCCGGATGGTCGTCGACGACGAGGCCGGTGCGACCGGCGGGGCACCGAGGGCGGTGGGGGTCGACTCAGCCACGGATCCGGGCCTGGTTCGTCGCCGGGTCGACGATGAGCGACGACGGGTCGACGAGCTCCAGGTCCGAGGCGGTCAGCGAACCCAGGCCGTCCAGGTCGGCGTCGTTCCAGCGCAGGTCGGGCTCCCCGGTCAGGGTGATGCCGGGTCCCGTGTCGACGAGCACCCCGCCGTACTCCCGGAGCGCCTCGGCGACCACTCGCGCCTGCGGCCCGAGCGTCGAGATGTCGACGTCGTCACGCAGACGGAACCAGGCCCCCATCGGCGGGGCGGCCGGGTCGGTCGAACGACCGTCGCTGCGGTGGGCGGGCCACACCGGTCCGTCGCCGCGGATCACCGGCATCGTCAATCCGATGGCGTGGCGGACCCGGCCGCTGGCCACCTCGTCGTAGCGGACCAACCCGGCCAGCATCGACACGCCGGCCGCGTTCGCCGACCCCTCGGGGCGCTCGTTGCTGCGCAGGTCGAAGCTCACGACCGCGTCCGCGTACCACATGTTGAATGGCCGGGCGGTGTCGTTCTCGCCCGGCGGCTGGACGTTCAGCAACTCGCGAGTGCGGCAGCTGCTGGTGTCCACGAGCAGCAGGTGCTTGTCCCACTCGCGGCCAGGCCACCCCTCGAAGCGCGGGAACTCCGGCATGGGGACGTCCGAGCCGTCGGAGAAGTACAGGTATGCAGCGGCCACCATGAAGTCGGTCGGTGTCGACGTCGCCGGGTCCACCACGTTGATCGGATACCCGCGGCGGGTGCCGTCACGGACCGTGCTCGAGAAGCCGTGGCGCAGCGTCGAGTCGGGTCCGATCGCAGCGATCACCCGCTCGGAGTCCGCGGCGACCGGGAGTCCGGTGATCGGCGTGTTGAACGAGTGGTCGGCCGGGAACATCGGGCACGGACCGATTCCGAGGCGCTGGCCCGGAGCCCCGGCGGGCACCGGAACGGTGGTCGACCCAACCCCGGAGGCTCCGGTGCGCGCACCGGGCTGGAAGGTCGGGACGGTCGCCGGCTCGTCGGCGGTGACCACCGTGGTGGAGGGTGCCTGGCCCACCTCGGTCGTCCCCGTGCTCGAGCAGGCGATCGCCACGAACGCGACCGCCGGCACGGCGAGGAGCCGGACCCACGGCGCGCCCCGCCGTCCCCGCTCGTCCCACCGACCTGCCACGGCGTGAGCGTACCGGTGGGTCCGTCACACCGCCCGGCGCCGGACGGCGTGCACCGCCCCGCCGACGGCGAGCAGCACGACGCCGGCGGCGACCCCCGAGGCCGGCAACGAGAGCGCCACCACCACACAGCCCACCGCTCCGACGCCCGACACCCAACGGGGCCAGCGCCGCTCGCTCGGCTCCATCCGCCAGGCCGAGGCATTCGTGATGGCGTAGTAGGCCAGCACGGCGAACGAGCTCGCCCCGATCGAGCCTCGCAGGTCGACGGTCAGCACCACGGCGACCACCACGGCGGCGAGCGCGACCTGGGCCCGGTCGGGTACGCGGGAGCGCGCCCCGACGTGCGCCAGGGCCGCGGGCAGGTCGCGCCGGTCCGCCATGGCGAAGGCCGTCCGTCCGACTCCGGCGAGCAACGACAACAACACCCCGAGCGACGCGACGGCCGCGCCGAGGACCACGAACGGCTCGAGCGCCGGGAGTCCATGACGGACCACGTCGACGAGCGGGGCATCGGACCGGGCCAGGACGTCCGGGCCGACCGCAGCCAACGCGACGACGGCCACGACCGCGTACACCACCGTCGCCAGCCCGAGCGCGATCGGCACGGCACGGGGGATGGTCCGCACCGGGTCGCGCACCTCCTCGCCGAGCGTGGCGATCCGCGCGTATCCGGCGAACGCGAAGAACAACAGGCCGGCCGACCCGAGCACGTCGCGCACCGACACCGAGGCCGACCGGCCGTCCGTCGTGGCGGGCCACGACAGCCCGCCCACCACCCCACCGACGACGACGGCCCCCAACGAGGCCAACACGACGACCAGCATCACCGCCGTGGCCACCACGGTGCGCGACACCCCGCACAGGTTCACCGCGGTCAGGACCAGCACCGCGGCGACTCCCACCCACGTGGCCCCACCGGGCCACAGGTAGGCGCCGAAGGTCGTGGCCATCGCTGCGCAGCTCGCCGTCTTGCCCACGACGAACGCCCAACCCGCCAGGAACCCCCAGGCCTCGCCCAGACGTTCACGCCCGTAGACGTAGGTCCCACCCGATTCGGGGTGGACCGCGGCGAGTTGGGCGGACGACGACGCGTTGGCCGCGGCGACCGCAGCGGCCAGGACCAACCCGGCCAACAGCCACCACCCGGCAGCAGCCGCCGCCGGGCCGATCGCCGCGAAGACCCCGGCCCCCACCATGGCGCCGAGCCCCACGACGACCGCGTCAGCCGTGCCGAGCCGACGCGTCAGGCGACTCGGCGGATCGGACGCCATCAGGTCCAACCGTTCGAACAGTTGCGCGGCGGGAGTTGCTGGGGTCGCCCGGCGCGGCCCGACTCCGGCCGCACGACTTGATGGTCCGCCATTCGGGGAGCTAACCACTCACGTTGCCCGGGTGGAGCGAATCCAGCGAGGGTCGAGCCGTCACCGTCGGGCGGGCGGGGAGGGTGTCGTGAGCGGGCGAGAGGGGACGGTGTCGTGAGCGGGCGAGAGGGGACGGTGTCGTGAGCACAGCGGGCTGGTACCCGGATCCGAACGATCCCGCAGTGATCCGATTCTTCGACGGCGAGGCCTGGACCGACCATGTCCAGGCCCATCCGAACCTGCAGCCTCAGACGCCCGCAGCGCCCCAGACGGCCCCGACACCTCCGACACCTCCGACGACGCAGACGCCGACGCCGCCGATCCCGCCAACCCCGGTGACCCGCCAGCCGGAATTCCCGGGATCGACCCCAGCCGGGACGGGTGCTCCGGCCGAGGCCGGGACGGGGTCGGGTCGGATCCGGAGACCGCGCTCGCCGCTCTGGCTCGGCTTCGCGATCGCGCTCCTTCTCACGGTCCTCACGCCGTGGTTCATCGGCCCTTCCAGTGACGGCCTCCAGGCGCTCTGGCCGCTGCCGACCCTGAGCGACGACACCGATGGGATCCTCTCGTTCTGGTTCCAGTTCGCCGCCTGCCTCGTCGCGGCCACAGCCTGCCTCGCCGTCATCGTGCTGCGGGCGACGGCGGCGTCCATCGTCGGCGCAGTGATCTGCCTGCTCACCGTGGCGGTCACTGGACTCAACAGCGTGTACGCGATCGCCATCTCGGCCGAGGTCGCCAGGTTGCAGAGCGACACCATCGGACTCGACAACGTTGAGAGCGTGCTCCTGCCGGGACCGGGGGTCATCCTGCCGACCATCGGCTCACTGATCGGGGTGATCGCCTCACTGGCGATGCTCCAACACGTTGGCGCTCGACGGCGCGGAGCCCCGTCGACATCCGTCGGATCGACATCCATCGGATCGACTCCTGCGGGGGCAGTCGACGCCCCACCGGTACCGGCGGCGCAGCCTGGCGTTCCGGTACATCAGCCTGCACCACCACCCCCAGCGGTCCAGCCAACCCCGGGCAACGTCCCCCGAGCGGCACCGCGACCATCCGCAGGATCGTTCGGCCCACGGACCCCGGAGCAGTACGGGCAGTGGTGACACCCCTGGCCCCGGCCCTGACGGGGACGCGCCGGGGGCCACTCACCGCTGCTGCAGGAACCTCGTCGTCGCTGCAGCGATGCGCTCGGCCCAGCGCTGCCGGAACTCGGGGCTGGTGAGCAGGGCGGCGTCGGTGGGGTCGCGCATGTTTCCGCTCTCCACGAACACCTTCGGGACGTCCGAGAGGTTCAGGCCCCCCAGGTCGGTGCGGAGCATGATCCCATCGCTGCCGATGTAGTTCGACGGCGGCATGCCGGCAGCGGGCAACTCCTCCCGCAGGATCCGCGCGTAGTCGCGGGATGGGCCGGCGATGTCGTCGGTGTATCCCGGGAGCGCGCCGGGAACCAGGATGTGGAAGCCCCGGTTGCCGGCGTCCGACCCGTCGGCGTGCACCGACACGGCGACGTCGGCCCCGGCCAGATTGCCGATCCCGGCCCGTCGGTCGATGCACGGTCCCACGCCCCGGTCCGAATCCCGGGTCAGGATGACCTTCGCTCCGCCGGCGCGCAGCAACTCGGCCAGCCGGTTCGAGACATCCCAATTGAACGCCGACTCGCTGTAGCCGCCGTTCGTGGAGGTCCCGGTGGTGTCACAGGCCTTCCGGAACCCCCCGGCCTCCACCTGACGGTTGATCTCCGACGTGGCGCCCCCGTTCCCACCGTTGTGCCCGGGGTCGATCACCACCACCCGCCCATCGAGTGATCCTCCGCCTACCGCCTGGTCGGTGGTGGTGCTGGGGGTCGACGGGACGGACACGCCGGCCGATCCGATCGGCGGAAGCGTCACGACCGGCACCGTGCTGGTCGATGCCGGCAGGGTGGTCGGCACGGTCGTCGAGGTGGAGGGCTCCGTGGCCGGGACGGTGAGCACCGCCGTCGGAGTCGCGCTGTCCGGGCCGGATCCGCACCCGGTGGTGGATGCAGCGATCACGGCCGGGATGCCGAGGAGCAGCGCCGTCCGACGAATCCGGCACCGCACCCGCTCAGATGTCCTCATCACTGAACTGACGCAGACCGTACTGCCGGGCCACCGGGTTCCACGCGTCGACGAAGCGCCGCTTCGCCGCCGTCGCCTCACCCGACGTGGCGTCGGCCTGCTGCTTGTAGAAGTTGGACTCCAGCCCGAAGGAACACCCGGTGCTCCGCACCCACTCCTGGTACAGGTCATCAGCCTCGATCGAGAGTTCCATGGCCCGTTGCATGTCCACGAAGAGCGACTGGAAGCCCGGAATGTTCACTCCGGACAGGCCGTTCAGGATTTCCTGACGATTGACCTTTCCGATCTGGAGCCCGCTGAGCGCCCTCGAGGGGTCGGCGTCGTAGCAGGCGGCCACACCCTGCTGGACGGCCTCACGGCCCTGCGCGCTCACCTCCAGGTACTGCTGTGCCCCGATCAGCACCGGGGGGATCGTCGTCGGGGCCGCCGACGGAGGCGGAAGGTTCACCACGGTCGAGGTCGTCGGCGCGCTCGGTGCGGGCGAGGTCGGCGAGGTTCCCGCCGACGGCACGTCCGTTCCGGACCGGTCGGATCGCGTCGTGGCCTCGCCCTCGTCCTCGCCTCGGGCGACCAGCAGGGCGACGATGGCGATCAGCGCCGCGACCACCGCCACACTGAGCCCTCCGATCAGGGCGGCGACCGCCGTCGACCTGTTCCCGGTCGTGCCATCCGGCGGTGGAGTTGGGGCCGTCTGGTAGCCCGTCGTCGGCTCCGGCGGAACGACCCGACCGGGCTGCACGACTCCGGCGGCAGGTGGCGGCGCCACCGGTGCGGCCACGGGCACGGTGGCCGCCGACCCCTGGGCCGATCCGGCGCCGGGGGAACCAGACGACGCAGGGGTGGTGTCGACCGGCTCGGCGCCGCATCCGGGGCAGAACCTCCCGGTCACGGGCCGGTCACACGCTGGACAGCGCCTCACCTCGACCACCCCACGCCGAGCACCCCGACTACCCAGCCCGCAGGACCGATGCCTCCAGTGCCCACTCCGCTCCCTCCGCGTCGCCCGGATACTGACACGCCGGGCCGCCGGTCGACAACGTCCGGTCCTCCCGAGTCCTGGCCCGCCGACGACCGGGGCGATGGCCCACGACCACGATGGCCCACGACCACCTCGCGCACTTGCGCGGCGGAGTGATCGACCCGTCTGGGAACAGGGCGCGACCACCGCGCTCCCTTGGCGCCGACAGAGGGTCATCCCTAACCTGAGGATCGAAGGGGGATGCGTGGGCGCTGCGCCGGTCATCGAGGGATTCGACAATCTGGAGACGATCGGCCGCGGCGGATTCAGCACCGTCTACGCGGCGGAGCAGGTGGACCTGGGCCGCAAGGTCGCGATCAAGGTCCTGAACCTGGACACGAGTGACGAGTCGACCCGACGCCGGTTCCTCCGGGAGTGCCGGGTCGTCGGCAAGCTGGCCGGAGTCCGCGGGATCACGCCCGTCCACACCAGCGCATTCACCCTGGACGGCCGGCCCTGCATCGTCATGGAGCACATGGCACGCGGGTCACTGGACGAGCACGTCCGCCGGAACGGTCCCCTCAGCCCGGGCCAGGCCCACGACGCAGCCCTCGTCCTGGCCGAAGCGCTGGTCCGAGCCCACGAACGACGGGTCGTCCACCGTGACATCAAGCCCGGCAACGTCCTGATCTCGGCCAACGGCGACGTCGCACTGGCCGACTTCGGCATCGCGGTGATCGACGATCTCCGCTCGTCCACCGAGACGAGTGACTCGCTGTCACCCCCGTACTCGCCTCCCGAGAGCTTCCTCGGCGAGGTCTCGAGCGAGCCGACGGTCGACGTCTACTCCCTCGGTGCCACCATCTACTTCTCCCTGACCGGACGGGCACCGTTCGGTACCGCAGCCCAGGGCGGCGTGGCGGGCCTGAGTGATCGGGTGGCCACGTGGCCCGTCCCGCCGACGGGCCGGGCAGACATTCCGTCCGACTTCGAGGCACTCGTGGTCGACATGCTCGCCAAGGACCCGTCGGATCGGCCGGGCTCCATGAGCCAGGTGCTGGAACGCCTCCGTGTCTGTGCCCCACCGGGGGAGCCCCAGGATCGTGCGGGCGCGGTCGTCATTCCCCCATCCGGAAACGTGGCCCCGGCCGGGGGCATCGAGTGGGTGACCGCCGCATTGAGCTCGACCCCCGAACCGGGACCGGAGGGTGACCGGGTCGCCGACCAAGGTCCGATCGACTGGGTGACCGAGGCGTTCGCTGCGCAACACGGCGCTGGCAGCACGGGGGCCGCTCCGAACCCGCCGCCCTTCGTACCACCCGCGGGTGCATCCGAGGAGTCGACCGGCGACGACCAGCTCGACGAGTCGTTCGTGCAGGTTGAGTACCCGGAGGGCTCCTGGCCGACCTCCTCGGACTACGCGACCGCCATCCAGGACCCGGTCTCGCTCCGACACGCCGACCTGGCGGGTAGCGAACTGGATCGCGACCTGCTCGGAATGCCCATGTCGGCCGCCGGCCAGAGCGCCATCGTGTTCCACCTCACCAGGGCATCCGGCCCGCTCGCCCTGCGGTGCTTCACCCGGCCACCGGCCGAGGGCGCGCTGCGCTACCGGGCGCTCGCCCGGCACCTGCAGCGACAGCCCTGCGATGCCTTGGTGCCCGCCGTCTGGTTGGACGAGGCCGTCGAGGCGGACGGCACCCTGTGGCCGGCCGTGAGCATGCCGTGGGTGCCCGGGCTGCCGCTCGACGTCGCCATCGAGGATCGGCTCCGGCGACCCGCCGAACTCCTCGAGCTGGCGGATCAGTGGCTGAGGGTGTGCGAGGAACTGCGGGCCGCCCAGATCGCGCACGGCGACCTGCAGCACGGGAACGTCCTCGTCGACGACGACCTGACGATCCGCCTGATCGACCTGGACGGGGTCTGGGTTCCGGCGCTGGCGGACCACCCCAGCCGCGAGACCGGCCACCCGAGCTTCCAGCACCCTTGGCGGGACCACGACACGTGGGGTCCGGACCTCGACTCGTTCTCAGGCGCCCTCATCCACACGACGCTGATCGCCCTGGCCGCCGACCCGTCGCTGTGGCGGCACCACGTCGGCGAGAACCTCGTCCTCGGTGACGACGACCTGCGGCACCCGGGCGGGACACCGGCGTGGCTCGACCTGTTGCAGAGTCCCGACGTCCGGGTGCGGCGGCAGGCTTCGATCCTCGAGCAGTGCTGCGCCTCCTCGGACCCCCCGGTCGGGTCGGCCAGGGACCTGATCGACTCAACGCCCCTCTTCGCCGCCCCGCCGCCGACCGCGACCAACCACGCCGAGCCGATCGCCGACCCTGCGGCGCCATTCGTCCCGGTCACCCCGGTGGTCGATGCGGCGGCCGACTGGACCGGATCGAGCACATCGGCCGCTACGGGTGAGGCCGAATGGGCCAGCCCGATATCCGCCTTGTACGGAACCACGGGTGGCTCCGGATCGCTGGCAGGAAACGAGCCGTCGGCATCGATCCTGACCCGACCCCTGGTCAGCCGGACGATCGTCGGGGCCGCCAGCGGAATCGTCGCCGGGGTCGTCGCACTGGCTGCCGGCTCATCGAACGACGACGGGAATCTGGCCTTCCCCTTCCTCGTCGGCGCGCTGGCGGTCTGCCTGTGCCTCGGCATGGGCTGGATCGGCGAGCGGGCACAGCGACCCGCCGGCGCCGTCCGCTGGGCCGTCCAGTCGCTCGTCGTCATCGGACCGCTGATTGCTGGCGCCCTCTTGGTCATCAGTCGATGGTTCGCAGGCCTCGATGTCACCGGTGCCTCGGCCAACCCCAACACCGTCGTCGTCACGCTCTGCGCTGCGACCGTCGGCGCGCTGGTCGGCCTCGCCCCTGCGCAGTGGATGAGCTGGCGGTCCGCTGCGCTGCAGTCGGTCGCAGGGCTCACCGGTGGCGCGATCGCCGGTGCAATCCTGGCCGAGAGCACTGTGGCGCTATCGGGCACGGCAGGCAACTGGGTCTCCTTGCCTGGGCTCTCAGCATTGCTGGGGGGATTCCTGGTCGGAGGCCTCATTGGCGCCTCGCTCGGCCTCGGGCACGTGGTCGCCTGCCGACGGTGCCTCATCCCCGGTTCCGGATGGCGGGCCGGTCGATGGATCCCGGTCGGGAGCCGCAACGGCATCATCGGGGCCGATGCGACCGGACTCGTCCAGGTGGTGGGGCCCGGCGTCCTCGATGCACACGTTCGCATCGACCTCGTACCGGGTCGACCCCAGGTGGACCAACTGACCCCCATCGGACCGACGTGGCTCGATGGACAGCAGCTGTCGACCGGCGCGGTTCTGCCCTTCGGCGAGACCACCTTCCACCTGGGCCGGCCGGATGGTCCGTCGGTCACCTACCGGAGGCGTTGAGATGAGCTCCCGAACCACCATCGCCACGGTGCGGATACTGGCCGTCGGGCTCATCGGTCTGGCCGCTGCGGTCGGTGCCGAGCGGCTCCTGGCCGCCGAGTCCGGCGGCACACCCACGTCCACCTCGACGTCCAGCACGACGACCTCGGTGCCGCCGACGACCAGCACCATCACGACGACGACAACGACCATGGCGTCGACGCCGGCCGAACGACTGTGCGAGCAGCTCAGCAACGGGGAACTCGTTGATTCCTACCAGGATGCGTGGGAGCAGGTCGCGAAGAGCCAGGGAACGACACCGGCGGAACGCTCCATTGCGACTGCGAGGCTCGGACGGGACCTCGTGTCCTTCTGCTACCGAACGCAGTCCGAGGACAGACGGGAAGTCGATCCGGATGGTGCCGGTCGGTCCGGTTCGGCCGATGACGGCCAGGAGCAGCGTTGGTACATGCCGTTCCCTACTTCGCCGACAAGCACTGCGCCGGGCGAGCAGGTCGACTCGGGCGCTGGCAGGTCGGGCAGTCAGACCCGAGGAGGTCAAGGTGAGTGACGACGACACACGAGTCCGGCCGGCCGAGTACAGCAGTCGGGTCGACCGAGAGCACCCGGCCTGCCTGATCTTCCTCCTCGACCAGTCCGACTCCATGCGCGATCCGCTGGGCGGCGACGCCCAACGTCCGAAGCACGTGGCACTCGCCGAGACGCTGAATGGCCTGCTCTACGAGATCGTGCTGCGATCCGTGAAGTCACCCCAGGAGGGTCCCCGCCCGTACTTCGCGGTGGCGGTTGTCGGCTACCAGACCGATCGACAGGGCACCCCGATTGTCTCGACGGCGCTCGGCCCACCGCTGGACGAGCACGACATCGTGTGGACGCCGGACCTGGCGAAGCATCCGCTCCGCGTCGAGCGCAAGCAGACCGGCAGCGGCAGGGGCGAGGTGGCCACGCCGATCTGGATCGAGCCCGTGGCTGGGGGCGGCACTCCGATGATGGCAGCATTCGATCGGGCCGGCCTGATCGCCAAGTCCTGGATCGACTCGTATCCCGAGTCGTTCCCGCCGATCGTCATCAACATCACCGACGGCGAGTCCACCGACGGTGACCCGGCAGGCCTGGCGGAGCGACTGCGGAACCTGCGCTCGAGCGACGGCGCCGCGCTCGTGTTCAACCTCGGCCTGAGCGAGGTGATCGCCCGGCCCGTGCTGTTCCCCAACGACCCGGGAGCGCTCCCCAACGTGCACGCACAGGCGCTCTTCCACATGTCGAGTCCACTCCCAGGATTCATGCTGGATGCCGCCCGTTCGCAGGGATTCGAGGTCGCACCGGGGGCCCGGGGCTTCGGCTTCAACGCCGACCTCCGGGCGGTGGTCACCTTCCTGAATGTCGGCACGGCGGTCGGACGGACACTCAGGTGAGCGTCGAGACGGCGACTGACGACGAGCAGTTGCGACTGCTCGGGCCGATCGTGGCGGTCACTGCGCTCGCACTTGCTGCGGTCGTCCTGGTCGGCGCAGGCCAGGTCAAGGTGTTCTGGTGGCTGCTGATGCTGGCGGTGGCTGCGCCTGCTGTGGTCGAGCTCGCACTCGAGTGGCGCCGACGCCGAGCTGCCCAACCAGCGACGTCGTCAGCCGGCGGGCGAACTCGACACAGGACGGCGTCCGCTGTCGACGACACGCCGGTGGCACCCCCCGCAACACCCCCCGTGCCCCCGCTGCCGGCCGCGCCTGCGCAGTTCGCCGTTCCTGCCGAGGAGGTGACCCAGCAGCGACCCCGGGTCGTCGCACCGTCGGTGCCGCACGCTGCTGGTGACCCACGCAGCGACCGGATACTGGAGCGGTCCCGGCTGTCGGCGTCCACCGAGATCACAGCGGTGCAGATCCCGAAGTCCACGAGTGACCTCTCCACCTGCGAGGACGCCGTCGACGCGGACGATTCCGGCCTGGTCGTCGCCGTGAGCGACGGCGCGTCGAGCGCATTCATGTCGCGGGCCTGGGCGAGGATCCTGGTCGCAGGTTTCGTCGAACAACCGCCGGCCCCCACGTTGGACTCCCTCCATGAGTGGACCGTCCGGATGTCGGAGCGTTGGGGGCAGATTGCGTCCGACGCGACCGGGGAACGAGGCACCGAGGAGTGGTGGAACCAGGCATCGACCGACCGTGGGTCGTCGGCGACGATCCTCGGTCTCCGACTGGTCCCGACCGGGTCGGGGTTCCGTTGGTCGGCGATCGCCATCGGGGACACCATCGTGGCCCAGGTCCGATCGAACCCACAGGACGGTGGCGTTGCGCTCATCCGATCGTTCCCCATCGAGGGCGCGGACACCTTCGATGCAACGCCCGAGCTGCTGCCGACCACGGCGACCCTCGACGTGGCCGAGCTTCCAGCGCTCCGGTTCACGGAGGGGACCGCCGAGCCGGGCGACTCGCTCCTGGTGATGACCGACGCGCTCGCGCAGTGGGCGCTGCGCAGTGAGGCCGAGGGCCGGGCGCCGTGGACGTGGCTGCTGGGCGCGACGGGCACCGAATTGGAGGCCCTCGTATCGGCGGGCAGGTCGGACGGCACCCTGGTCGATGACGATGTCACCTTGGTCCGGGTCTCGGCCCTGCAGCCGGCCATCGATCCGGCAGCGCTCCGATGACCCCCCTCGTGTGGTCGAGGGGACGGGAAGTCCTCCCCATGGCCCGAACCCGGCGCCCCGTCCCACGATGGGACTCGACATGGGACGGGCCCTTTGGTGCGCCGGCGAGGAGGCGGAGCGAGCTGTGACGGAGCAGGCCGTGATCGAGGCGACGACGGTGCGTTGGGCGGCGCGCACCGACGTCGGGCGGGTCCGGTCGCTCAACGAGGACGCCGTGCTCGCCCGGCCACCGCTGTTCATGGTGGCCGACGGGATGGGAGGACACGAGGCTGGCGAGGTGGCCAGCGGACTGACCACCTCGCGACTGGGCGTGCTGGCCGAGCACGCCGAGGACCGGCCCGCCTCGATCGACCTGCTCTCGGCCGAGATCCGATCGGTGAACTCGGATCTCTTCGCCGCCGGCGAGGGCGGCCACACCATGGGCACCACGGTGGCCGGGCTGGCGATCGCTGACTACTCGGGCGTCCCGGCCTGGCTGGCCTTCAACGTCGGGGACTCGAGGATCTACAGCTGGTTCGCCGGTGAGCTGCTGCAGGTCTCCAAGGACCACTCCTACGTGCAGGAACTGGTCGACAGCGGCCAGCTCGATCCGTCCGAGGCGAGGACCCACCACCAACGCAACGTCATCACCCGGGCACTGGGAGCCGAACCCGACGTCGACGCCGACTACTGGATCCGTCCGATCCGCTGCGATGAGTGGTTCGTCATCTGCAGCGACGGGCTGACCGGAGAGGTCGATGACGGCCGGATCGCCTCCCTGCTCGGTGAGTCACGGGACCCGGCCGAGACGGCCGACCGGCTCGTCGAACTCGCCCTCGACCACGGCGGGCGGGACAACGTCACCGTCGTCGTCCTCCAGGTCACCGCTGTCGGCGAGACCATCGACGTCACGACCGAAACCCGCAACCGGGTCCACGAAGGGGTCGAGACCGATTCGTCCATGATCCGATTCGTGCCCGCCGAGGTCCCGGCCGGCGCCCCGGCCCGAGACGAAGCGCCACCGCGGCTGATCGACGAGCTCCCGGCCGTGCTCCGGATCGAGGAGTCGAGCGGACACAACGACGCGGACGGGAGAACCGATCCGGCACCGACCCTGATCGAGGCGATGCCGACCGAACTCGCCAGCGGGCCGACGGAGGATCGAGGAGGTTCCGACGATGACCCGTCCTGAGGGTTCGTTCTCACCCGGCGCAGGTATCGCCGTCGTGACCATCAACTGGACGGCACTGGTCCTCGCCGACCGGTCGCACCCGACCGTCGAACTCCTCGCCGAGCTGGGGTTCGGTCGGTACCCGGGCCCGCAGCAGGCCGGCGCCACCCCGGGGACGGTCCTCGAGCAGCTCGGACGACAGGGATTCGACGTGCTGCCGCCGCTCGGAGTCGTCGCCTGGGACTCGGGCACCTGCCGACTGCTGCTCCGTGGTGGCATGGTGGCCGAGGTCATCGACGTCCCGGACGAGGCTCCCGCCCTGGTCGACAGCGCCGGGGTCCTGACCTGGACCGAGCACGTGCTCACCGACGCCACGGCCGTCACGCTCCGCCTCCCGCCGGAGGGCCGATCGGGCGAAGTGGAGGGATTCTGGACAGTCGGAGGTGTCGTCGCAGCCGGATCGATCACCTGCGGTCCACCGGCCCCGAATGCTGCGACCCCGGCGAGCGGTTCGCCGACCGGGAGGGCGGACCAGCCACCGGACGAGCCGTCGGTCGAGCCGTCGGTCGAGCCGTCGGACGACCCGTCGGACAGCCGCGCTGACCAGTCGGAGGTGGACGCGGCGGCGTCCTCGCTCCCGGAGCCAGGGCCTGCGGCGTTCCCACCACCACCGCCGCCCGCATCTCCGATCTCGGACGTCCCGCCGGGGTCCGATCCGACCGGTTTCGACCCGGGCTCGGAACCCGGTGGCGACCCCGACGACGGACACACCCTCGTCCCGCCGACGGATCCGGGGAACGAACCGGGCGCGGCCTCCGGGGACGACGACGTGCAGGTCCTCGAGCCACCCAGCCCCCCTCCCTTCGCTCCCCCGCCCTCTCCCCCGCCTCCACCCGGAACGCCGGTGACCGACGTCCACACCCCGGCCGATGGTCCGGCGGACCCGGATGACGACGGGAGCTACGACCACCTCTTCGGATCCACCATCGTGAAGTCGGTGGAGGGCGCTGCGGTCCGCACGGACACGCCGACCGGGATCGGAGCGGACGTCCCAGCCGGTCCCGCGGAGCGCCACCAGCGGGATCCGATCGACCACGACGGACTGACCATCACGGTGTCGGAACTCCGTCGTCTCCGGGAGTCGGATCCGGTCGCACCTTCCGGCACCCCCCCACCCCCTCCCGCAACCGCCAGCGCCGATGGCGAGCACGTCACCCGCCAGTGCCAGGGCGGCCACCTCAATCCACCCCAGGCGACGGCCTGCCGCGTGTGTGGCCGACCGGTCGACGGTGAGACGTTCCGCGTCGACCAGATCGAGCTCGGTACCTTCCGTTTCTCCAGCGGCCGCAACGTACCGGTCACCGGGACCATCCTCATCGGCCGGTCCCCGAAACCGGCTGGCGGCCATTCGGGCCCGGTCGAGCTCGTGGAGGTGCCGAGCCCCCGCCACGACATCTCCCGCACCCACGTGGAGGTCCGTGTCGAAGGCTGGCAGGTGCTCGTCGTGGATCGGGGATCGACGAACGGGACCGTGATCACCATCCCCGGTCGCCAGCCGCAGCGTCTGCGCGCCGGAGAGCCGTTCCCACTCCCGGTCGGTGGCTCGGTCAACCTGGCCGACGAGGTCGAGTTCGTCTACGAGGTCAGCACGTGAGCACCCGGGCGACCATCGAACCTCCGGTCCTCGACGGCTACGAGCACGTCGAACTGCTCGGCTCGGGCGGGTTCGCGGACGTGTTCCTGTACGAGCAGGAGTTCCCTCGCCGGCGCGTCGCCATCAAGTTCCTCGTCGGCGACTCCGTGGGCAACGAACAGCGACGGCGGTTCACCGATGAGGCCAACGCCATGGCGAGCGTCTCCAACCATCCGTTCATCGTGAGCATCCTCCGGGCGGACGTGTCACCCGAGGGGTACCCGTACATGGTCATGGAGTACTACCCGCGGCCGAACTTCTCGACGCGATCCCGGACGGAACGGTTCCAGGTGGCCGACGTGCTGCGCGTCGGGGTGCAGATCGCCTCGGCGGTGGAGACCGCCCACCGGATCCGGATCCTCCACCGCGACATCAAGCCTGCGAACATCCTGACGAGCGAGTACGGCCGACCCGGACTGACGGACTTCGGCATCGCCGCCGCCAAGGACCACCGGGCGGACGAGGCCGAGGGGATGTCGATTCCGTGGTCGCCCCCCGAGGTGGTCGTGGGGGACGGGGTCGGCGACGAACGCTCCGACGTCTACTCGCTGGCCGCGACGCTCCACACCCTGCTCGCCGGACGCTCGCCGTTCGAGGTCGTCGGCGGGCAGAACCGGGCGATCGACCTGATCGGTCGGATCCAGCAACTGCCGGTACCGGCGGTTGACCGCCCGGACGTGCCGGGTTCGCTGCAACGACTCCTCGCCCTGGCCATGGCAAAGGATCCGTCACACCGTCCCGCCTCGGCTGCGGCGTTCGCCCGGGAGCTCCAGGCCATCGAGGTCGAGCAACGGTTCTCGATGACGGAGTTCGAGGTGAGCGACGTCGGACCGACCGACGACCCGGGGACGCCGATCGATCCTGACGCCGGAGCCACCCGGGTCAAGCAGCCGACGGTGATCGACGCGCAGGGCTCGGGGTCCACCACCAACCTCCGGGCCCAGCACACCTTCAGCCGAACCTTCGTCAGGCCTCCGTCGGGGATGCGAGCACCATCCGGCGCGAACGGCGCTGGTCCGAGCGGCATCATCCACCAGACCCCGTACGTGCCGACCGCACCTGCCAGCGACGGCAGCGCGCCGATCCAACCACGGGTCGGTGGCGTCCACGACACGGGCGACCCGGCGGCGGGCACGTACATCGCGGCGCAGCCGGCCACGATTGCGCTGCCGGGTGGCGGCCGCCGCCGCGCCTGGATCCTGGTGGCCGTGCTGGCGGTGGCGCTCGTCGCTGCCGTCGCCGGCGTCGGCTTCATGTTGCTGCGTGACTCCGGGCCGATCCAGGTGGTCGGGGACGTCGCCGTGGCGCCGACGGGGACGGACGGTCGCTGTCTCGTGACCTGGGTGATCACCGATGACCACGTCCCCGGGGACACCGTCGAGATCACCGACCAGTCGAGCAAGCAGCCCGCGGGGACCGACGCGGAACTCCAGCAGTTCGAGGTCGACCAACCCGACCAACCCTCGGAGTTCTTCGTCCAGCCGGTCCGCGCCGGAGAGCCCGTCGGCGAGGCGGTCAAGGCCCGGGGGTTGTGCTGATGGCGACGGCCCGGACCCCGCGGCTCACCGTGGACTTCTGCGGAGAGCGGCACGATGTGGATCCGTCGTCGTCGTTCACGATCGGCAGGGAGGGCGATGTCGTCGTGGACGACAACCCGTACCTCCACCGCCGCTTCCTGGTCGTCGACCACCGGGACGGACTCTGGTGGCTGCGGAACGTGGGTGCCCAGCTCACCGCCACCGTTTCGGACTCGGGCGGGTCGATGCAGTCGTGGCTGGCACCGGGCGGCCAGATCCCGGTCGTCTTCGCCGAGACGGTCGTGAGGTTCACCGCCGGCCCCACCACCTACGAACTGGCCCTCGAACTCGATCAGCCGACCTTCGAGTCGAGTCCGCTCCAGTCGGATCCGCACGGGGACACCACGATCGGGCCCATGGCCTTCACCCCCGACCAACTCCGACTGATCCTGGCGCTGGCCGAGCCACTGCTGCTGGGCGACGGCATCGGAGCCGGGTCGATCCCGGCGTCGGCCGAGGCCGCCGGGCGACTCGGCTGGACCATCACCAAGTTCAACCGCAAGCTGGACAACGTGTGCCAGAAACTGACCAAGGTCGGGGTCCGAGGACTCCACGGCGGGGCTGGGGCCCTGGCGTCCAACCGGCGTACCCGTCTCGTCGAGTACGCGCTCGCCGCACGGATCGTGACCCGAGAGGACCTGGAACTCCTGGAGGTCGACCGTGCGACCTGACGCCGCCCTGACCAGTCACCGGGGCCGGGCCAGCAACCGGAGTGGGGCTCACCATGGCCGCCGGTAGGGCCGTCGACCTGACGATCGGCTGCGGCGCCCTGGGCGCCGGAGAGGCGACCGATCGACTGCTGGGCATCGCCGCCAACGAGTACAAGGCCGTGAAGGTCGGCGCCAACCAGTTCCAGTTCCAACGCGTGTACCGGCCGACCTGGGCCTTGGTGGTGGGCATCATCCTGATCCCGGTGCTCGTCGGCATCATCCTGCTGGTGTTCGTACGCACGACCGAGCAGTGGGTGGCCACGCTCGAGGAGGATCACCGCAGTGTTCGGGTGCGGGTACACGGGTCGGTGCTGCCCAATGTCCTGGCCGGACTCCAGCAGGTGCTCGGGGCTGGACCGGCGATGCATCACGTCGCACCGGCGACGGGTATCACCGCCGACCCCGTCGGCGTCCATCCGGACGCCATGAGCTCACCCCTCAACCTCCCACCACCCACCGGCACACCCACCGGCACACCCCTCAACCTCCCACCACCCACCGGCACACCCACCGGCACACCCCTCAACCTCCCACCACCCACCGGCACACCCACCGGCACACCCACCGGCACACCCCTCAACCTCCCACCACCCACCGGCACACCCACCGGCACACCCCTCAACCT
>CAIYGQ010000024.1 GCA_903925745.1 uncultured Actinomycetes bacterium | reverse complement strand
TCGTTCGCTCCGGCTCCTGAGCCGCAGTCCTTCGCTCCGGCTCCTGAGCCGCAGTCCTTCGCTCCGGCTCCTGAGCCGCAGTCCTTCGCTCCGGCTCCTGAGCCGCAGTCCTTCGCTCCGGAGGCCGCACCGTCGGGCTTCGTCCCGGACGCAGCCCCCGCGGCCGGCGCGCCGACCGCATTCCCGGAGACGGCGTCGTCGGGCGCGCTCCCGGTCGATGCGTCGTTGCCCGCCTGGCTCCAGGACCCGTCCGAGCAGGCGGTCCCGGGCACCGGTTCGCTGCTCGAGGGGTCCAGCGCGCTCGTGATCGAGGACGTGACCTACCTGGGTGGACACCCGACGATGAAGCGGAAGCGGAAGAAGTGCGTGGGCACCCTCACGCGGTCCTCGCTCGAGCTCACCGGTGGTCGCGGGGTGTCGCTGGTGATCCCGTGGACCGATGTGGTCTCGGTCGAGGCGCAGAACGCCGATGAGGCCCGG
Organism: uncultured Actinomycetes bacterium; assembly: GCA_903925745.1. GTDB lineage: Bacteria > Actinomycetota > Acidimicrobiia > Acidimicrobiales > Microtrichaceae > SXMI01. The sequence continues at coordinate 8,313 of CAIYGQ010000024.1, read as the reverse complement.
TTCCGGATCAGCACCCGCATCCACGGCGAGTCGACGGCGCTCGTCGTCCAGCTCCGGGACGGTGCCACGGTGCTGTTCGAGGCCCACTCGTGTCCGAAGGTCCCGCTCAAGGGGGCGATCTCACAGCTCGTCGACGGGCTCGGCGTCGTGGTGGTCTGATCCGGTGGCGTCCCCCGGCGGGGTGGATCCGTCCCGTCGGCACCTGGCGCTGGTCGGACTGTCGGGGAGTGGCAAGTCGAGCGTGGCCCCGATCCTCGCGACCCGGCTGGCGCTGCTCCCCGTCGACCTGGACGAGCGGATCTCCGGGGCGACCGGATCGACGGTGCCCGAGCTCTTCGATCGGGTCGGTGAGACCCCGTTCCGCTGGATCGAGTCCCGCATCCTGGAGTCCGTGCTCGACGGCCCGGACGCGGTGATCGCCACCGGAGGTGGCGTCGTGCTCGCGTCCGCCAACCGCCGAGCCCTGCGGGCACGCTGCCGGGTGGTGTGGCTGCGCACTCCGATCGACGTCCTGGTGGCGCGACTGGCCGTGGACGACCAGGAGCGTCCGCTGCTTCGTGGTGACGCCGCAACCTCCTTGCGCCGTCTGTCGGCGGAGCGGGAGGCTCTCTACGCCGAGGTGGCCGACGTGGTCGTCGACACCGGGGTGCTGGAACCGGAGGCCGTGGCGGACGCGGTGGAGGAGGAGCTGGAGGGTGACTGAGTCCACCGTCGAGCTGTCCACCGACGGCCCGGGGCGGTTCCGGGTCGTGCTGGATCTGGGCGATGGCCGCCGGTGTCCCGTGGTGGTCGGTGACGGGATCCTGGAGGAGCTCCCCGCAGTCGTGCCGCCACGGGCCCGTCGCGCTGCGATCGTGACCCAGGCCGCGGTCCCGGTCGAGGTGGACCCGGGGATCGACCACCGGGTGTTCACGATCGGGGCGGGCGAGGACCACAAGACACTGGCCACCATCGGCGCGCTCTGCGAGGACTTCGCCTCGTGGGGTCTGACCCGCACCGACTGCGTCGTGGGTGTGGGCGGCGGTCTGGTGACCGACGTCGCCGGGTTCGCCGCGGCCGTGTACCACCGCGGTGTGCCCGTCGTGCACGTCGCGACCACGCTGCTCGCGCAGATCGACGCAGCCATCGGGGGGAAGACCGGGGTGAACCTGCCGCAGGGCAAGAACCTCGTCGGCGCCTTCTGGCAGCCGTCGGCCGTGCTCTGCGACACCGCCACCCTCGCGAGCCTGCCCGACCGGGAGTGGCGCTGCGGCCTGGGTGAGTTGGCCAAGTACCACTGGCTCGGCGGCGATCGACTCGACGAGCTGACGCTGCAGGAACGGGTGGCCCGCTGCGTGGCGATCAAGGCGCAGGTCGTCGCCGATGACGAACGTGAATCGGGTCGCCGAGCGCTGTTGAACTACGGCCACACGCTCGGCCATGCGATCGAGGTGGCGGGCCGGCACGACCTGCGTCACGGCGAGGCCGTCGGGATCGGGCTCGTGTTCGCAGCGGAGCTGGCGGCTGCGCTCGGCCGGATCGACGCCGCCGCGGTTGATGAGCACCGACGGGTGGTCGACGGCTACGGGTTGGGAACGGCGCTCCCGGCGGGCCTCGATCACGACGAGCTGCTGGACCTCATCGGTCGGGACAAGAAGGTGCTCGACGGCGGCCTGACCTTCGTGCTCGACGGCCCGGACGGCCTCGAGGTCGTCGAGGGGATCGACCCCGAACTCGTGAGACGAACCCTGGAGGCCGTGTCGTGACCACCCGCACCGTCCTGCTCCTGTCCGGACCCAACCTGAACCTCCTCGGGGAGCGGGAACCAGAGGTCTACGGCCGGACCACGCTCGCCGAGCTCGTCGACGCCGCGACCGCCGCCGCGTCGGAGCTCGGCTTCGACCTCGAGCACCTCCAGTCCAACCACGAGGGTGAGCTCGTCGATGCGATCCACGCGGCGCGCGGGCGCATCGACGCGCTGGTCGTCAATGCCGGGGCGCTGACCCACTACGGGTGGAGCCTGCACGACGCGTTGGCGGCCTTCGACGGCGTCGTCGTCGAGCTCCACCTGTCCAACCCGCAGCGCCGGGAGTCGTGGCGGTCCACCTCGGTGGTGGCGCCGGTGGCCGACGGGGTGGTGGCCGGGTTCGGGGCGGCGGGCTACCCCATGGCGGTGCGGGCCGCGGTCGGGCTGCTCGACGCCCGGTGACCCGGGGCCCCTGGTCGTAGGCTCCCCCCATGGCTGTCACCGAACGACGGACACCCGACCTGGGTGCGGGCGAGCTCCCGCCGCTGCTGGTCGCCGAGCGCCTGGACCGGCTCCGTGGGCGCTTCGACGGAGCGGGCTGCGACGCGCTCGTGGTCAGCGAACTGGCCAACATCCGCTACCTGACCGGCTTCACCGGGTCGGCCGCGCTCCTGCTGGTCACGGACGACACGGCGGTCTTCGTGACCGACGGCCGGTACCGCGAGCAGTCGTCCGAGCAGCTCGGGGCCGCCGGTGTCGACGCCGAGGTCGTCATCGTCTCGGCCGAGCCCGATGCGGAGCTGGCGGATCGCCTGACGGGCTCGCCGACGCGGGTCGGGCTCGAATCGGAGTCGGTGTCCTGGGCCGCGCAACGGCGCTGGGCGGATCTGCTGGCTGGGTCCGAACTGGTCCCGACCTCCGGGGTGGTCTCGGAGCTGCGGATCGTGAAGGACCCGGGGGAGGCCGCCCGGATCCGGACCGCGTGCGACATCGCGGACCGGGCGTTCGCCACCGTCCGGCCGATGCTCGCCGAGGGTCCCACCGAACTGGCCTTCGCCCAGGCTCTGGACGCGGAGATGCGGCGCCTGGGGGCCGAGGACGTGAGCTTCGAGACGATCGTGGCCTCGGGGCCCAACGGGGCCAAGCCCCACCACCGACCCGGATCCCGGGTCGTGGGCCCGGGTGACCTGGTCGTCGTCGACTTCGGGGCCCTGTACGAGGGCTACCACTCCGACATGACCCGGACCGTGGCGGTCGGGGAGGTCGACGCCGAGCGGCTCCGGATGCTCGAGGTCGTGCTGGCGTCCCAGCAGGCCGGGGTCGAGGCGGTGGCCGCCGGGGTCGAGGCGAGGGAGGTCGACGCTGCCTGTCGATCGGTGATCGAGGACGCCGGCATGGGCGAGGCGTTCCTCCACTCCACCGGCCACGGTGTCGGACTGGACATCCACGAGGAGCCGCGGGTGTCGGCCCGGTCCGCTGCTACGTTGTCCGACGGTCACGTGGTGACGGTGGAGCCCGGGGTGTACCTCCCCGGGATCGGCGGTGTCCGCATCGAGGACACCGTGCTCGTCACCGAGGACGGCTGCGACCGTCTGACGCTGACCCCGAAGGACCCGGTCCTGGCCTGAGCGTCGCCGACGCCACGCCGTCGGCCCGGGAGACGTGCAGCGAACCCGGGGACACCTCCCGCAGCGGGATCCACGCCGGCGACGGAGTCCGGCCAGAGACGAACAGGACGACCATGGCCCAGATCGCCACCTCCGACTTCAAGAACGGCATGACCCTCGACCTGGACGACGGGCTGTTCAACCTGGTCGAGTTCCAGCACGTGAAGCCCGGCAAGGGCGGGGCGTTCGTGCGGACGACACTCAAGAACGTCCGCACCGGTGCGGTCGTGGAGCGCACCTTCCGGGCCGGTGAGCGCATGGAGCGGGCGATCGTCGACAAGAAGGAGATGCAGCTCCTCTACCGGGACGGCGACGACTACGTCTTCATGGACACCAGCACCTACGACCAGCTCAACGTCCCGTCGAAGGTGCTCGGTGACCACGCCAACTTCCTGGTCGACTCCTCCACGGCGCTGCTGATCATGTACGGCGACGAGATCATCGGTGTGGACCTGCCGGCGTCGGTCGAGTTGTCGATCACCGAGACCGAACCGGGTGTCCAGGGCGACCGCGTCTCCGGGGCGAAGAAGCCGGCCACGCTCGAGACGGGGTTGGTGGTCCAGGTGCCGCTCTTCATCGAGGTGGGGGAGCGGGTGAAGGTCGACACCCGCAGCGGCGACTTCATCTCCCGGGCGTGAGCGACGAGGTCCCGGTCGTCGCGGGCGGGCGGAAGGAGGCCCGCGAGCGTGCCGTGCACCTGCTCTACGAGGCGGACGCGAAGACGGCGCACGTGGCCTCGGTCCTGGAGGCCCAGGCGGCCGCCCCCGACTCCTACGCCTCGGAACTGGCACTGGGCGTGGACGGTGACCGGGCCGAGCTCGACCGGTTGATCGACGAACTGGCCGAGGGGTGGTCGCTGGAGCGCATGCCCCGACTGGACCTGACGATCCTCCGGGTGGGCACCTACGAGCTGCTCCACCGGCCCGACGTCCCGACGGCGGTCGTGCTGGCCGAGGCCACCGAGCTCGCCTCCCGCTACGGCACCGACGACTCGAGCAGGTTCGTCAACGGGGTCCTCGCCGCCGCCGCCCGGCGGATCCGTCCTGATCCGTCCTGACCGGGACGGCGTCACGGCCCGCGGTGGATCGTGGTACGGTCCGATCCTGACCGTGAAGGGGGTCCCGTGAGGCCCCTACGGACAGGAAGGACTGCCGGTGGCAGAGCGAGAGCGACGCATGACGCGCCCGTACGGAGGCGTGTTCGTCGCCCGGAGCCAGGTGATGGGCCCCGAGGAGATCGAACGGGCGATCCGTCGGATGGCCCACGAGATCCTGGAGCGGAACCTGGGACTCGACGGCCTCACCGTCATCGGCCTGCAGACCGGAGGAGTCCCGCTCGCCCACGCCCTCGCCGGGATGTTGGCCGAGATCGAGGAACTCGAGGACGGTGACCCGCCCGTCCCGGTCGGGACGCTCGACGTCGCGCTCTACCGCGACGACATCGGGATCCGGCCGCTCCTCCCCGAGGAGGTGACCGAGATCCCCGTCGACCTCGACGGCCGGACGGTGATCCTCGTCGACGACGTCCTCTTCACCGGCCGGACCATCCGGGCCGCGCTCGACGCCATGTGCGACTACGGGCGGCCGAGGGCGGTCCAGCTCGCCGTCATGGTCGACCGAGGTCACCGTGAGCTCCCGATCCGCCCCGACTACGTGGGCAAGAACCTCCCGACGCGCCGCGACGAGCTGGTGGACGTCTCCATGTCGTCGGTCCTGCTGGGGGAGCTGCAGAAGCCGTGAGGAACCTGCTCGCCGTCGGCGACCTCTCCCGTGACGACCTCGAGGAGATCCTCGAGGTGACCGATGCGATGGTGGAGGTGAGCGGGCGGGCGATCCCCAAGGTGCCGGCGCTCCGCGGCCGCACCGTCGTGTCGCTGTTCTACGAGGACTCCACCAGGACGCGGCTCAGCTTCGACTCGGCGGCGAAGCGGCTCTCGGCCGACACGATGAGCTTCGCCGTGTCGAGTTCCTCGGTCAGCAAGGGCGAGTCGATCCGCGACACCGTCGAGACGATCGAGGCGATGGGCATGGATGCGATCGTGGTGCGCCACCGGTCCTCGGGGGTGCCCGCCCAGATCGCCGGTTGGACCGACGCGTCGGTGATCAACGCCGGCGACGGCTGGCACCAGCATCCGACCCAGGCGCTGCTCGACGCCTACACGATCCGTCGCCACCTGGGGTCGCTCGAGGGTCGACGGATCGCGATCGTGGGCGACATCGTGCACTCCCGGGTGGCCCGCTCCGACATCGAGGCATTCACCCGACTCGGCGCCGAGGTGGTGCTGGTGGCCCCGCCCACCCTGCTGCCGCCCTCGCTGGCGCCGTGGCACGTGGAGGTGAGCGAGGACCTGGACTCGGTGCTCGGCGAGCTGGACGTCTGCTACCTGCTGCGCATGCAGCGCGAGCGTGCCCGGGAGGCGCTGCTGCCGTCGCTGCGCGAGTACACGGCCCGGTTCGGACTCGACGCGCGTCGGGCGGACCGGCTGCGTCCGGGCGCGCTGATCATGCATCCGGGCCCGATGAACCGGGGCATCGAGATCGCCGGCGACGTGGCGGAGCGTCCCGAGGCCGTGGTGACCGAACAGGTGGCCAACGGCGTGGCCGTCCGCATGGCGGTGCTGTTCCTGCTGCTCGGGCCCGGACGGCACACGCTCGACGGAGGCGACACCCGCGACCGGGTGGTCGACCTGCCGGCGGTCGGCGCCGACCGAGCCGCGGTTCCCGACCCCGGGGACCCGCCGGACGGCGCATCGTTGCTGGATCCGAGACCGGAGGTGGAGGCGTGATCGACCGGAGGGGTGGCGACGAGACCGTGGACGTCGTCCTGCGGGGCGGGACGGTCGTCGATGCGACCGGGGAGCGCCGAGCCGACGTCGTGGTCCGCGGCCGACACGTCGTCGCCGTGGGCCCCGACCTGTCGGGCGACGTCGTCGTCGACGCCGGGGGCTGTGTGGTGGCACCCGGACTGGTCGACCTGCACACGCACCTCCGCCAGCCCGGCAAGGAGGAGGCCGAGACGGTCGAGTCCGGCTCACGCGCCGCAGCCCTGGGCGGGTACACCGCGGTGCTGGCCATGCCGAACACGACGCCCGCCATCGACTGTGCCGCGGTGGTCCGGGAGGTCCTCGAACTCGGACGCGACGCGCTCTGCGACGTCCACACCTCGGGTGCGATCACGGTCGACCGGGCGGGGGAACGTCTGGCCCCCATGGCCGAGATGGCGGGGCTCGGCGTGCGGCTCTTCACCGACGACGGCACCGGAGTGCAGGACGACCGGCTGATGCGGCGGGCGATGGAGTACGGGCGAGGACTCGGTGTCACCCTGGCCCAGCACTGCGAGGTGACCTCGCTGTCCGAGGGGACCTGCATGCACGAGGGTGAGTGGAGCTCGCGCCTCGGCCTGCCGGGGCAGCCCGCGGAGGCCGAGGAGCTCATGGTCATGCGGGACATCGCCCTGGCCCGGTTGACCGGTGCCCGGGTGCACCTCCTGCACCTGTCGACGGCCGGTTCGGTGGCGATGGTGGCGGCCGCTCGCGCCGGAGGGCTGTCGGTGACCGCCGAGGCGGCCCCGCACCACTTCACCCTCACCGACGCCTGCTGTGCCGGCTACGACGCCACCTTCAAGGTGCACCCGCCGTTGCGGAGCGACGCCGACGTCGCCGCGGTCGCACAGGGCCTGGCGGACGACACGATCTCCGCGATCGCCACCGACCACGCCCCGCACGCCCCCGAGGAGAAGGAGCGCCCGTTCGACGAGGCACCCCCGGGCATGCTCGGGCTCGAGTACGCGCTCGCGCTGGCCATCACCCAGCTCGTGGACTCAGGGCCGCGCATGCCGCTGTCGCAGGTGCTGGCCCGGCTCAGCTGGCAACCGGCCGCGATCGCGGGGATGGAGCGCCACGGGCGGCCCATCGCCCCGGGTGCGCCGGCGAACCTGTGCGTGATCGACCCGGAGGCCCGCTGGACGATCGACGCAACGGGTGGCGCCTCGCGCAGTCGGAACGTCCCGTACGTCGGCCGCACGGTCCGCGGTCTGGTCCGACACACGATCTGCGAGGGCGAACCCGTCGTCCTCGACGGGGAGGCACAGCGGTGAGCATCCGACCCGCAGGCATCGTCCTGGCCGACGGCACCACCTTCGAGGGGGAGGCCATCGGCGCCGAGCCCGACGACGGGGTGGCGACGGGTGAGTTCGTGTTCAACACGGTCCTCACCGGCTACCAGGAGGTGATCTCGGACCCGTCCTACGCCGGTCAGGTGGTGACGTTCACCTCCACCCACATCGGCAACTACGGCGTCACCCCGGACGACGACGAGGCGGCCCGGGTGCACTGCGTCGGCGTCGTCGTCCGCGACCTGGCTCGTCGCCGCAGCAACCAGCGCTCGGTCGGCGACCTGGACGGGTACCTCCGCGAGCGTGGCGTGCCGGGGGTGGCCGGCATCGACACCCGCCGGTTGACCCGGCACCTGCGCGACCACGGTGCGATGCCCGGTGCGTTCGGGACCGCGGCCGAGTCCGACCTGCGTGCCGCCGCCGCGACCGCCCGGGGGACCGACGGCATCGACCTGGTGCACACGGTCACGACGCCGTCGGTCGTCGTGCACCCGGCGCTCGACGGCGCGGCGAGGCGGATCGTGGCGCTCGACCTGGGCATCAAGGACACGATCGTCCGCAACCTCGTGCGGGTCGGCGAGGTGCACGTCGTCCCGGCTCGGACCCCGGCCACCGAGATCCTCGCCATGGCACCCGACGGCGTGTTCCTCTCGAACGGCCCGGGTGACCCGGCGGCCGTCCAGCAGGTCCCCGACACCGTCCGAGACCTGTTGGGGCAGGTGCCGATCTTCGGGATCTGCATGGGTCACCAGATGCTGGCCACTGCGCTCGGCGGCCGGACGCACAAGCTCCCGTTCGGCCACCACG
>CAIYGQ010000023.1 GCA_903925745.1 uncultured Actinomycetes bacterium | reverse complement strand
GTGCGATCCTGCTGTCACAGCCTGGAGAGCGAAGGGAACAGCATGAGCGATCGTCGAACCTACACATGCAGCGACTGCGGCGAAGAAGGGCACAACACCCGAACCTGTCCGCACTCGGCGGAGCAAGAAGATGACTTCAGCATCTCCGAAAGCGACGAGGACTGCCTCTACGAACTCGGCGGCATCTACTGCCCCGAGTGCCACCGTGGAAACTGACCGCCCCGACCGGATCGACCGGCCGAGATTCCTTGTGTTTGCAGGGGGTCTGGCCGGCTGCGCTTTTCGGCGCAGGTGCTGGCGGCGTCCGATGCGGGTGGGTTCGCGCACAATTCGCGCACAGTGAAAGCCAACCGAACCCGCACATCGCCGCATGTCGACTCCCTGATTGGGTGGGCCGGTCACGATGTCACCAAGTTGTGCAGCATCCCCCGCGGGAGGCACGAAGTCCGGGGAGCGGCGACTGGTGGGCTCAGGTCGGAGCTCAGCCGCCTGGCGTCGTTCCTGCGCACGGTCGGTCGAGGTTCCACGCCCAGGCCGTCGTAGCACCGGACCGGTCCATCCCCGACGTCAGCTCGACGACACGGTCACCACCTGAGCGGTAGGCAGTCAGTTGCATCCCTCGTGCTTGGTCCAGCGTGATCGGTACCCGCCGCGTCGCGAGGATCACGACCGGATCGGTCCACATCTCGAGGGTCACCCCGTCGTCCTCTCGGCCTGCCAGCTTCACCAGCACGGACGGCCCTCCAGTCGCCAGCTGCAGTACTCCGTTGAACCAGCCATCGGGTGTGCCAGGCACCGCAGCGGGCACTTCCTCCAGCACGCCCCCTGGGCCCGGTGCAATGATCTGCGACCCGTCGACGACCCGGCCTGAACCGCCAGCTGACATCAGAAGGTCGTCGTTCCCGTCACCGTTCTGATCACCAGCAGGTAGCAGCCACGCCCTGCTGCTGACGGGAAGTCGCACCCCGACGGCGGCTGGGTCATGGCGCCCGTTGGGCGTCGATCCCGGGACGATGTAGACCGGGTAGCCACCGTCGGCTGGGCCCTCGTCGCTGGTGTAGACCGCGATCTCATCGCGACCGTCGCCGTCGATGTCACCGATCCAGGTGACGCCGCCCAAGGTACCGACCGTGCCGCCGTCGGACGCGAGCACCAGGTCGCCGCCGGTCCGGGAGAACACGACGGTCTCGCCACTGGTCGCGGTGTCGCCGACGACATCAGCAGTGCCGTCGCCGTCGGTGTCGGGCGGGTCGAACCGGCGGGCCAGCACGTCGAGCGACTCGCCACGCTCGGGTCGGGCTTCGGACATCGGCAGGTTCTCGGGGTAGAGGACCTCGCTGTGGGCGTAGACGGGCCCCCACGGCACGGGGCACTCCTGCGGGATCGAGAGCTCGAGCGACGCAAGCAAAGGAGCAGCACCGCCGGAGGGCACCGGCAACGTCGTCGTGGTCTGGGGCGACCTGGACGTCGGCGAGCCGCCACCGACCTCGCCTCCCGCCCCCGTCGGATCGCCGCATGCCGCAGCGAGAAGGACCACCGCAGCGACGACCGTCACCCGCATCCATCCGTACCGGTGTTGCCCCATCACTCCTCCCAGCGTCGGCCCTTGGGAGCGTATTGGACCAGCGTGGCACACCGTCGTCGCCGCACGTCGGCAGCCACCGTTGCGGTCCAACGAGGCGAGCTTCGAACACACTCGGCACGGACCCCGCCGAACACCAGCCGCGGAACAGCGCAAACCACAATCAGCGTTGGAACTACGCACCGGTCGAGCTTGACCCCAGTAGTGGTCACTGAACCGCCGCGGGTTCCGCACAGCCCATGCGTTTGTGGCTTCGAAACTGCTGAGTACGAGTCGCCAAGAATGAGGACCTTGAGTGGGTCCGCTTGGGCGTCAGCCCGTCCTGGCACCAGTACTGCGGTAACCATGGCGACGACGCTCAAGACGAGGAGCCTGCGTGAGGCGCGTGCGGAGGAAATGC
>CAIYGQ010000022.1 GCA_903925745.1 uncultured Actinomycetes bacterium | reverse complement strand
GGCACGGTGTCGGTCGAGAAGTCCGAGAAGCTCTCGCGGATGCTCGACAAGCGGGGCGTGCCCCACGAGGTCCTGAACGCCAAGCAGCACACCCGGGAGGCCGAGATCGTCGCCCAGGCGGGCCGGATCGGGGCGGTCACGGTGGCGACGAACATGGCCGGACGAGGCGTCGACATCCTGCTCGGTGGCAACCCCGAGGGCATGGCCGCCCGCGGGGTCGTGGCCGAGGGGCTCGATCCGGACACCGAGGAGGGCGCGTCCCGCTACGAGGAGCTCCTCGCCAAGTACGGCGAGGAGTGTGAGGCGGAGGGCGAGCAGGTCCGGGAGCTCGGTGGCCTCTACGTGCTCGGCACCGAGCGTCACGAGAGCCGCCGCATCGACAACCAGCTCCGGGGCCGGTCCGGCCGCCAGGGCGACCCGGGCACGAGCCGCTTCTACCTGTCGCTCGAGGACGACCTGATGCGGTTCTTCGCCACGGGCGCGATCGAGTGGGTGATGGGCAAGGGCTGGGACGACGACGTTCCGATCGAGGCGAAGATGGTCACCCGGGCGATCGAGAAGGCCCAGACGACCGTGGAGGCGCGCAACGCGGAGATCCGCAAGAACGTGCTCAAGTACGACGAGGTCATGAACGAGCAGCGGAAGGTGATCTACGCCCGCCGCGATGAGGTGCTCGAGGGCGCCGACCTGCGGGCCGAGACCCTCGAGGCCCTCGCCGAGTCCGTGGACGGACTCGTGCGGACCCACTGCTCGTCGGACTACTCCGAGGAGTGGGACGTGGAGGCGCTGCTCGCGGACGCCGCCACCTACTGGCCCTGCACGGTGACGATCGAGGACGTCGCCGCCACGACCTCCACCGACGAGCTCTACGAGGTCCTGACCGCCGATGCCGTCCGCCACTACGACGAGCGGGAGGCCGAGCTGACGCCCGAGGTCATGCGGGACGTCGAGCGGCAGGTGATGCTGCGCATCATCGACGCCCGCTGGCGTGACCACCTCAAGGAGATGGACTACCTGCAGGAGGGCATCAACCTGCGGGCGCTCGGCCAGAAGGACCCGCTGTCGGAGTGGCAGCGGGAGGGCTACGACATGTTCGGTCAGCTCATGGAGACGATCGACCGCGAGTACGTCCAGTACGTCATGCACGTGCAACTGGTGCAGAACCAGTCGCAGCAGACGCCGATCGCCCCGGGCACGAAGCTCACCTCCCCCGCCCCCGACAGTGACGCTCCCGGCGCCGGGGCCGTGCCCCCGGTCGCCGCCGCCGAGGTGGCCCACGAGCAGGCCGCGGTCGCTGCCGATGATGCCCCGCAGCAGCCGGTGGTCAAGACCGACTGGGAGAAGACGCCGCGCAACGCGCCCTGCCCGTGCGGAAGTGGCAAGAAGTTCAAGCACTGCCACGGGGCCTGACGGGAGTCGCCGTGCAGGACTTCACGCCGCGCATCGCCGCGCTCCGCACCCGACTGGACGAGGCCGCGGGGTACCTGCGCGTCGAGGTGCTGCGGTCCCGCCGACCCCAGCTCGAGACGGAGCTGGGGCGTCCGGACCTGTGGGACG
>CAIYGQ010000021.1 GCA_903925745.1 uncultured Actinomycetes bacterium | reverse complement strand
GCGTCGGGTTCGGCGCCGAGATCCGTGGGGTGGAGGAGCGTTCCGAGAGCGAGCTCCTCGGCGGCGTGCTGCCCGAGGATCTGTTGAAGTTCGGGCTCATCCCGGAGTTCGTGGGCCGGCTCCCGGTGCTCGGCGTCGTCGACAACCTGGACCGGGCGGCGCTGATCCAGATCCTGGTCGAGCCACGCAACGCCCTGGTGAAGCAGTACCGCAAGTTCTTCGAGCTCGAGGACGTCGAGCTCGAGTTCACCGACGACGCGCTCGCGGCCGTGGCCGACCAGGCCCTCGCCCGGGGAACCGGAGCCCGCGGCCTCCGGGCGATCCTCGAGGAGGTCCTGCTCGGCGTGATGTACGAGCTGCCGTCGCGTGACGACGTGGCGACCGTGCAGATCGACGAGCGCGTCGTGACCGAGCGAGCGGAACCAACGCTGGTGCTCCGCGACGCCCCGAAGGCGTCGCGCTCGCGCCGCGCCGCCTCCTGACCAGCGCGGCGTGACCAGCCTCGTCGAGGTCCTCGACTGGCTCGACGGGCACCTGGACCACGAGACCGGCTCGCTGGGAGTCGCCGCAGGCCGGATCGACGGGCTGAGCCTGGACCCGGTCAGGGAACTGCTCCACGTGCTCGGCGACCCCCAGGGGGCGCAACCGGTGATCCACATCACCGGTACCAACGGCAAGGGTTCGGTCGCGACGATGGTGACGGCACTGCTCATGGCCCACGGCCTGACCGTGGGCACCGCCACGAGCCCGCACGTCGAGCGACTCGCCGAGCGGATCCGCCGCAATGGCCGGCCGATCGACGACGACGAACTCGCCGAGGCGCTCGACGGCGTGCGCCGGGTCGAACCGCTGCTCACGACCCGCCCGACCTGGTTCGAGATCATGGTCGCCGCGTCGCTGCGCCACTTCGCCGAGGCCCCGGTCGACGTGGCGGTCGTCGAGGTCGGACTCCTGGGGCGCTACGACGCGACGAACGTCGTGGACGGGGCGGTCTCGGTGGTGACCTCCATCGGCGGGGACCACACCGACTTCGCCCCCGGCTGGGAGCTCGCCGTGGCGAGCGAGAAGGCGGGGATCCTGCGGCCCGACGGCACGGCGGTCCTGGGCGGCGTCGCCCCTGACCTGTGGCCGGTCTTCGAGGCCGAGGGCCCCGAGCGGATGTGGTGCGCCGGCCGTGACTTCGGGGTGGGTGCGGAGCACGTCGCCATCGGCGGTCGGGTGGTCGACCTGGAGGGAGTGCTGGGGGAGTACCCCGAGGTCCTCCTGCCGCTGCACGGCGCCCACCAGGCGGCGAACGCAGCGGTGTCCGTGGCGGCGGTGGAGGCCTTCTTCGACCGGGCGCTCGACCCCGACGCGGTGCGGGAGGCGTTCGCCACGGTCGCCGTCCCGGGCCGCTGTGAGGTGGTGCGCCACCAGCCGCTCGTCGTGCTCGACGGCGCCCACAACCCCGACGCGCTCCGGGCCCTCGCCGCGACGGTCGAGGAGGAGTTCACCGTCGTGGGGAGCCGGTACCTGGTGCTGGGCGCGCTCGCCGGGCGCGATCCCCAACGCCTCGTCGACGCCGCGGTCGACCTGCGGCCGGACCTGGTGGTGTGCGTGCCGGTCGGCGAGGGACCGCGGGCGGGCGACCCGGAGTCACTGGCCCGGGCGTGGCGGTCGACCGGAGTGGCGGTCGAGACCGCGGCCTCGGTCTCGGGTGGCATCGACCGGGTGCGCTCGATCGCACTCGACGAGGACCTGGTCGTCGTCGCCGGCTCGTTCCGCCTGCTGGCCGAGGCGCGGTCGGCGTTCGGTCGGGACTGAACGAGTTCGGGGGTCGCTCCGGCGCTGGTCAGTCGGCGAGGCCCCGACCGGGGAACCACAGGTCGAGTTCCCGCCGGGCGGACTCGGTGGAGTCGGAGCCGTGGACCAGGTTCTCGTTGGTGGTGGTGGCCAGGTCCCCGCGGATGCTGCCGGGTTGGGCGTCGTCGACCTTCGTCGCGCCCACCAGGGTGCGCATCACGTGCCAGGTGTTCTCGGCGGGGCCCTCCACCGCCATCGCCACCACCGGCGAACGGGTGAGGAACGCCACGAGCTCCCCGAAGAACGGCTTGTCGGCGTGCTCGGCGTAGTGCTCCTCGGCGAGCTCGGCGGGGACGTCGCGGAGCTCCATCGCCACGATCCGAAGCCCCTTGCGTTCGATGCGGCTGACGATCTCGCCGACGAGGCCGCGTTCGACGGCGTCGGGCTTGCACATGATGAAGGTCCGGTTCACGGGCGACACGGTAGGTCCGCTCCACCGCCCGGGGCGAAACGTCAACAGGCACCCGGCCGGGTCGGTCCCCACCCCGTCGGCCGACCCGGGCCGACGGCGGGCGTTCTTTACGATTGTGTTGCGAAGATGTCATGATGTCGTCCCGTTCCGGCGCACAGGTGCGTCGGGGCCGGGATCCGGGCGATCCACAGGGCCCGGATCCGACCGATCCCCGCCCGTGGAGGCGGGTAGCGTGAAGGCATCGTGATGGCTCGTCTCCCCACATCCCGGATGAACAGCGGCCTCCTGGGACGTGACATGGCCGTCGATCTGGGCACGGCGAACACGCTGGTCTACGTCCGGGGCGAGGGCATCGTCCTGTGCGAACCGTCCGTCGTCGCCGTCCGGGAACAGGACGGCCGGGCCGTGGCGGTGGGGACCGAGGCCAAGCGCATGATCGGCAAGACCCCCGCCCACATCCGGGCGATCCGCCCCCTGAAGGACGGCGTGATCTCGGACTTCGAGGTCTGCGAGGTCATGCTCCGCTACTTCATCCAGCGGGTCCACAACAGCCGGTTCTCCAAGCCGCGCATGATCATCTGCGTGCCCTCGGGCGTCACCGGAGTGGAGCAGCGGGCGGTCCAGGACGCGGCGGAGTTCGCCGGCGCCCGCAAGCCCGCGCACATCATCGAGGAGCCGATGGCCGCGGCGATCGGCGCCGGCCTGCCCGTCCAGGAACCGACCGGGAACATGATCGTCGACATCGGTGGTGGGACCACCGAGGTGGCGATGATCTCGCTCGGCGGCGTGGTCACCAGCCAGTCCGAGCGCGTCGGTGGCGACGAACTCGACGAGGCGATCATCCAGTACATCAAGAAGGAGTACTCCCTGGCGCTCGGCGAACGCACCGCCGAGGTCGTGAAGATGGAACTCGGATCGGCCTGGCCGCTCGAACAGGAACTGCAGGCCGAGATCCGCGGGCGGGACCTGGTCACGGGGCTGCCGAAGACCATCGTCACCTCGACCTACGAGATCCGGGAGGCCATCGAGGAGCCGCTGTCGTCGATCATCGACGCGGTGAAGGTGACCCTCGACAAGACCCCACCGGAACTGGCGGCCGACGTCATGGAGCGCGGGATCGTTCTGGCCGGGGGTGGCGCCCTGCTCAAGGGGTTCGCCAACCGGCTGGCCAACGAGACCGGCATGCCCATCAGGATCGCCCCCCGGCCGCTCGAGGCGGTCGCCCTCGGCTCGGGTCAGGCGCTCGAGGAGTTCGACGCCCTGCGCGGCATCCTCTTCTCGTCCACTCGCGACTGACCCCGTGCGTCCGGTCGCGACCCGACGCCGGTCCAGGTACCTCCTGGTCGTCCTCTCCCTCGTGGCGGTCACGTTGATCGCGCTCGACGCCGGCGGGTTCCCGGTGTTCGACTCCGCCCGGTCCGTCGCGTCCGACACCGCCTCGCCCTTCGACGGGGCGATCGACGCCGTGACGTCTCCGTTCCGCAACGCGTGGAACGGCGTGACCGGATACGACGACCTGGTCGCCGAGAACCAGACGCTCCGCGACCGGATCGGTGAGCTGGAGTCGGACCAGGCGCTCGAGCAGAGCGCACGGGAGCAGCTCCGTCGGCTCAACGAACAGCTCGAACTCGGTTTCGTGGAGGGCATCCCGACGCAGGTCGCCCGCGTGTCGTCGGGCGCGTACTCGAACTTCGCCGACTACCGCGTCGAGATCGACAAGGGCAGCTCGAGCGGGCTCGCCGAGGGCATGCCGGTCGTCACGCGTTCGGGCCTGGTCGGCCGCCTCGAACGGGTCGGCTCGAACACCTCGGTCGTCCAGCTGGCGACGGACCCGGCGTTCGTGATCGGCGTCCGGCTCGCGTCGTCCCAGGACCTGGGTGTCGGACGGGGTGCCGGGGCCCGGGGCACGTTCATCGTGGACCGGGGCATCGACCTGGAGGACCCGGTGCGGACCGGTGAGGCCGTGCTCACCTCGGGGCTGAGCACGTCGATCATGCCTCCCGACGTCCCGGTGGGCGTCGTCAGCCGGATCGACCCGAGCCCGACCACCCGGGAGCAACGGCTCGAGGTGACGCTCTCGGCGGAGCTCACCCAGCTCGACGTGGTCCAGGTGCTCGAGTGGGAGCCCCCCACGTGAGCCTGGAGTCGCCGGTCGTCCGCTGGGCCCTGGTCCTGACCGTGGTGAGCGTCCTCCAGGTCGCCCTGGCCGACGACCTGTCCATCCTGGGCGTGCACCCGGACCTGCTGCTCCTGGTGACGGTCGTGGCCGGCCTGAGCGGCGGACCCGGGACCGGGGCCGTGGTCGGCTTCGCCGCCGGGGTCGTGGCCGACCTGTTCCTCCACACCCGCTTCGGCGTGGCCACCCTGGCCTCCACGCTGGTCGGGTACGCCTCGGGTGTGGCGGGCGACACCGTGGTGCGGCCCTCGACCACCGTCTGGGTGGCCGCCACGGCCGGTCTCAGCGCCGCCGGGACGGCGCTGTACGCCGCCCTCGCCCACCTGCTCGGGGCCGGGACGCTCGCTGACCCGAACCTGCCGGCGATCATCGGTATCGTCTCGGTCGTCAACGCGGTGCTCTGCGTCCCGGCGTTGGCGGTCTGCCGGTGGGCGGGTGACGACCGCTCCGCGGTCAGGATCCGCTGACCCGGCCACCGGGCCGCTGCGCCGTCCAGCCCCGATCCAACACCGATCCAGCACCGATCCAGCCCAGAGCGAGCCCCGACCGGAACCCCATGGACACGAACTCCACCCAGGTGCGGCTGAGTGCCATCGGGATCGTGGCGCTGTGCCTGTTCGCCGCGTTGTTCGTCCGGCTCTGGTTCCTGCAGGGCATCGACCGGCAGCGCTTCGAGGCGGCCTCGGAGTCCAACCGACTCCGCGTGGTCCACGAGGAGGGCCCCCGGGGCCGCATCCTGGACCGCAACGGCAGGGTGATCGTCGACAACCGCACCACGATCGTCGTGGCGCTGGACCGCGAACCGCTTCGCAAGATCGGTGAGGAGCGCCGACAGGAGGTGTTCGCCGACCTGGCCGACACCCTCACGGGCCTCGGCGTGCCCACGAAGCTCGGCACCGTCGAACGGCGTTACGAGGACCAGCGGTACTCGCCCCAGGAGTACGTCCCCATCGCCGAGGAGGTGCCCGAGGACGTCGAGTTGTTCCTGGCCGAACGCGCCGACCGGTTCCCGGGTGTGGTCGTCGAGCGTCGGACCGTCCGCTCCTACCCGTACGGGTCCGTGGCGGCCCAGCTCATCGGCTACGTGGGCGAGATCAACGAGGACGAACTCGCCCGGGTCGCAGGCGACGGCGCGGACCCGCCCCCGGGGGACGCGCCGGTCAAGGAGTACCAGCCGGGCGACAGCTACGGGAAGGGCGGTGTCGAGTCCGCCGAGGAGTCGACGTTGCGGGCCATCCCCGGCAGGCGGACCATCGAGGTCAACGCCCGGGGCGAGGTCCTGGGTGAGATCGACCGGACCGAGGCCGTTCCCGGCGACGACGTGTGGCTCTCGATCGACCTGGACCTGCAGGCCCACGCCGAGCGGCTGCTGGCGGCCAAGATCCGGTCCCTCCGGGGCCGTGAGAGCGGCGAGGGAACCCTGAACGCCCCGCAGGGGTCGGTGGTGATCATCCAGCCGGGCACCGGCCAGGTGCTGGCGATGGCGTCGTACCCCTCGTACAACCCGTCGATCCTGGTCAACGGGATCTCCTCGGACCTCTGGGGCCAGCTCAACGACCCCAACAACGGGCGGCCGCTCTACAACTGGGCCCTGCAGGGCACCTACGCCCCCGGCTCCACGTTCAAGCCGATCACGGCGCTCGCCGGCTGGAGGGCAGGAATCATCGGGCCCGGCAACGAGGAGATCGTCGACGCCGGCACCTACACGCTGACCGACTGCGAGGGTGCCGGCTGCACGTTCCAGAACGCCGGCCGGAAGAAGCTCGGCGAGGTCGATTTCGCTCGCTCGATGTCGGTGTCCTCCGACGTCTACTACTACCGACTCGCGGAGCTCCTGTGGAACGACCGCGTCCGGCTGGGCGACACGCCCATCCAGGACGCGGCGACCGACTTCGGCCTGGGCGTCGAGACCGGCATCGCGCTGCCCGGGGAGAGTCCCGGACGCATGCCCACGCCGGCCAACCGACGGGCCGCCTACGAGTCCAACCCCGAGGTGTACCTGACCGGTGACTGGTTCACCGGAGACAACGTGATCACCTCGATCGGGCAGGGCGACGTGCTGGTCACCCCCCTGCAGCTCGCCGAGGTCTACGCGACGATCGCCACCGGTGGTGTTCGCTACCGCCCCCAGGTGATCTCCAAGGTGACCCGGCCGTTGGACCCGGCGGAGCCACCCGGACAGGCGGGCAACTACGAGGTCGTCCGTACCGTCGAACCCGAGGAGACCGGCCGGGTCGAGCTGCCCGAGGACTTCTACCTGAAGCTGCTCGCCGGGTTGCTCGGCGTGACCCAGGATCCGGACGGGACGGCGAACGGCTCCTGGGAGGCCTCACCCACCGCTTGGGCGATGGGCGGCAAGACCGGGACGGCCCAGGTGGCCGGGAAGGCCGACTCGGCGCTGTTCGCCGGGTGGGGACCCGTCGCGGCCGGCGTCCAACCCGAGTACGTGGTGTCGGTCGTGATCCCCGAGGCGGGATTCGGTGGCGACGTCGCGGCGCCGCTCGCCTTCCGGATCCTGGCGCCGGCCAGCGACGGCACCCTGCCGGCGGCCTGCCCCGTGGCGGCGGCCGGGCAGTGCCGGGAGGCCGAGGCCCAGGCCGCCCGCGCCAGCCTGGGTGACGTCGGTTCCGGGGGGCCGGGCTGATGCTCGAGTCGGCCGCTGCACCGAGCGGCTTCCGGTCCCGGAACCTGGGTGACCCACGTCGCCACGTCGACGTCGTGCTCGCCGGCGCCGTCGGCGCCGTGCTCGTGATCGGACTCCTCCTCGTCTACAGCGCCACCCGGCGCTTCGGTGACGGCAACGGCTTCGTGGTCCGCCAGGTCGCGTTCGCCGTGGTCGGCCTGGCGGCGGCAGCCGGCCTGGCACTCGTCGACTACCGGCGCGTGGCCGACTGGTGGCAGGCGCTCTACGCGGTCGGGGTGGTCCTGCTCCTCGGCGTTCTCACGCCGCTCGGCACCGTGGTGAACGGGACGAGCGGGTGGTACCGCCTCGGGCCGATCGCGCTGCAGCCGGCCGAGTTCGCCAAGCTCGCCACGATCCTGGCGATCGCGGCCTACCTGGGGTCGGTCGACCGCGTGGACCTGTGGCGCCTGGGTGCCGCGCTCACCCTGTTGGCCGTGCCGGTGGGACTGACGCTGCTGCAGCCCGACCTGGGGTCCGCGCTCGTGTTCATCGTGCTGGGCATCGGCATGCTGGTCGTGGCGGGGGTCCGGATGAAGCACCTGGCAGTGCTGGTCAGCCTCGGGTTCGTCGCGATCCTGGTGATCCTGAACTCGGGGGCCCTCGATGACTACCAGACCGAGCGCCTGACGTCGTTCGTGTCCCCCGACGGCCAGTCCTACAACGTCGACCAGGCCCAGAAGGCGATCGGATCGGGCGGGCTCACCGGCTACGGGCTCACCAACGGTCCCCAGACGCGGGGTGGCTACGTCCCGGAGCAGCAGACGGACTTCATCTTCACCGTCGTCGGCGAGGAGTTCGGTTTCGTCGGCTCGAGCCTGCTCGTCGCCCTGCTGGGCGTGATCATCTGGCGCTGCTGGCGGGCGGCCCAGCTGGCCGCCGACCCGCTCGGGACCCTGATCTGTGTCGGGGTCATGTGCATGTTCCTGTTCCACGTCTTCGAGAACATCGGCATGGCGCTCGGGATCATGCCGGTGACCGGGATCCCCCTGCCGTTCGTCTCCTACGGCGGTTCCTCGCTCGTGGTGTCCTTCCTGGCGGTGGGACTGGTGCAGTCGGTCCACATGCACCGGTTCAGCTGAGCGCCCGGGCCGGTTCCGTGCCACCGGCGCCCCTCCGGTAGACTCTCTCCACCATGTCCGCCCCGATGGCCGCCGCGAGGTCCGCTGTGTCCAGCCCGCCCGGGTCGTTGTGGGACCGGCTCGAACCGCTGCTGTCGAGGGTCGAGAAGCCCGCCCGCTACATCGGAGGCGAGGACGGCGCCGTTCGGCCCGACTGGTCCTCCGACGCCCCCGGAGGCCCCGTCTCGTGGTTGTTCACCTACCCCGACACCTACGAGATCGGCCTGCCCAACCAAGGGCTGCAGATCCTGGCCGAGATCGTCGCCGAACATCCGCACGGCGTCGCCGAGCGGGCGTACGCGCCGTGGGTGGACCTCGAGGCCGAACTGCGGGCGAACGGTGTGCCGCTGTTCAGCGTCGACGGCCACCGTCCGGCCGGGGCGTTCGACCTGATCGGCTTCAACCTGTCGGCCGAGTTGACCTACACCAACCTGGTCAACCTGATCGACCTGGCGGGCGTACCCGTCCGGGCCGCCGAGCGGCGAGCGGACCATCCGCTCGTGTGCGTCGGCGGGCACTGCACCTACAACCCCGAGCCGGTCGCCGACTTCGTGGACCTGGTCGTCCTGGGTGACGGCGAGGAGGTCGTCAGCGAGATCACCGACGTGGTGCTCGACTGGAAGGCGGCCGGGCGGCCCGACCGGCGCAGTGTCCTGGAGGCACTCGCCCGGGTTCCCGGCGTGTACGTCCCGGCGGCCTACGAGGTGTCCTACGACGGACCGCGGATCCGGGCCATCGAGCCGCGGTGGCCGGGTGTGCCCGAGGTGGTCGAGAAGCGGACGATCGCCGACCTGGGGGAGTGGCCCTACCCCCAGTCCCAGCTGGTTCCGCTGACCGAGGTGGTGCACGACCGCCTGAACGTCGAGGTGTTCCGGGGGTGCACGCGGGGTTGCCGGTTCTGCCAGGCCGGGATGATCACCCGTCCGGTGCGCGAGCGTCCGGCCGACCAGGTCCGGACGATGGTCCGGGAGGGCCTCCGCCGGACCGGCTACGACGAGGTCGCGCTGACCTCGTTGTCGACCGCCGACTTCTCCGGCATCGCTGGGGTCATCGGCGACCTGGCGGGTCGCCAACAGGACGCCGGCGACCTGGCGGGTCGCAGTGGTTCCGGGGCGGCAGGGGATGCCGGCGACCTGTGCGGTCCGGTGTCGGTCTCGTTGCCCTCGCTGCGGGTCGACGCGTTCGGTGTCGGCATCGCCGCCGAACTCCAGCAGGGACGTCGGAGCGGGTTGACCTTCGCCCCCGAGGCGGGCACCTGGCGGATGCGCCAGGTCATCAACAAGCTCATCACCGACGACGACCTGTACGGAGCGGTCGAGGCCGCCTACTCCCAGGGTTGGCGGCGGGTGAAGCTCTACTTCCTGACGGGGTTGCCGACCGAGACCGACCAGGACACGCTCGGCATCGCCGAGCTGGCCCGGAACTGCGTGGAGGTCGGTCGGCCGCACCTGCGCTCACCCGGCGTGACGGTGTCGGTGGGCGGGTTCGTTCCGAAGCCGTTCACGCCGTTCCAGTGGTTCGGCCAGAACACCGTGGCCGAGCTCGGTCGGAAGATCGGGCTGCTCCGTGATGAGTTCCGTTCGGTGCGCGGCGCCCAGATGAAGTGGCACGACCCGGCTGCGACGCAGGTCGAGGGCCTGTTGAGCCGGGGCGATCGGCGACTGGGTCCGGTGATCGAGTCGGTCTGGCGGCGGGGCGGGACCTTCCAGGAGTGGTCGGAGTGCTTCGACCTGGACCTGTGGGCCGGGGCGATGGCCGAGCACGGCCTCTCCATGGACGACTACGTGCACCGGCACCGGACCGAGGACGAGGTCCTGCCCTGGGCGCACCTGTCGGCCGGGCTCCACCAGGACTTCCTGTGGCAGGACTGGCGCGACGCGTTGGCCGAGGTCGGCCTTCCGGACTGCCGGTGGACGCCGTGCTACGACTGCGGCGCCTGCACCGGTTACGGCATCGAGCACGTCGTGGCCTCTGCGACCCCGCCCGCCGGCGGGTCCCAGGGCACGGGTCAGGGCCTGGCGTGGGACCGGGGGGCGGTTCCTGTCCAGCTCGGCGTCCGGGGTGGATCGTGACCCGGGTCCGCCTGCGCTACTCCAAGCTGGGCAAGGTCCGGTTCCTGTCGCACCGGGACGTGGCACGGGTGCTGGAGCGGGCCGTGCGCCGGGCTGGGCTGCCGGTGGCCTACAGCCAGGGGTTCAGCCCCCGGGCGCGGCTCCACTTCGGACTCGCGCTGTCGACGGGGTTCGAGTCGATCGCTGAGTACCTGGACGTCGACCTGGTCGACGGAGTGGGCGACTGGGACGTGGCGGAGCTCCCGGAGTCGTTGTCGGCGTGCCTGCCGGACGGGCTCGAGGTCGGGGCCGCGACGACGATTCCGGCCGGGACGCCGTCGTTGCAGGACGCCGTCTCGTGGTGCACCTGGCAGCTCGACATCCCGGGGGTGGCTCCCGGTGTGCTCGCCGCCGCCGTGGAACGGCTGGGGTCGGCCGATTCGATCCCGCTCGATCTGGTCCGGAAGGGCAAGCAGGTACGCGAGGACCTGCGGCCCCTGCTCGGCGACCTCGTCGCCGAGCGGACCGCTGAGGGAGCCCGGCTCGTGGCCGACCTGGGCACCAAGCCTCGCAGCGTTCGACCGGCGGAGTTCTACGCCGCGTTGGACCCGACGGGTCCGCTCCCCGACGTCGCCGACGTCCGCGTGCTCCGTCGTCACCAGTGGATCAACGTCGACGGCACCCGCCGCGAGCCCGTCTCGCTCGGCCCGCCGTCGCCGCACGCCCAGGAGCGTGCGTCGTGAAGGGAACGCCCCATGTCGGACTCGACGTCCAACTCCCCGCAGCCGTCGGGGAACCCACCTCGTTCGAACACCCCACCCGGGGAGTCGGCGAAGCCGAAGATCGGCGACAGCCGCCCGGCGCCACCCCGCCCGCCGGCCTCGCCCGGCGGCCGCTCGGGTGAACCTGGCGGCGACCGTCCCGCCGGGGAGGGGGCGCCGGGAACCGGTCGTCGCCGACGTCGTCGCCGTCGCAGCGGAGGCGGCGGTGGGAACCAGGGCGGCCAGGGCAACCAGGGCAACCAGGGCGGCCAGGGCCGTCAGGGCAACCAGGGTGGCCAGCCGCGGAACGGCTCGGGTGGCCGACAGCGCAACCGGGGCGGCGGACAGCCTCGTCCGACCCCCGTCGAGGGGACCGTCACCGACGAGCCACCGGTCGAACTCGACGAGGAGACCCTCGAGCGTCGACGCGGCCGCCAACGGAAGGGCCGTGCGGTCGGCCGGTTCCAGATGTACGTCCACGTGGCCGGCGAGGCCACCCACATCGCCATCCTGGAGGGCCGCTCACTGATCGAGCACTACGTGTCCCGCCCGGCCGACGACGTGTTCCAGATCCACGGGAACATCTACGTGGGCAAGGTCGAGAACGTGTTGCCGGGGATGGAGGCGGCCTTCGTCGACATCGCCACCCCCAAGAGCGCCGTGTTGTACCGCAGCGACGTCCAGTACGACCCCGACGACGTCGAGCAACCCGGCGTCCAACCCCGGATCGAGGACGTGCTCCGGCCGCGACAGCTGATCACCTGCCAGGTGACCAAGAACCCGATCGCCCACAAGGGGGCCCGCCTGACCCAGGAGGTGTCGCTGCCGGGTCGCTTCGTGGTCCTGGTTCCCAACTCCACGACCTACGGGATCTCCAAGCGACTCCCGGACGGCGAACGCAAGCGGCTCCGGCAGATCCTCGACCGGGTCCGCCCTGAGGGCCACGGGATCATCGTGCGCACGGCGGCCGAGAACGTCACCGCCGAGGAGATCGAGCGCGACGTCGCCCGGCTCGTCGGACAGTGGAACCGGATCGCCGAGCTGGTCGCCGCCCAGCAGTCCCCCGGACTGGTCTACCGGGAACCGGAGTTGGCCATGCGGATCATCCGCGAGGAGTTCAACGCCGAGTACCGGACGGTGGTGGTCGACGACCGGGCCCTCTACGAGGAGCTCCGCGACTACGTCGCCGCCGTCGCCCCCGAGCTGGTCGACCGGGTCGAGTACTTCGACCCGACCGCGGAGCCGCTGTCGTTGTTCGACCGGTTCCACGTCACCGAGCAGCTCGCCAAGGCCCTGGACCGGATGGTCTGGTTGCCATCGGGTGGGTCGTTGGTCATCGAACGCACCGAGGCCCTGACCGTCATCGACGTCAACACCGGTCGGAACGTGGGCTCCTCGAGCCTCGAGGAGACCGTGCTCCACAACAACCTGGAGGCCGCCGAGGAGATCGCCCGCCAGCTCCGGCTCCGCGACATCGGCGGGATCATCGTGATCGACTTCGTCGACATGGAGATCAAGGAGAACCGCGACCGGGTGGTGAAGGCGTTCCGGGCTGCGCTGTCCCGGGACAAGACCCGCACCCAGGTGTTCAACATCTCCGAGCTGGGCCTGGTCGAGATGACCCGGAAGCGGATCGGTGAGGGCCTGCTCGAGTCGGTGTCGCAGCGCTGCGAGCACTGCGAGGGCCGCGGCCTGGTGGTTCCAGAGGACCTGCTGGGCTGAGGCTGCCGATCCTGGTGGACCCGATGTGCGTCGGGTTCGCCAGGACCGGTAGGATCTTCGATCGTATGTACGCAGTGGTGAGGACCGGCGGGAAGCAGTACCGCGTCGAGCAGGGCCAACGGTTGCGCGTCGAGCGTGTCGGTGAGCCGGGCTCGACGGTCGAGCTCACACCCGTGCTCGTGGTGGACGGCCAGACGGTGCTGGCCACCCCGGATGAACTGAGTGGCGCCTCGGTGTCGGCCACCGTGGTGGACGAGGGACGGGGTCGCAAGATCGAGGCCTTCGACTACAAGGCGAAGGCGCGGGTCCGGCGGCGGTGGGGTCACCGTCAGACGTACTCGACCGTCGAGATCACGTCGATCTCACGGGGCTGAGCGGCCCCGACAGCTCTCACCCGGCCCTGGCCGGGTCACAGGACGCAGGAGGCTCCCATGTCGAAGACCAAGGGTGGCGGCTCGACCAGGAACGGTCGTGACTCGCAGAGCAAGCGGCTCGGCGTCAAGGTCTACGACGGCACGACCGTGACCGCCGGTTCGATCATCGTTCGCCAGCGCGGCACCCGGATCCACCCGGGCGACAACGTCGGTCGCGGTGGCGACGACACGTTGTTCGCGCTCGCCGATGGCACCGTGAAGTTCGGTTCCCGCCGGAACCGGAAGGTCGTGAGCGTCCTGCCCGTCGAGGGCTGAGCTCACCCGATCCCGGCGGGCAGGTCCCGCCGGTCCCAGCCCAGGACGTCCACGGCCCGGGCGAACGCGAATCGGTCGGTCATCCCACCGACCCAGGTGACGGCCTCCCGGAGCGCCTCGGGGGTGTCCGGGTCCGGTGGTTCCCCTCCGGCCGCGAGCGGGAGCGTTCCAGGGTGTGCCGCGTGGTGCTCGACGAGGGCGCGCAGGACCCGGATCACGGCGGCGGACTGCTGGAGTGAGGCCGGCCGCATGTAGATGTGGTCGTAGTTGAACCGGCGGAACTCGGCGAGTGCCGTGGCGGTCGTCTCGTCCATCCCGACGCGGCCGGTGGTCCTGATCGTCGCGACCACGGCGTCGATGAACGCATGGAGCTGACGGCTGCGGCGTTCACCGCAGTGGCGGCGGACCAGAGGGGGGAGCAGGTCGGGTTGCGTGATGCCGACGTGGACGGCGTCCTCGAAGTCGTGGCAGACGTACGCGATCCGGTCCGCCCAGGAGACGATCTCACCCTCGGGAGTGCCGGGCGACGGCCGTGACCACGAGTGGTTGCGGATGCCATCCAGCGTCTGGACGCACAGGTTGAGCGGTTCCAGGACCACGTCCGCACCCCAGGTTGCGTGGTCGTAGCCCCCGGGCACGTAGGGGCTGAAGGCGTCCTCGGACGCGTGGCCACCCGGTCCGTGCCCGCAGTCGTGGCCGAGTGCGATCGCCGCGGTGAGCGCGACGTTGGCGCCGACCGCCCGGGCGATCGCCACGGCCACCTGAGCCACCTCGAGTGCGTGGGTGAGCCGGGTCCGCTGGTGGTCCTCCGGCAGGACGAAGACCTGGGTCTTGCCGGCCAGCCGGCGGAAGGCCGTGCTGTGCAGGATCCGGTCCCGGTCCCGCTCGAAGCAGGTGCGTTCGGGATCGGGCTCCTCCGACAGGACCCGGTCCCCGGCGCCGTGCGACCGGGTCGCTCCGGGCGCCAGGGTGGCGTCCTCCTGCTCCTCGCGGCGCTCGCGCTCGCCCCGTCCGCCGCCGGGCACGGCGCCGAGTGAGGCCGTGCTGTCCGCGTGTGCCAGTTGCACCGGTCGTTCGGTCACTGCGTCCAAGCGGTGCCCCGTCATGGTGGCCGCCCAACCGGCGGCCCGCTCCGTGAGTTCGTTGGCGTCGGTCCCGGCGGCGGCCGAGCCAACGGCCGCGCCAGCGGCCGAGCCAGGACGGGAGGTGTCGGACACGCCGGTCATGGTAGGTGCGGGGGGTGACAGGCGGGCCGAACCCACCGCGGGCCGCGGTCCCGGGCCCTCTAGTGTGCTCGGGTGTCGAACTTCGTCGACGAGTGCGCCCTCAACGTGCGCGGCGGCAACGGCGGTGCCGGGTGCGTGTCGTTCCGTCGGGAGTCGCACACCCCCATGGGGGGACCCGACGGAGGTGACGGCGGTGCCGGCGGAGATGTGTGGCTCGTCGCCGACCGCAACGTCGCCTCGCTGCTCGCGTTCCGTGACCACCCCCACCGCCGGGCGACCTCGGGCGCCCACGGCTCAGGTCGGCGGCGACACGGCGCCCGGGGGCGTGACCTGGAGGTCGCGGTCCCCGTCGGCACCCAGGTGAAGGATCGTGACGGCCGGGTGCTGGCGGACCTGGTCGGCCCGGGTGACCGCTGGTTGGCGGCCTCGGGCGGTGTGGGCGGGAAGGGCAACGCCCGGTTCCTGTCCAACCGGCGGCGCGCACCGTCGTTCGCCGAGCAGGGCGAGGAGGGCGAGGAACGCTGGATCTGGCTGGAACTGAAGCTGCTCGCGGACGTGGCCATCATCGGGTTCCCCAACGTCGGCAAGTCGACGCTGATCTCCAGGATCTCCGCAGCCCGCCCCAGGATCGGCGACTACCCCTTCACGACGCTGGAGCCGCAGCTGGGTGTGGTGCGGATGGGTTCAGGGTCGGACACCTTCGAGATGGTGGTCGCGGACATCCCCGGCCTGATCGAGGGCGCCGCCGAGGGTCGGGGCCTGGGCCACCGATTCCTGCGCCACGTCGAGCGGGCCCGCGTGCTGCTCGTGCTCTGCGACCTGTCGCCCCTCGCCGGGCTCGGACCGGGGGAACAGGAGCAGGTCCTGCTCGACGAGCTCACCCGCTACGAACCGGAGCTGCTCGACCGGCCACGTCTCGTCGTCGGGTCACGGGCCGACCTGGCGGAGCCCGGGGCGTTGGCCGACTGGCGCGGCGGCCCCACGGTCTCGGCGGTCACGGGCGCCGGCGTGGACGGACTCCTCGGGTCGCTCCGACGACTCGTGGAGGAGGCCCGTGGGGACGAGGGTGAGCCGGACGGGTTCGTCACGCTCCGCCCGGTTCCCGAGGGTGTCCGGATCGTGCGCCACGACGACGCCAGCTTCGAGGTGCTGGGTCGGGCGGCGCTGCGGGCGGTCGGGCTGTCCACCCTGGAGGACCCCGACGCCCTGGACGAGGCGCGTCGTCGGCTCGACCGACTGGGCGTCGACCGGGCCCTGGCCCGGGCCGGGGCCCGTGACGGCGCCGTGGTCCACATCGGCTCGTTCAGCTTCACCTACGAGTCGGCCGACCAGCTGGACCTGCAGCCCTTCGACGAGGCGACCCCCCGCCGGCGGACCAGCGAGGAGCCGGGGTCGTGAGGGTGGTCGTGAAGATCGGGACGTCCAGCCTGACCGACGAGTCGGGTCGGATCGACGAGCACGCCATCGCCAAGGTCGCCACCGAGGTGGCTCTGGCGAGGGGACGGGGCCACGAGGTGCTCGTCGTGACCTCGGGGGCCGTGGCCGCGGGTCTCCCGGCGCTCGGCATCGCCCCGGCGGAGCGCCCCCGCGACGCCCGCACGTTGCAGGCCGTGTCGGCGGTCGGGCAGGCGCAACTGGTGCAGACCTGGTCCGGGGCGCTCGGCGCACACGGGCTCGTGGCGGGCCAGGTGCTGCTGGCCCCGCTCGACTTCATGGTGCGCACCCAGTACCTCCACGCGCGGTCCACCGTCGAGCGGCTCCTGGAACTGGGCGTCGTCCCCGTGGTGAACGAGAACGACGCGACCGCCGATGACGAGATCCGATTCGGTGACAACGACCGGATCGCCGCGCTGCTCGCCCAGCTCGCGGGCTGCGACCTGCTCGTGTTGTTGACCGATGCGCCGGGGCTCATGGACGCCGACCCCCGCCTGGACGACCGTGCGTCGCTGATCGAGGAGATCCTGGAGGTCGACCACGACCTGGAGCGGCTCGCGGGCGGTGCGGGGACCGCTCGCGGCTCGGGCGGCATGGCCTCGAAGCTGGCGGCCGCCAAGATGGCCTCGTGGGCGGGCGTCCGGGCGGTGATCGCCCACGCCGACCGGCCTGACGTGCTGGCCGAGGCCCTCGACGGCGTCGCCGGCGTGGGCACCGTGGTGCAGCCCAGGGGCGCCCGGCTGTCGGCACGCAAGCTGTGGATCGCGTTCGCCGTGGCACCCGGCGGACGAGTGCACGTCGACGCCGGTGCGGCCCGAGCCCTGGGCGGAGGTGGCCGGTCGCTGCTCGCCGCCGGTGTCGTCCGCGTCGAGGGGGCGTTCGGGCCCGGGGACGCGGTCGAGGTCGTCGGACCCGACGGCGTGGTGGCCAAGGGTCTCGTCACGGTCGCCGCCGACGAACTCCGGTCGATGGCCGGTCAGCGCTCCTCGGACCTGGCCGGCGGTTCGGGCGAGGTCGTCCACGTCGACGACCTGGTCGTGCTGCCGGGGTGAGACGGCCCGGACGGGCCCGGACGACTCAGGACTCGTCGGGCGGCGTGGCGGTCGCGTCGCCGCCGCCGGTCGACCCGGTGGACGGGGTCGTTCCACCCCCGGTGGCCGTGGCCGTCGTCCCGGCGGCCGGGGCGGTCGCGTCCCCGATCCCGAGCTTGGAGCGGATCTCCGACAGACGGGCCTGCGCCTCGACGTTGACCGCAGCCTGTTCGATCTCGACCATCCTGGACTCGACGGACATGTCCTGGATCTCGGCCATGCCCTTCGCCTTGGCGTAGCGGGTCTCGATCTTCTCCTTGACCTCGGCGAGCGTCGGGACGTCGTCGCCGACCTGCTCGCTCAGCGTCGCCATGGCCGAGTTCATCTGCTCCTGCATCTTCGCCTGGTCGAGCTGGGACAGGAGCCGCTGCTTCTCGGCGAGCTTCTGTTGCAGCACCCGCGAGTTCTGCTGGACGGCGGCCTTCGCCTGCTCGGCGGCCTGTGTCGCCTGCAGCGACAGGGTCTTCAGGCCCTCGATGTCCTGTTCCTTGGCGATCAGCTGGTTGGCGATGGCCTCTGCGGCGCCGGTGTACTCGGTCGCCTTGGCGGCATCACCCGACCTGGCGGCCTCGTCGGCCATCAGGACGGCCTGCTGCGCGTTCCGGTTGAGCTGCTCGAGCTGGGTGAGGGCCTCGTCCAGGCGGGACTGGGTCTGCTTCTGGTTGGCGATGACGTTCGCCGCCTGCTCCTTCAGTCGCCGGTGCTGCTCCTGGGCCTCGGTGATGGCCTGCTCCAGCTGGATCTTGGGATCCGCCGCCTCGTTGAAGGCGCTGTTGAGCTTGGCGCCGAGGTACTTCCAGAATCGCTTGATCGACTTCCACATGGGGACTCCTCTCGCTGCGGGACACCCGCGTGCGTGACCCGGGGGAGCCTAGTTGGACATCGCCCGGCCCCGGCTGCGCCAGCCGCGACGCAGTCGGTCGACCGCCGGCTCGAAGCCGCTCGGGCGGAGCGCGAAGGTGGCCACGACGAAGGTGATCAACCCCACGACCAGGCCGACGACCACCTCGAACAGGGCCCGGCCCTCGGATCCCGGACGCAGCACCTCGAAGGTGCCCACCAGCGCAGCCGCCACCAGCGTGCCGACCACCAGCGAGCGTCCGAGCGCCGCCAGCCCGGCCCGGCCGAGCAGCGCCCCCGGCTCCCCGGCGTCGCGCCCCACGGCCCGGTGGAGCGACCAGAGCGCCACGACCACCACGACCCAGTACGACAGCGAGTAGGCGAGGGCCAGACCGGTGGCGCCGAGCGAGGCGGTCAGCGGGAACATGATCGCCACGTTGAGGACGTTCTGGAACAGGTTCAACCAGAACGGAGTACGGGTGTCGCGTCGGGCGTACATGGCCCGAACGGCGAACAGGTACACGGCGAACGCCGGCAGGCCCACGGCGAAGCCCTGCAGCATCTCGGCGGTCAGGGCGGTGTCGGCCGACGTGAAGCTGCCCCGTTGCAGCACCAGTTCGACCAGCGGCCGGGAGAGCAGCAGGACGCCGACGGCCGAGGGGACCATGAACGCGAGCAGCAGGCTCGTGCCCTCGGTGAACCCCTTCCGGAAGTCTCCGGTCCGCCCGTCCGTCGCGGCCTCGGCGAGCTCCGGCAGGGACGCCGTGGTGATCGACACGGCGATCAGTCCGTAGGGGAGCTGGAAGAACGCGAACGCATAGGTGAACGCCGACAGCGCTCCCGGCTGCAGGGTGATCGCCAGGGCCAGGATGATCAGGAAGGCGACCTGGTTGGACGCGGCGAAGCCCACGACCCAGCCCGACGCCGACACCAACCGGCGGACGGCGGGGTGGCGGGGCCGGAACCGCCAGCGGAGCCGCAGGTCCGAGCGTCGCAGCGACGGCAACAGCGCGAACGCCATGGCGGCCACACCGAACGTCGTTCCCAGCCCCAGCACCCACAGCTGGGCCGAGGTGTTGCGGCTGGCCACCCACGAGACGCTGATCAGTGCGGCGGCCGCCGTGATCAGGTTCGTGAGCACGGGCGCGAACGCCGGTGGTGCGAAGCGCCGTCGGGCGTGGAGCAGCGCAGTGAACAGGGTCACGAGTCCGTAGAAGAGGACCTGCGGGAGCAGCAGCCCCATCAGGTCGTCACCCAGGGCGAGCTGCTGGTCGCGGCGGGAACCCTCCAGCGGCAGGGCGAACAACAGGTTGATCAACGGCGCCAGCAACGTCAGCGCGAGGGCCAGGACCACGATGCCGACGAACGAGACGGTGGCGAGCACCGAGGCCGTGTCGTCCTCCGGGTCGTCCAGTGACCACACGAACAGGGGCACCAGGGTCGAGCTCAGGACGCCGCCGAGCACCAGCTCGTAGAGGATGTTCGGCGTCGTGTTGGCCAGGTTGTAGACGTCGGCGACCTCGGTCAGGCCCAGGGCGGCGGTCAGGGCCGCGATGCGGAGCAGGCCGGTCGCGCGGGACAACGAGGTCCCCACGGCGGGAAGGGCGCTGGCTCGCAACAGGCTGCG
This sequence comes from uncultured Actinomycetes bacterium, assembly GCA_903925745.1. GTDB lineage: Bacteria > Actinomycetota > Acidimicrobiia > Acidimicrobiales > Microtrichaceae > SXMI01. Next base: position 161 of record CAIYGQ010000021.1, on the reverse strand, counting down.
GGAGCGTCGGGCCTGCAGGCCGGCATCACCTGAACCCACCGTGGAGGACCGCTCCCGGTCCACGTCGTCCCGGGTGCGGGCCACGACGACGTCGTCGTCGCCGACGGCACCCGAGAGGGCCACCTCATCGGCCAGGTCGCGATCGGCCGGGTCGCGATCGG
>CAIYGQ010000020.1 GCA_903925745.1 uncultured Actinomycetes bacterium | reverse complement strand
GGTGGCGCTCGCCTGCTTCCTGGTCGATCCAGAGCAGGCGCAGTTCCGACTCCGGTCGGCATTGCCCACGTGGTCGGCCAACCTGGTCATCAGTCCGACCGACCAAGCACTGCCGTCGGGGGCTGCTGCCCCGGTCCGGGCGACGACATCGACGGGCGACGCCAACCTGGTGTTCGCCCAGCTGGCATCGCAGAACCTGTGCACGGTGGGCGGCGCGTGGCGGTTCATGGAGGACGGCCCCATGGACGCGGCCCGACCCGACAGTCAGGCCGCTGGAGTTCAGGTGGTGCGCAGCTTCGTTCGGTGCGTGGCCATCGAGGATCCGACCCCTGGTCTGACGGACAAGGCGCTCAGGCCGACGACCATCGACGGCAGGGCAGGTTGGCAGGTGCCGCAGGCCCGCCCGGGTCTCGTCCCGGCCACACCGGCTGCGGTCTTCGCCGGCGAGGCGGCGGAGCAGCTCGGGGCCCGACACGCTGGATTCCTCGACGCCGAGCTCTTGGATCCCCCGACTCCCAGACCGCGTCGACAACTCCGGCTCTGGGCGGCGCTCAAGATGTTCTTCGGCTACCTCGTCAAGGGAGCGAAGGCTGCCCCGCGGCTCATCATCGACAACGCCGTGGCCGCCGCCTCCACTGCAGCCTCCACGATCGCCACCAATGCGATCTTCGGTACAGCGTCCGAGTACGAGATCAAGGTGGGGCGCCCTCGACAGCGTCTGACCGCCGACACCGAAGCGCTGCAGCGTGCGATCGAAGCGGCCGTTCGCATCGCAGACCCGACGAGTACCTTCATGCCACCGGCGACCCGGGAGCTCTGGCAGGAGTACCTGCGTGTCGGTATTGCGCTCGTTGACGGCTCGGCCATGCCGCCCGACCAGACCCGACCACAGATCGGTGATGCTCCAGCGGTCATCCAGAGCCCGTCAGAGGTGGTGGCGTCACCTGAGCACGAGGAACACGTCGTTCCGGGTCGGCTCCTCGATCAGTTCAGTGACTCCCGGTTGTCGGTGGGAGACCCGCTCGGCATCCTGCTGACCCTCGACATCCTCCGAGCCCGGGAGTCGGTCCTGGCCGGGACGAACCAGCCGGTCGAGGGCCCACTCGAGTCGGAGACGCCTGCTCCCTCGGATGCCCCGCCGCTCGTCGCACCGGGTACCGAGACGTCAGCCGACGCAGCGGTGCCGTCACCAGAGACCACCGATCCGTCAGAGACCAAGCGCCGGAAGGACCTCGAGGAGTGTCAGCGCGAGATCTCCGACATCGAGCAGTGGATGGCCGCCATCGGCCAGCCGTACAGCTGGCGCATCGGCCTGCGAGTTGCCCATGCCCTCCGAGAGGCCCAGGGTCGCTTCCTCCTGGCGTCGGCACTGCTCCAGCAGCTGGCGCAGCCCAAGATGAACGAGTCGGAGATCCGAGCGAAGCGAATCTGGCGGGCGCTCGGCGCGGGTGCGGCGGTCGCTGTGGTGGCCGTTGCGCTGGGGATCCTCGGCTGGGTCGATTGGGACTGGGCTGGTCCGATCGCGGTCATCGGGTTCCTGCTCGGGTTCATCATCAGCTTCCGTTCGTTCGTGAGCGACGTGCGGGAGCAGTTCAGGATGATCCACGCCTACGAGAGCGGGATCGACGAGCTCGAGGAGACCCGCAAGGCGTTCGCGCACTACGCGCGTGAGACGCTGCGCCTCAGCTCCGTGTACTGGCAGTACCTGCAGTGGACTCCGGTACTGGGTGCCGTGCTCCACAAGCCCTTCGCGGCGGTCCCCCCGGACTTCGAGGCGGCCCCGCAGTCCGTCATCACGGACAGTCCCAAGTCGACTCGGGTCGGAACCGCCACCAAGGACCCGGTCAAGGTCGAGGCCTTGACCAGCCAGGCGCGACAGCGGATCTTCACGCGCGGTTGGGCCTTCAGGTGCTGGGAGGCGTCAGCCGAGCTGTTGTTGGAGGACTTCCGCACCCGCAACGCGATCTCGGTCCCGCTCGATCCGTTCGACGAGAACCTCCGTCAACGCCTCGGGGCGCTCGAGTACCTGCGTTCGGGCTTCGAACGGGGTGCCTACGGCGCAGCCAGCCGCCGTGAACCGGTGGCGTCGACCCGCGAGCTCGTCACCTCCCGGGGGCTCAGCTCGCTGACCTCTGAGGTGCTCGTCGACGGGAGCGACCCGTACCCTGACGCGCCCGCCCCACCCGGCTCGGACCCCGCCGACGGCCTGTTCCGGGAGCTGCTCCCGAGCGTCGCAGACGGGCCATTCGCTGCGTCGCTCTGGCGGAGCGGGGGCCTCGTCGCTCCGGTGGACGTCCGGCGGCGGATCATCTCCATGGAGCGGGAGTGGCGGCTCGCTGTCGCCGACAACCGCGAGGAGCATCGGTCTGAGGACGTGGTCTTCACCGACGCCTACCCGATCCGCCGCCAGGGTCAGCTGGTGTTCGCTGCGGCGCGGGTCGATCTGAGCGAACCTTGTGCACCGCACGAACTCGTCATGTTCGAGGACATCCAGGATGGACCGAGCATCGTCGTCGCCGAACATCTGGACGACGACGGCGATTGAACCGACGCCCAGCGCTCCTGAGGGTGCGTTCCGGCGAACTCGTCCGAGCTGTGCGCCTGCTGGTCTCAGTGCGGATGCTGAGGGGGATGCTGTCCCGGATAGTGGTGGCCCGGATGGTGCGCCGGTGACTGCACGACCACTGCGCCCGGGGCCTGGGTGGCCGTCGCCGTCGACACCGAGACCCGCTTCCGGCCGAAGATGGCCACCAGGATCCACACCGGCAGCCACAGTCCGCAGGTCAGGATGGTGAGCACCAGGTGCAGTCCGTGGTTGGGGCCGGCGGAGACCGACACGGCTGTGGCAGCAGCGGCCGACCCGGGTACCACGACCGTCTGCGCGTACTGCGGTTGGCCGTGGTATCCGTATCCGGACGTCGGCGGCGACTGTGCCACTTGGGTCTGGGCACCCCACTGCGCGCCGTCGAACCACCGGTACTGACCGGCTGGTCCGTACGGGTCCTGGTACCAGCCAGCGGGAGTGGAACCCACGGCGGGTGTCGACGGGGAGGCGTGTTGGACGGCGGGGAGTGCCGCCGTGTGCTCGGTCGACTGGGTGCTACCTGGGGCAGCTCCGGCCTCGGTCACCGACCCGAGTCCAGGTGGGTCCGGTTGGTAGATCCCGTCAGGTCGGACGATGTCCCGCTGCTGCACGTGGTCGGTCCACGCTCCACCGTCCCACCACCGTTCGTCGGCGACACCGTAGGGGTCCGGGTACCACCCGGGAGCACCGTCGAGCAGGTCGGACGCCGGCAGCGCGAGCTCGGTGGTCGCTGCGGTGACCTCCGTCGGGGCGGCTGGGCCCTCGGACTGCGCAGCCTCCGACGAGGTCGACGGACCGCCCGCTGCACCGAACCCGGAGAACGGCTTCGGTGTGTTCCAGTCGTTGCTCGCTTGCTGGATCCACTGCTCGCCTGGCGACACGTCGTTCACGAGCCTCTCCTCCCTGATCACCCTGAGGGTCAGCGTAGTCGTGGCAGTCTCCCGAGCCGAACTGAGCGGCCGAGGACGTCGTCAGCGCCACGGGCCTGTCGTCCAGGGCCGCAGGAGCCGGTCGACGAGTGTTCCAGCGAGGCGCTCCACGACGGCCAACCCGAAGGGGTCCGTCGACAGATCAGTGCTGTGGGTGGACCACCGGGCTGACGAGCAACTGGCGTGATCGGACCGTCGACGTGCCCGGGGACCACATCGACGCCGTCACCGTGCCGACCAACCTGCTCGGGAACGTCAGCAACGTGGAGGTCGGATCCTCCGACGACTGGGTCGCGACGCGTCTCAGCGACCACGTCCCGATCACGATCGATCTCGGGATCTCGTCCTGCGGTCTGGGCGCTCGACCGCAACCGCTGCCCGGTCGCAGGTGCTAGGACGTGGTCGTGGCGAGGAAGGTCATGGTGATTCGGCGCGCAGACCGGTGTGCGTCGTGCGGCGTCGACCTGCCTGCAGGTACTCGTGCGGAGTGGGATTCCTCCGCCCGGGCGGTGACGTGCCTGCCGTGTGCAGCCGAGCACGGAGGGACGGCGGTGGACGCACCGACCGGTGTCGACCTGCCGGTGTCACACCCCGAACCGGAGTCGGATCCATCGACCCAGTCGACCGTGCCACGCCCGCTCGACGTGGGGACACCCGGTGCTTCGGCTCGAGCTGAGCACGACCGCCGACAGGCACGACGTGAGGCCCGGATCGAGGAGCGGTGGGGGACCGGTCGGCTCGGACGTCTGGCCAAGGCCCTGTCCGATGATCCTCAGTCGACCAAGGCCTGGGCGCAGGGCGCCGCTGGCGAGGAGCGGGTGGCAGCGGTGCTGCACGAGCGACTCCGGGAGCGGGCGGTCCTGCTCCACGACCGACGTGTTCCCGGGACCAGGGGCAACATCGATCACATCGCCATCGCTGCCAGTGGAGTGTGGATCATCGACGCCAAGCGGTACCGGGGGAAGGTCGAGCGGCGGGACGTGGGGGGCATGTTCCGAGCGGACCTCCGCCTCTTCGTCGGCGGTCGGGATCGGACCACGTTGGTCCAGGGCCTGCAGTGGCAGCACGACGCAGTGGTGACGGCGCTCGGGGGTACCCCTGCGCCCGTGCACCGGGTCCTGTGCTTCGTGGATGCGGACTGGTCGTTGTTCGCTCGACCGATCCGGCTGGACGAGGTCGTGGTGGTGTGGCCCCGCAAGCTGGCGGAGCTGATCGATGAGCCCGGCCCGCTGGATCCAGATGGCATCGCTTCGGTCGCCGGTCTGCTGTCCGAGCAACTGCCGGCCACCGGATCCGGGTGAGCACCGTCGTCGTCGCTGCGGGTTCCGCCGAGCACGCTGTCGGAGTGCGTGGGTAGCGTCGGAGCCGTGACTCCCGATCGGACCGTCGTCGAGGCCGCGTCGTGGCGGCTGGCCAGCGAGCTGGTGCGCCGCCACCCGGAGGAGGTGCGCCTCGTGCGCGGGCACCCGGGTGGCGGTCAGTACGACGTGCTGTGGCTGCGCACGCTCGGCCCGGGGAAACGCATCGACCCGGGCGACGTGCCGCTCAACCGCAACGGCACCATCCAGATCCACGGCCGTTTCGACGGACAGGAGGTCCGGGACTGGGAGCCC
>CAIYGQ010000019.1 GCA_903925745.1 uncultured Actinomycetes bacterium | reverse complement strand
GAGATCAAGGAGGTGGAGGTGGGGCCGTACTGGGTGAGCATGGTGCCGGGCTCGGACCATCCGAGGTTCGGGCCGTTCTCCAAGCGGGGCCGACACTCGGGCGACGGGTTCCAGATGCCGGGGCGGCCCCGGTCCGGTGACCTGGCCCGGGACTACCACCACCCCGACGGCTTCGCGAAGGCCCGGATGGACGCCGTGGTCTCCGACGACTGGTTCTGGACCGGTCCGGAGTGGTTCGACAACGACCACCCGACCGGGTCCGACGGCCGCCCGGCGACACCCGAGACCCTGCCCCGCGGGCTCGGCGGGGACGACTCCTGAGCCCGGAGCCCCCGCCCGGTCCGACCGAGTCGGACCTGGTGGCCCGGCTCGGCCTGGAGCCACACCCCGAGGGTGGGTGGTACCGCCGCACCTGGGTCCACCCGTCGCCGGCCGGGGCGCACCACGACGGTCCGTCCGACCGGGCTGCCGGCTCGGCGATCCTCTACCTCCAGGCGGCCGGCACGGCCTCCAGGTGGCACCGCGTCGACGCCGCAGAGGTGTGGGTCCACGCCGGTGGTGGACCGCTCGTCCTCGAGACCTGGGCCGAGGATGACACCGCCGTCGGCCGCCAGCGGCTCGGTGGTCCGGGCGACGACTCGGCCGTCCCGCAGCACGTCGTCGACGCAGGCGTGTGGCAGCGGTCCGTCGGCGGGTCGGCGTGGTCCCTGGTCACCTGCGTGGTCGTCCCGGAGTTCCGGCCCGAGGGCTTCGAGATGGCCGCCGACGACTGGTCGCCGCCCGTGGCCTGACCGGTCGACCTCAGTCCAGGTGCAGGCCGCACTCGGTCTTCTCGCGGCCCACCCAGCGTCCCGAGCGCGGATCGTCGCCCTCGGCGACGGGGTGGGTGCAGGGCATGCAGCCGATGGACGGGTAGCCCTGCAGCGTCAACGGGTTGACGGGCACGTCGTGCGCCTCGATGTACGCGGCGACCTGTTCGGCGGTCCAGTTGGCGAGCGGGTTGACCTTGACGAGGCCGCGCAGGTCCCGGCCCAGGATCGGTGCGCCCGAGCGGCTCTCGGCCTCGTCGCGGCGCAACCCCGACATCCAGGCGGCCTTGCCGGCCAGGGCCCGGTCGAGCTGGCCGACCTTCACCGCTGAACAGCAGTTCTCGGGATCGACCTCCCAGAGGGCCTCGTCGTGGGCTGCGACGGTCATGATCCGCAGGTTGAGCCCGTAGCGACGCCGCACGGACTCGACGGTCTCGAGGGTCTCGGGGAAGTGGTAGCCGGTGTCGATGAACACGACCTCGATCGCCGGAGCCACCCGCACGGCCAGGTCGATCAGCACGGCGTCGGTCATGGACGCGGTCAGCGACAGCAGCGGGCCGAAACCGGCGACGGCCCAGTCGATGATCTGCTCGGCGGTGGCGGTCTCGAACCCGGCGGACAGCTCGGCCAGCTCGGCGTCGGTGAACCGGGCCGGGGTGAAGGGGCCCGGCGCGGGGTCGTGCCCCGACGACTCGCCGCGGACGTCCAGGTGGAGTGCCATCAGACCGCGCACTCCGAGTCGCCGACCGCCGCCTCGTACGGCCCGGTCTCGTCGTAGTCGACGTAGTACTCGGGGTGCGTGGTCGGATCGGGGAACTCGTCGAGGTCGCGGAGCAGGTCGGCGGCCGCGGTGACCCCGCCGGTCCGCTCCAGGAAGGTCCCGAAGTCCTCACCGACCTGCCGTTCGTCACGGTAGGCGGCGACGAGCCGGACGACGGCCTCGGGCACGGCTTTGGCCGGCAGGCGGAGGGCCTTCTGGCCGAAGTGGATCTGTTCGGATCCGACGTGGCCGCCGAGCAGCAGCTGGTAGCCGGGGGCGCTGCGGCCGTTGGCCCGACGCTCGGCGCCGAAGAACCCGATGTCCGCGATGTGGTGCTGCCCGCAGGAGTTGGTGCAGCCGGAGATGTTGGTCCGGACGCCATCGACCTCGGCCAGCCCGGCGGCCTCGAGCGCCTCGCCGATCGCCGAGGCCAGTCCCCGGGACTGGGTGACGGCCAGGTTGCAGGTGTCGGCGCCCGGGCAGGCCACCACGTCGCGGGCCAGCTCGGCGCCCGGCTCGGCCATCCCGATGGCGTCGAGCCGCTCGAACACGGTCCGCAGGTCCGACTCTGCGAGTCGTCGGAGGACGAAGTTCTGCCGGTTGGTGATGCGGATCTCGGCGTCGACCTCCCGGACGAGCGCTGCGAGCCCCCGGAACTGCTCGGCGGTGACGTCGCCGAGCCGGGACCACGCCATGGCCGACACGGTGCCGTTGGCCGCACCGCGGACGACGTTGGCCTGCTCCCAGCGGGCGTACGCCGTGGTGCCCGTCAGGGTGACCGGTACGCCCTGTCCCATGGCGGTCACGGGTCCCGTGCCGGCACCGGCGGGTGCGTCACCGAGTTCGGCCACCTGGGCCGGGATCCCACCCGGCCAGGACGACGAGGCCAGGAGGAACCTGCGAGAGGTGAGGATCCGGCGTTGCAGCTCCTCGAAGCCCAGGGTGTCGACGAGCCACTTCATGCGGGCGCGCAGCTTGTTGTCGCGGTTCCCGGCCTGCTCGAAGACCCGGACGCACGCCTCGAGCGTCGGGAGCAGCTCCTCCCGGGTCGTGAACTCCTCGAGTGCCAGGGCCGGGTGCGGGTTGGCGCCCAGGCCGCCGGCGACGAAGACCCGGAAGCCGGACTCGACGGTACCGTCCTCCAGCTGCCGGGTGACGGCGATGACGCCCACGTCGTTGAACATGGCCTGGCCGCAGTCGGTGACGCAGCCCGAGAAGTTGATCTTGAACTTCCGGGGGAGCCGCTGTGCGACCGGGTTGCGCAGGAAGTGGCGGAACGTGGCCTCGGCCCACGGCTGGATGTCGAGCACCTCGTGGGGGCAGGCGCCGGCGAGGTGGCAGCCCATGACGTTGCGGACCGTGTCGGAGCACGCCTCCCGGGTGGTGAGGCCGACCGTGGCGAGCTCCCAGAGGACGTCGGGCACCTGCTCGAGCTGCACGAAGTGGAACTGGACGTTCTGGCGGGTCGTCAGGTGTCCCCATCCGCGGCTGTAGCGCTCGGAGATGTCGGCGAGCCGCTCGAGCTGGTGGGGGAGGATCGCGCCGTAGGGCGCCTTGATCCTGATCATCTGGTTGTGGCCGCCCTGACGCTGGCCGTAGACGCCGTTGGCCAGCCGGAAGACCTTGAAGACGTCCTCGTCCAGCTCGCCGGCCAGGTAGCGGCCCAACTGGGTCTCGAACTTCTGGATGTCGGTGACCATGTCGGGGTCGAGCTCCACGCCGTCGAGTGACGGGCGGCCCTCGGTGTCGAACTCGATCGTCGTCACGCGTCGCTCCCTGGCTGGGGGTGTCCCGGGCTCGGCCGTCATTGAATGGTGACCGCCGAGGTCAAGTTTCCCAAACCTGACCGGGAGGGTCAAGAATGCCACGTGCTCGCCGGGCCGGATGGCTCGCCCGGCCGGATGGATCGGGCCGGGCGATCAGCCGGGGTCGTCGAGCACCGTCCAGGCCAGGGGGAACCAGGGCGTGAAGCGCTCCGGGTTCGACCGGACCTCACCCCGGAGGGCCTCGACGTCGGCCCAGCGCCAGTCGCCGACCTCGGCCGGATCAGGATCGGGGTCGCTCCCAGCGGTCGCCACCACGACGTGGTCCCACTCGTGTTCGACCAGGCCGGAGGATTCGTCGTCGGCCCGGTAGACGAACGCGCCGACCTCGCTGAACCGCTCGGGGGCGAGGTCCAGGCCCAGTTCCTCACCGACCCGGCGCGAGGCCGCCTCGGTGACCGACTCGCCCGGTCGGGGGTGGCTGCAACAGGCGTTGGTCCAGAGGTCCCGGAAGTGGTGCTTGGTCGCAGCGCGGCGGTGGACGAGCATGCGGCCGTCGGGGTGGAACAGGAAGACGCTGAAGGCCCGGTGCAGGGTCCCCGATCCCTGGTGGGCCGCCATCTTGCCCATCGTGCCCCGCTCGGACCCGTCGGGATCGAGCACGACGACGAGGTCCTCGGTCGTGACCTCCACGGCGTTCACGGTCGCGGGCCGGCGGGCTCGTCGGCGGCCGCCGCGACGGCGGGCTCCGGGCGTTCCCCCTCCCCGGGCGCCTGGCGGACCCACAGCGCGATTGCAAGCGTCATCAGGGCGAAGCCGAATCCCCAGTCCTCGATCGGCGAGTCCCAGAAGATGCGGATGCCGGAGAACACCTCGGGGTTGTAGATGACGATCACGGAGCTGAGCTTCGTCAGCCACCCGTCGACGGGGATCTGGAAGAGGGCGCAGATTCCCAGCGCCAGCCAGTAGGCCCGCCGGCGGAAGACACCCGAGCGGATCCAGAGCAGCTCCGCAGCCACCACCGCCACCATGGCCAACACGGTCAGGGTCGAGTACCAGCGCATCAGACGAGCTCCCGTTCACGCTCGGACCCCACGCGTCGGCCTGGCTCCGGCGGGAGCAGGCGGCCGAGCGAGCCCGCCCGGAGGGTGCCGAGCCAGCCGAGCCGCAGCACGTTGCGCACCGCCTCGTAGCTCAGGAGCGCGCAGAGGGGGATGACGACGAAGAACGTCAACTCCTCGACGGGGATGTTCCCGAGCTTCCAGCCGGTGGTGTACCGCTCGGAGAACGTCCAGTGGCCCAGTCGGATCGCGGCGACGTCCCAGGCGACGAACGCGACGAAGGTGGGGAGGAGCGTTCGGAGCAGCCGTCGGGGTCGGCGGTACACGCGGGCGTCGAGGACGAACTCCAGCGGGAGGGTGATCAGCACGCAGAGCGCCATCACGATGAGGTACTGGAAGCGGTCGACGTCCACGGTGCTCACCCCCCCCGACGGGCGGCGAGCCGGCGCAGCGTCCCACCGCCCAGGTTGGTGGCCGCCACCGCCAGTTTCCTCGCCGTCGGTACCCGGGCCCGGGCGGTGAACACGTCGTAGCCCTGGGCCACGACCCGGTCCAGGATCTCGGAGTAGAGGATGCGGGCGGTGCGGATCGCCACGGCCGACTCGGGCGGCAGCATCGAGATCCCGACGTCGGCCGAACGGTAGAGCTCGGCGCAGCGGTCGATCTGGAAACGGATCGCCGCGACCCACTCGGGGGTCACCCGTCGGGCCCACGGGTCCGCACCGAAGCGCTCCAGGTCCTCCAGCGGCAGGTACACCCGACCGCGTTCCAGGTCCTCGCCGACGTCACGGATGAAGTTCGTGAGCTGGAAGGCGTTCCCCAGGTCCATGGCGTGCGGGCGCGTGGCGTCGATGTCCTCGGGTCCCAGGATGGGGAGCATCATCTCGCCGATCACGGCTGCCGAGCCGTCCATGTAGTCGCACAGGTCGTCCCAGGTGCGGTAGTGCTCGACGGTCAGGTCCATCTCCATCGACCTCAGGAACCTCCGGAAGTACGACGGGTCCAGGTCGAAGGCGCGCACGGTGTGGACGACGGCCTTGAGGACCGGATCGTCGGAGTCACCGAGCTCCAGGTCCTCGAAGAAGCGGTCGCCGAGGTCGGCCAGCGCCTTCGCCCGCACGTCCACGGCGACGGGCCCGAGGTCGTCGACGATGTCGTCGGCGTGGCGGCAGAAGCCGTAGAGGGCGTGTACGTGGTGGCGTACCACCCGGGGGAGCACCTGGGCGGCCCAGTAGTAGGTGGTTCCGTACGCCCGGTTGAGTTCACGACAGCGGGCGTAGCTCTCCTGCAGCGACACCGAGGAGCGCGGGGTCCCGACGGGACCACGCACGGCGACGGGTCGCAGCGCCGCGGTCACCGTCGCCCCCGGCCGCCACGGGCCATGCGGTCCACCCGGGCCGCTGCGAGCTTGCCCGAGATCAGCACCATCGGGATCCCCACGCCGGGAATCGTTCCGGAGCCGACGAAGACGACCCCGGGGTGCCGGCGGTCCTCCAGGTGCGGCCGGAACGGACCGGTCTGGAAGAAGCGGTGGGCGAGGGCGAACGGGGTGCCCCGCTCCATGCCCTGGGCCTGCCAGTCGAGCGGATCGGTCAGGTGCTCGACCTCCACGTCGCCCGGGTAACCGAGTTCCCGGACCCGCTGGGCGAGCTGGTCCCGGATGACGTCCCGCTCCCGGTGCCAGTCGACCCGGCCGTCCAGGTTCGGCACGGGTTCGAGCACGTAGAGGATGTGGCGGCCGTCAGGGGCCAGTTGCGGGTCCGTCACCGTCGGTGCCGTGACGAGGATCGACGGGTCGGGCATCCGCGTGCCGTCCCGCAGCAGGGCGGTGAACGCCTCATCCCACTGGTCCCCGAAGTGGATGTTGTGGTGGGTCGTCCCATCGGGCAGGTCGCCGTCGACCCCGGCGAGCCAGACGGCGCAGGACGGTGAGTACCGGCCCACCCGCGTGACCAGCGGGGGTTGGGCGCCCAGCAGCTGTCGGTAGGCGACAGGCACGTCGGCGTTCATCACCACGGCGTCGGCCCGGAGCCGTTCACCACCTGCGAGCAGCACCCCGTTGGCCCGCCCCGACGCGTCGGTTGTCACCCGTTCGACGACCTCGCCGTAGCGGAACTGGGCGCCGGCCTTCCCGGCGGCCTCGGCGAGGCCACGGGGCACCGAGTGCATGCCGCCCTGGACGCCGTAGACGCCCGCCACCGAGTCCATGTAGGTGATGACCCCGTAGATGGCCAACGCCTCGAAGGGTGACAGTCCGGCGTACATCGCCTGGAACGAGAAGATCCGGTGCAGTCGGGGGTCGTCGAAGTACTCGCCGACCACGTGGTGCAACTTCCGGAGGCCACCCAACTGGAGCAGCTTCACGAGCGCCATCGGCCGGCGCAGCATGTCGAACGGACTCGACAGGTCGGCGTCGATGAAGTTCGGCAGTTCGAGCTCATACAGCTCCGCCAGCCAGTCGGCGAAGCGACCGAACGCCTCGGCATCCTTCGCCCCGATCCGCTCCCGGATCTCCTGGGTCATGGCCTCCCGGCCGGCGGCGACGTGCAGTTCCGAGCCGTCGGCGAACAGTGCTCGGTACGCCGGGTCCAGCCGGGTCAGCTCGACGTGGTCGGTCCGCTCCGCGCCCACGGCGGCGAAGGCGTCGTCGAGCAGGTCGACCATCGTCATCACGGTGGGGCCCGTGTCGAAGGCGTAGCCGTCGAGTTCGAGCAGACCGGCCCGACCCCCCGGGGTTGCGGCCCGTTCGAGGACGGTCACGTCGTGACCCATCCCCTGCAGGTGGCAGGCGGCGGACAGGCCTCCCAGGCCTGCGCCGACGATCACGACGTCCACATCATCCTCCGGTGCTCAACTCGGTTGTCGGTCTCGGGTTCGCGGCTCATGGGTTCGGCTCAGCGGTCCCGGCGGGTGCAGTACACGGCCAGGTCGACGAGCTGGTTGCGTGCCGTCGGATCCACCTCGGCACCCGCCAGCGCATCCACGGCGTCACCGAGCAGGTCCTCGATCCGGCGCTCCACTGCGGCGCGGGCGCCGGTCGCCTCCAGGACCTCCTGGATGGCGACCACCTGGGCCGGCGTGAGCTGCGGGTCGCCGAGGTGATCCAGCACCTCGAGCGCCGGGCGGAGCTGCTGGCGATGGGCGACGTCGAGGGCGTGCAGGACGAGTCGGGTGGGCTTGCCCTCCCGGAAGTCGTCGCCGACGGGCTTGCCGAGGACGGCCTCGTCGCCGAACGCACCCAGCACGTCGTCACGGAGCTGGAAGGCCTCGCCCACCGGCAGTCCGTAGCCGGTGAAGGCGCCGGCCAGCTCGTCGAACCGGCCGGCGAGCGCGGCGCCCAGGTGCAGCGGCCGCTCGACGGTGTACTTCGCCGACTTGAACAGCGAGATCTTGCGGGAGGTCGCCGGGTCGGCGGACCGGTTGGCGGCGAAGGCCACGTCCAGGAACTGGCCCATCACGAGCTCGACCCGGAGTTCGTTGTACACGTCCCACGCCGCCCTCGGTGCGCCCGTCAGCAGCCCGTCGGCGAGCACGAGCGCCAGGTCGCCCACCAGCACGGCCACTCCCTCGCCGAACCGTCGGGACTCGCCCGCCCATCGGCTCGCCTCGTGGAGCTCACCGAAGTGCTGGTGGATCGTCGGCTCACCGCGACGCAGCGACGATCCGTCCATCACGTCGTCGTGGACCAGGGCGAACACGTGGAGGAGCTCCAGCGCGGCCCCCGCGTCCAGGACCGTGTCATTCAGGGCCGTGTCGTCGTCGGCCCGGCGCCCCCCGACCCCGGCGGCGGCGTGGCCGAGGTGGCAGAACGCCGGCCGCAGACGCTTGCCGCCGTTGACCGAGAAGGAGCGGAGGCGGTCGATCGGCTCGTCGAGGAGCGAGTCGACATCCGACCACCGGCGGTGTTCGTCGGCGAGGACCTGGTCGAGCCGGGCGTCGACCCGGTCGCGTACCTCGAGCAGGACCGGGGGGACGCTGACGACACGTGGTTCGGGGGGAGCGGACATGCAGGGCCGAACCCACGGGAGTGGAGATTCGATTCCCGTCGATCACCGTTCACCGGAGGTGACATCTGTGCACGCCCGGGGCGCATCCGCGTCCGGCCGGAGCGACGAAGAACCGGGGTTGGACCGGTGTCGGACCCCGTGGTTCAGACTCCGTGGTTCAGACTCCGTGGTTCAGACGGGTCGGTCCCGGAGCAGCTCGGCGACACCGAAGGCCAGGTCCAGGGACTGTCGGCCGTTCAGTCTGGGGTCGCACATCGTCTCGTACCGGAGCCCAAGGTCGTCGTCGGCCAGCGCCTCGCCACCCCCGAGGCACTCGGTGACGTCGTCGCCGGTCAGCTCCACGTGGACCCCGCCGGGCCATGTCCCCTCGGCCCGGTGGACCTCGAAGAAGCCCCGGAGTTCCGAGAGGATGGCGTCGAAGTGGCGCGTCTTGCGCCCGCTCGGCGAGGTGTAGGTGTTGGCGTGCATCGGGTCGCACGCCCAGACCACCGGATGGTCCGCGTCGCAGACGGCCCGCACCAGCGGCGGCAGCACCTCGGCGATGCGATCGGCGCCCATCCGGGTGATCAGGGTCAGCCGTCCGGGGGTCCTGTCGGGGTTGAGCGCCTGGCACAGGGCCACGACCTCTGCGGCGGTGGCGGTCGGCCCGAGCTTGCAGCCCACCGGGTTGGCGATCCCCCGGAAGAACTCGACGTGCGCGTCGTCGAGCCCGCGGGTCCGCTCGCCGATCCACACCATGTGGGCCGAGCAGTCGTAGTGGTCACCCGTGAGTGAGTCCTGGCGCGTGAGCGCCTCCTCGTAGCCGAGCACGAGCGCCTCGTGGCTCGTGTAGAAGTCGACCTCGTGCAGGTTCGGCACGTGCTCCGGGTCCAGTCCCGTGGCCTTCATGAAGCGCAACGCCCGGTCGATCTCGTCGGCGAGCTGTTCGTACCGCTGGGCCTCGGGGCTGGCCCGCACGAACTCCTGGGTCCAGTGGTGCACGCGACTCAGGTCCGCGAAGCCCCCCTTGGTGAAGGCGCGGAGCAGGTTCAGCGTCGCCGCGGACTGGTGGTAGGCCTCGACGAGTCGTTGCGGGTCCGGTCGCCGTGACGCCTCGTCGAAGGAGACGTCGTTGACCATGTGGCCCCGGAAGCTCGGCAGGCTGACGCCCTCGACCGTCTCGATCTCGGCGGACCGCGGCTTGGCGAACTGCCCGGCGATGCGGCCGACCTTCACGGTGGGCACCCCGGCGGAGTAGGTGAGCACCACCGCCATCTGCAGGATGATCTTGAGGCGCTCCCGGATCGAGTTGGCCGAGAACGACTCGAAGGACTCGGCGCAGTCGCCGGCCTGCAGCAGGAACGCCTCGCCGTCCACGACGCGGGCGAGAGCGGCGGTCAGGTCCCTGGCCTCGCCGGCGAACACGAGCGGCGGGTACCCGGCGAGCTCCTTCAGGACACCGTCGAGTCGGGCCGGGTCCGGCCACTCCGGTTGCTGGGCGGCAGGTCGGGTCCGCCACGAGGACGGTGACCAGTCGCTGGTGGTCGAGGGGGGAGCCACCGGGTCAGGCTAACCGGGCGCGCCTCCGGGCCCGAAGCCGGTTCTCGCAGCCGGTTCCCGCAGCGACGGGTGCCGGCGGGTCAGTAGGCGGTGGCGACGGCCCGGGTGCGCACGGTCGAGATCGACCGCTTCACCAGTCGGCGGGCGGCCTCGGCGGTGATGCCCAGGTCGTCACCCACCTCGCGGTAGCTGCGCTTGCGTCCGTCGGTGAAGCCGAAGCGCTGCTCGACCGCCGAGCGGGCGCGCGGGTCGAGCACGCCGAGCAGGTCGTACAGCCAGGCCCGGTGCTCGTCGTCCAGCAGGTGGTGCTCGGGGCCGGGGGTCTGGTCGGCGAGCATGTCGACGAGTTCGTTGCTGTCGTCGTCGCCGACCGTGCGGTCCAGCGAGGTTGGGGTGGCGAGCCGGTGGAGTCGGGCGTGCTCGTCGCTCAGTTCGTCGCCGTCGCCCGAGACGGCCCGCAGCGCGGCCCGGAGGCTCGCCGAACGGTCGCCCGGCAGGCGGACGAGCGACGCCTTCTGGTCCAGGGCTCGTCCGATCGCCTGACGGATCCAGAACGTGGCGTAGGTGGAGAACTTGAAGCCCTTGCGCCAGTCGAACTTGTCGACCGCGTGCTCGAGTCCGATGTTGCCCTCCTGGATCAGGTCCAGCAGGTCCATGCCCTGGGGGAGCGGGTAGCGACGGGCGACGCTCACGACCAGGCGCAGGTTCGCCCGGATGAAGCGGTCCTTGGCGGCGGCGGCCGCTGCGATCCGGCGGTCCAGGGCCCGGCCCCGCTCACCGGCGGCCTTGGCTGCGGCCGCCCGGGTGCCGTCCTCGATGATCTGTGAGAGCTCACGCTCGTCCTCGGCCGTCAGGAGCGGCACGGTGCCGATCTCGTTCAGGTACATGCCCACTGAGTCACTCATCGTCGAGGTCCTTCGGGTTGTGCGGGAGACCGGCGGTGACCGGACCACCCGGCGCGGTGTGGCGCCTGGCACGGACCCATCGGCCTGTGGGCGGGGGACTTGAGCCTTCTCCCGAAGTTTTTCGTCGGATTCCCGGGCCCGCCCGGTACCCTCCGGCATGCCCTCACGTCGGGTCGGGCTCCTCGGGGGGACCTTCGACCCCCCGCACGTCGCCCACCTGGTGGTCGCCGTCGAGGTCCGGGAGGCGCTCGAACTCGACGAGGTGCGTCTGGTCGTGGCCAACGACCCGTGGCAGAAGTCGGCCCTGCGTCAGGTCACCCCCGCGGGAACCAGGCTCCGAATGACCCGGGCTGCGGTCGTCGGTGTGCCCGGCCTGGTGGTCTCGGACGTCGAGGTCCGCGTGGGGGGTCCGAGCTACACCGCCCAGACGCTGCGTCTGCTCCGTGAGCGCGAACCCGACACGGAGTGGCTGCTGATCCTGGGCGCGGACGCCGCCGCCCGTCTGGACACGTGGCGGGACGCGGCCGACCTGTTCGATTCCTGCACGCTGGTCGTGGTCGACCGTCCCGGGACGCCGGTCCGGGTCCCGTTGCCCCCCGGAGCGGCGCCGGCGGAACGCGTCGAGGTGACCTCGCTGGACGTGTCGTCGACCGACCTCCGCCGCCGTGCCCGAGCGGGCCGGTCCATCCGCTTCCTGGTCCCCGACCCGGTGGCCCGGATCGTCGAGCGCGAGGGGTTGTACCGCCGCTCGTGAGGGGGTCCTAGGCTGATCGGCGATGTCGTACGAGACGCCTCCCGCAGGAG
The DNA here is from genome assembly GCA_903925745.1 of uncultured Actinomycetes bacterium. GTDB lineage: Bacteria > Actinomycetota > Acidimicrobiia > Acidimicrobiales > Microtrichaceae > SXMI01. The sequence goes on along the minus strand of CAIYGQ010000019.1, from coordinate 2,046 downwards.
ACCCGGGCGAGGCGGTCGCGCCGGTCGTGCGGCGGCGTCCGGCCGGAGCGCCGGCCACCGGTCGCGGTCGTCGGCGCGTGGTGCGCCGCCGGACGACCCGTTGGTGGGTCGCGGCGACCGTGCTGTCGGCCCTGGCGGTCCTGGCCCTCGGATGGGTCGGCTGGCGTGCCAGTCTCCGGATCACGGGCGGCACCCCGGCGGTCACCGACCCGGCCGCCCCGAACTACGTCGCCGAGGTCGAACCGACACCGGTCGAGCTCGTGGCGGTCCAGGACGAAGGGGGCGCCCTGGGCGCGGCGCTCGTCGTGATCTCCGAACCCGACGGGTCCGGTGGCACCGTCGTTCCGGTGAGCTCGCAGCTCTTCGCGCCGGCGACCCCGACCTCACCACAGCTCGAACTCGACAAGATCTACGCCGAGGGCGGCCTCGAGTCGTTGCGGTCGCGGCTGGGCGAGGCCATCGGCTTCGGATTCACCGCGGCCGCCGAGGTGACGGCCGCCGAGCTCACCGAGGTGGCGGCGGTGGCGGGTCCGGTGACCCTCGACAACTTCGAGAACCTCTCGCCTGCGCCGGCGCTCACCGATCCCGTCCTGCCGCCAGACCAGGTCGAGATCGTCTACCGGTCCGGCCCGCTCACCCTGGAGCCCGAGGGATTCGGTGCCTACCTGACCATCCGGGGGCGGGGTGAGAGCGTCGACAACCGGGCGATCCGCCAGCAGCAGGCGTGGGAGACGCTCACCACGGCGCTGGCCGGCACGGACGTCGGGGGCGCAGGCGGGGCGCTCGGACCCCTGTTCGCCGATGTGCTCGCCGGCGAACTGCGCTACGAGCAGTTGCCGACCACGACGCTGCCACAGCCGAACTCGATCTTCACGATCACCGTTCCGGATTCGGCGGTCCTGCCGTCGTTCACGGCGCGGCTCATCGCCGCGCCCGTTGCGGCGTTCCCCGGCCAGCGCGCCCGGACCCGGATCCTGAACGGCACCGGCGACCCGGCCGCCACCGCGCCGATCGGACCCAAGGTGGTCGAGGCCGGGGGTCTGGTGGCCTCGATCGGCAACGCGGCGTCGTTCGACGAGCCCGCCACGCTGGTCGAGTGGGTCACGCCGGCCGCGCAGGCCACCGCCGAGGCGATCGCCGCCGAGCTCGGCGTCACCGCTGGTCCTTCGGCGGTGACGCCGACTGGCGCGGACGTGATCGTCACCGTCGGTGCCGGGAGGACGGGTTGAGCGGGGATCCGTCCGTCGACCTGGCCGTCGCCATTGCGGTCGCCGCCGACGAGAAGTCCGCCACCGACGTCGTGATCATCGACGTGGCCGCCGTGCTGGGGATCTGCGACCTGTTCGTGGTCGCGACCGCGGCCAACGACCGACAGGTGCGGGCCGTGGTGGACAACGTGGAGCACCGTGTCGCCGAGGAGTTCGATCGTCGACCGTTGGCCGTCGAGGGAGCGGACGCCCGGCGGTGGGTGCTGCTCGACTACGGCGAGGTCGTCCTCCACGTGTTCCAGCCCGAGGAACGGGCCACCTACCGCCTCGAGCGACTGTACGGCGACGCTCCCCGCGTGGAGTGGGCGGCCGATCAGGCCTCGGTCGACCCGGCGCGGTCGGCGGGCTGATCGAGCGGCGCTGCGTTCAGGCTGACGAGCCGGGTCGACTGGAGCCGGAACGGGCCCGCAGGGTCACCCCGGACCAGAGCCGGGCTGCACCCGCCAGGGTCAGCACCGCGCAGGCCGCGGCGACGACCGCCCAGATGGTCGGGCGGGAGTCGCTCACCTGCCAGACGTCGATGTAGGTCAACAGGGCCAGGATCGTGCCGGCCGTCCCGGCGATGAGCATCCAGGAACCGAGGCGGATCCGTGCGGCGGCGTCCCGATCGGAATCCGACGTCGTCGCCACGGTCGTCGAATCTAGCAGGGGGTCCCGCACCCGCCGGGCGGGGGTCGGGGCGACGAGGCCGCCGGGTGACTGAGTGGAGCCGATGGGAATCGAACCCACGACCTCTTCCATGCCATGGAAGCGCTCTCCCAACTGAGCTACGGCCCCG
>CAIYGQ010000018.1 GCA_903925745.1 uncultured Actinomycetes bacterium | reverse complement strand
GAGCAGAACGCCGGCACCACCTGGTCGTCGTCGCGGCCGACGACCAGCGTCGCCGGATGGACCGGCCCATCGACCGTGTCGGGTCGGAGGGGCACCTCGGGCCCGGCGACCTCGGGCAGGAAGCCGCAGACGGACACCACGGCATCGGGCTGCACACCGGCCCGACCGAGCACCAGCGCGACGGCTCCGCCCTGGGAGAATCCCACGACCACGACCGGTCGGCCGGCATCGCCGCGCAGGTCCGCGACCAGCGCCGCGATCCGACGTACCGAGGCGTCCAGGGTGGACGGGTCGGCACCGGTCGGTCCGCTCGCGAACCAGCTCCGCACACCCTCGCCGTCGCGCCCGGCGCCCGGGGCGACGACCTCCCAGCCGGCCGGGGCGAGTCGACGCCCCCAGGCCCGTGCGGAGGACGGCTCGTCGCCGTGGCCGTGGAGGGCCACGAGGACGCCGCGGCCGCGGTCGTAGTGGTGCACGCCGCATGCTCGCCGAGGACCACCCACACCGCAACCGGCGCAGGGGTAGCCTCACGCCATGTTCCGCCACGTGGTGCTCCTCTCGATCGATCCGACAGCCGGGCCCGGCGCCGTCGAGCGCATCGTGGCGGCGCTGCGGGACCTTCCGGCCCGCATCCCCGAGGTGCGTGGTTACGTCGTCGGTCCGGACGCCGGCCTGGCCGACGACAACGCCAGCGTGGCGATCGTCGCCGACTTCGACGACGAGTCCGGCTACCTGGCCTACCGGGACCACCCCGCCCACCAGGACGTGATCGCCGAGTTCATCCGGCCGGTGCTCGTCGGCCGGGCCGCCGTCCAGCACCACGTGGAGTGAACGTGTCGGCATCTGCGCTCGTCGACCTGGAGCGCTACCCCATCGAGAGCGCCGCCGGCCGGGGCGGGGTCGCCGCCGGGTACGCCCGCACCTTCGCCCGCGACGGCGTCGCCGAGCTGCCCGGATTCGTGCGACCCGAGGCCGTCGCCCGACTGGTCCGCGAGGCCGACACGGCGTCCCGCGACGGCCACCACTCCGAGGTCTCGAACACGGTCCACCTGACGCTCCCCAGCGACGACGTGGATCCCGACGACCCACGCCGTCGGACGGTGCGCTCCGCACTCCGCGCGGTGCCCGCCGATCGCATCCCGCCCACGCACGGTCTCCGGGAGCTCTACGAGTGGGAGCCACTGCGTGAGCTCCTCCGGATCATCCTGGGCGTCGAGGAGCTCCACCCGTACGCCGACCCACTCGGGTCGCTCAACGTGGCGGACATGGGGCCGGGCGACGAGCTGGGCTGGCACTTCGACCAGACCGACTTCGTCACCTCACTCGCGATCCGGCCGGCCGGGCGCGGCGGACACTTCGAGGTGGCCACCGGCCTCCGGAGCCGCGACGACGAGGACACCGACGGCATCCGACGGGTCCTGGACGGGGACACCGAACGGGTCGTCCGGCTCCCGTTCGAGCCGGGAACGCTCCTCGTCTTCGCCGGCCGGTGGTCGATGCACCGGGTGAGCCCCATCGAGGAGGGCCCGTCCCGACTCGTCGGCCTGCTCGCCTTCGACACCCGACCGGGAACCGACTCGAGCGAACTGTTGAAGCTCGTCCGCTACGGACGCAGCGAGGCCCACGACGTCCCGTGGGTCACGGGCGCCGGGGCGACGACCGCGGGAGCCGACGGGGTGACGACGTGATGCTCGTGGGCGAGGGCTTCGCCGGATCGGGCACGGAAGCCGCCCACATCAACACCGTGCTCGGCGACCGGGACGGTCCGGTCGGCACCGCGTTCACGACGGCACTCGCCTCCCCCACCGTCGGCCACACCCCGTTCCTGGTCGTCGCGCAGCCGGGCCTCGCCGTGCAGCCGCCGACGCTGTTCGTCCCGAAGGCGACCATCACCACGGACGGGGACGGACGGCGGCACGCCGAGCTGACCTGGGGTGCGGCCCAGTCGGGCGTGGCCGAGGGCGTACTCGACGCGCTCGACGAGGGCGTCGTCGATCCGGACGAGGTCGTGCACCAGGTCCTCATCGCCGCCGTGTGGGTGGACCCGCAGGCGACCGACCGGCGGGCCGTGCGCTCGAACAACCGGCAGGCGACCCTCGACGCCCTGCGGGCCGGGGTGGTCGGCTTCCCTGCGCCCGCCGACGTGCTGGCGGTCCGGAACCGGGTCTGGAACCCCTTCGACCCCCCGGTCGACTAGCGCCCGGACCGTCGGGGCGGGCCCGTCGGGGCCGGGATCCACCCGGGATGTTCCGCCACCGCCCGTGGCCGTCATGGGGGCCACGGCTCCGATCCGGCACTCTCGGTGGCCCCGTTGCGGCACCCGGGTGAACGCCGGGCAACCGGCCCGTGACAGGCGCCACCTCCGTGGGTAGAGTCCCCCACGATCTCCGGTTGAGTGGCAACGCTCCCGGACACCGGAAGGTCGTGTGGGACGGGGTCGGGGGGTTCCGTCCCACACGGCCTCCAGTCCCGGCCCGGCCCCTCCGTGCGGCAGACTGCGGCCATGTCCCTCGAACGACCGACACCCGACTCCTTCGTCGTGGTGGACCTGGACGGAGCGCAGCGGGCCGACGGGATCGTCCGGTGGGCCAAGAAGATCCTCGTCGACGGGGCCCGCAATCTGGCGAGGTCACGGACCTACGGCTGGGCGAGCCTCGAGGAGCGCATCAGCGGCGCGTCCGCCGGCATCAGCGCCGTCCCCGAGGGTCGGGACGACGCGGTCGCCGCGTTCGTCGTGGCGGCGGCCGCGGACGCCGGGCGGGTGGCGCTCGATCCGGGAAAGGGCCTCACCGCCGAGGACCTCCGACCACTGGCCGAGGCCGACTGGCGCGGGCCGCTCAGCTCGGACGCGGAGGCCGAGTCGAGCCGCCTGGCGCTGACGGTGGCCGGGGTCGTGGCCGGGGCCCGTGCCGCCGTCGGGGACCTGGACGGTTGCCCGGTCTCGCTCGAGGGGCCCCCACCCGTCGCCACAGCCCTCCGGACCGCGCTCGAGGCGGCCGGCG
>CAIYGQ010000017.1 GCA_903925745.1 uncultured Actinomycetes bacterium | reverse complement strand
GTGCCGGTGCCGGTGCCGGTGCCGGTGCCGGAGCCGGAGCCGGAGCCGGAGCCGGAGCTGGAGCCGGAGCAGGTGCCGGTGCCGGAGCCGGAGCCGGAGCAGGTTCGGGAGCCGGTGCTGGTTCGAGAGCTGGTGCCGGTGCTGGTGCCGCGCCCACGCCGTCCAGCACGGCCAGCACCGTGCCGACGTCCACCGTGTCACCCTCGGGCACCCGGATCTCGGTCAGCACGCCACCGGCGGGAGCGGGGACCTCGGTGTCGACCTTGTCGGTGGAGACCTCGAACAGCGGCTCGTCCTCGGTGACGGTGTCGCCGATCGCCTTGAACCAGCGGGTGATCGTGCCCTCGGTGACGGACTCACCGAGCTGGGGCATCACGATGTCGGTCATGTCGATCCTCCTGTGGCGCTCCGGCACTCCGGCGTGTCGGTGCGGCGACCTGTGCGGTCAGCCTACGCGCCGCCGCTGGGGGCCCGGGCCCGGGTCGCGACCGTGGCTCAGCCGTGCAGCGACCGTCCGGTCAGCGACAGCACGGTCTCGCCGAACAGCTCCGTCAGCGACGGGTGCGGCTGGATGAAGGCCGCCACCTCGTCGACGGTGGCCTCCCAGTTGACCGCCAGGTAGCCGCCCGAGAGCTGCTCGGTCACCCAGGGACCGACCATGTGGACCCCGAGGACCCGACCGGCGGTGCCGTCCGCGTTCCGTTCGGCGATGACCTTCACGAGCCCCTCGGTCTCCCCGATGATCATGGCCCGGCTGTTCGCGGCGAACCGGTGCTTGCTGGTCACGACGTCGAATCCCCGTTCACGGGCGACGGCCTCGGAGTGTCCGGCGAACGCGACCTCGGGGTTGCAGTAGATCGCCCACGGGACGAAGTCGTTGGCCACGGGGGCGCCGTCCTCGCCCAGGATCGATCGCACCACGCTGATCGCCTCGGCGAAGGCGACGTGCGCGAGCTGCGGCGTGTCGATGACATCGCCGACGGCGTAGACGCCCTCGGCGTGGGTCCGGTAGTGGTCGTCGACGTCGACGTGGCCCCGGTCGGTGAGCTGGACCCCCGTGCCGGGCTCGAGCAACCCGTCGGTGAGCGGACGCCGGCCCACGGAGACGACCACCAGTTCACAGTCGATCGTGTCCCCGCCGGCGAGCCGAACGGTCGTGCCGCCCGCCCCGTTCGGGGTGTGACCCTCGACCGAGACCCCTGTACGGACCTCGATGCCCTTCTTCTTGAACGACTGGCCCACCACACGGGTGACGTCCTCATCGCAGCCCGGGAGGATCTTCGGCAGCGCCTCGAGCATCGTCACCTGGGAGCCGAGGTCGGCGAGCGTCGAGGCGAACTCGCACCCGATGGCGCCGCCCCCGATGACCACCGAGCGGTAGGGCACCTGGGCGATCTCGAAGAACTCGTCCGAGGTGACGACCGGTCCGCCCGGTTCGAACCCCGGGATGACCCGTGGGACCGACCCGCTCGCGAGCACCACGGCGTCGCCGGTGATGACCGCCCGGTCGCCGTCGGCGCCCACGACCGTCACCGTCCGCCCCGCCCCGAGCGTGCCGGTTCCGGCGAACACCTCGACCTTGCGCCCCTTGAGCAGCTGGGAGACACCGCCGAACAACCGGTCGATCACCTGCTGCTTGCGCTGCAGGACGACGGGCCAGTCGAGCGACTTCGGCTCGACCACGACCCCGAAGTCGCCGGCGGACTTCACGGTCCGGACGACCGAGGCGGTCTCGAGGAACTCCTTGGCGGGGATGCAGCCCCGGTGGAGGCAGGTCCCGCCGACCTTGTCACGCTCCACGACGGCGACCGACAGGCCGGCCGACGCCGCGTACAGGGCGGCGCCGTAGCCACCGGGCCCGCCACCGATCACCACCAGGTCGAAGTGCGTCTGATCCACGTCCGGAGCCTAGCGACGGCGGGGACCCGCCCCGGCCCGGTTCGGCCCATCGGGGCAGCAGTCCCCTCGGAGCGGAACCTCAGATGATCTGCGCCGCCTGCACGGCGAACGCGACCAGCACCGCCAGGCCGCACAGCAGCGACAGGATGATCAGCGTGCGCGTGCTCACGGCCCCAAGGTAGATCCTGCGACCCGCTAGCGTCGGCGCCGTCGTGGACGTCGAGACGAGGAGGTCCCGTGCGGGACGCCCTGGGTGAGGTGCAGTCGGTGGTCGTGCTCGGCGGGGGGTCCGACATCGGTCGAGCCCTGTGCGTGCGACTGGCCCGGGGCCGCTGCGACACGGTGGTGCTGGCCGGTCGCCCCGAGGACGACATGGGCGTGGTGGAGGATGCCGTGCGCTCGGCCGGGGCCGACGACGTCCGGCAGGTCCACTGGGAGTCGACCGATCCCGACTCCCACCAGCGGATCGTCGACGAGATCTTCGACGACGTCGGCGACGTCGACCTGGTGTACGTGCCCGCCGGGATCCTCGGCAGCCAGGAGGCCTTCGACGCCGACCCGGCCTTCGCCGCGAAGGCGGTCGAGATCAACTTCGCGGGGCTCGTGTCGTCGTGCCTGGCGGTCGCCAACCGGATGCGGGCCCAGGGGCACGGGGTGATCGTCGTCATGTCGTCGGTCGCCGGGGTGCGGACCCGCAAGGACAACTTCGTCTACGGCTCGACCAAGGCGGGACTCGACGCCTTCGCGCAGGGCCTCGGTGACTCGCTCGTCGGGACGGGCGTCCGGGTCATGGTCGTCCGTCCGGGATTCGTCCACACCAAGATGACCGAGGGCATGGAGGCCGCACCGTTCTCCACGACCGCCGACCAGGTGGCCGATGTGATCGTGGGCGGGCTCTCCTCGGGCCGCGAGGTCGTCTACGCGCCACCGCTCCTCAAGTACCCGTTCGCGGTGTTCCGGAACCTGCCCAGGATGCTGTGGCGACGGGTGGCCGAACGGGGCTGACGCCCGATCCGTCGGCCCGGCGGAATGGCGGGGCGTCACCCGGGGTTGCACCGCTCCGTGGACGTCGCCATCACGGGTGCCAGCGGAATGATCGGGACGGCCCTGCGCCGTCGGCTCGAGGCGGGCGGCCACCGCGTGGTGCGGCTCGTCCGTCCGTCCTCGACGGGACCGGGCCCGTCGTCGGACCGCGGGGGTGCCGACACGATCGCCTGGGACCCGGCGGGCGGCACCATCGACGCCGCCGGACTGGAGGGGATCGACGCCGTGGTCAACCTGGCCGGCGAGGGCATCGGCGAACGCCGCTGGAGTGACGAGCAGAAGCGGCGGATCCGCGACTCGCGCGTCCTGGGCACGACGCTGCTGGCCGAGACCCTGGCGACGCTCGAACGGCCACCGTCGGTGTTCCTGTCCGGATCGGCCATCGGCTTCTACGGCGACACCGGGGATGCGACCGTCGACGAGACCCGGCCGGCCGGCACCGACTTCCTCGCCCGCGTGTGCGTCGACTGGGAGGCCGCCGCCGGCGCCGCGGTGGACGCGGGGATCCGCACGGCGTTCCTGCGGACCGGCATCGTGCTCGACGCCGACAGCGGGGCGCTCGGCAAACAGCTCACCTTCTTCAAGCTCGGTCTGGGCGGCCGGTCCGGATCCGGACGGCAGTTCTGGAGCTGGATCACGTTGCCGGACGAGGTGGCCGCCATCGAGTTCCTGTTGACCTCGGACGTGTCGGGTCCGGTGAACCTCACCGCCCCCAACCCGGCGACCAACGCCGAGTTCGCCCGGACCCTCGGCCGGGTGCTGGGCCGGCCCACGACGGTCATCCCGATGATCGGACCGCGGCTCCTCCTCGGCCGGGAACTGGCGGACTCGCTGCTGTTGACCAGCCAGCGGGTCGTCCCGGCGGTGCTCGAGGCCGCGGGGTTCACGTGGTCCGACCCGGAGCTCGAGCCCGGGCTGCGGGCCGTCCTCGGTCGCTGAGGGCGCTGCACTAGGTTCACCACATGGGCTCGGAGCACATCTCTGCGTCCCGGGTCATCGATGCCGGGGCCCAGGACCTCTTCGACCTGGTCGCCGACCCCAGCATGCACGCCGTGTTCGACGGATCGGGCAGCGTCCGGAGCGTGCGCGGCGGTAGCCGCAAGCTGGGGCCCGGCGACCGGTTCACCGCCAGCATGCGGATCGGCGTGCCGTACCTGATCTCCAACCGGGTCGTCGAGTACGAGGAGGGTCGGCGGATCGCGTGGGCCCACGTCGGTGGATGGCGGTGGCGCTACGAGTTCGAGCCGGTCGAGGGCGGCACGCTGGTCACCGAGACCTTCGACTGGTCCGGTTCGCTCGCCAAGCCGTACATCCGACTGGCCGGATGGGGCCCGCGGAACCAGCAGAACATGGAGCGCACCCTGGAGCGGCTCGACTCCTACGTGACGAACCGCGGCGCCGGCACCTGAGGTGGGTCCGGACCGGCGCGGATTGGCCGCGTTCGACTTCGACGGCACCGTCACCCGTCGTGACACCCTCATCCCGTTCCTGGTCAGGGTCGCCGGCCCCCAGCGATTCACGGCGGCCTGGACCCGCATCGGCTCGATGGCGTCGAGGCGACGGCTCGACCTCGGCGACCGGGACGAGGTGAAGGCGCACCTGGTCCGGATCCTGCTGGCCGGCCGCCGGCTCGATGAGGTCGACGCCCTGGGCGAGCGCTACGCCCGAGACCTGCTCGCCGGGGACCGCCTCCGGCCGTTGGTGATGGACCGGTTGCGCGCCCACCGGGAGCGGGGTGACCTGTGCGTCCTGGTGTCGGCCTCGCTCGTCCACTACCTGGAGCCGATCGCCCGGGAACTCGGCCTCGACGGCGTGGTCGGCGTCCGACCCGAGGCCGTCGACGGCGTGCTGACCGGCGAGTTGACGCGGCCGAACGTCCGCGCCGAACAGAAGGTCGTGCAGCTCGACGAGTGGCTCGCCGACCGCGGCGTCCGACCGGCGGCCGGCGAACGGTCCGCCTACGGGAACACCTCGGGCGACCACGCACTGCTGGCCGCGGCCGACCACCGGTACTGGCTGGGGCGCGCCTCGAAGGTGCCCGGCGGAGCCGAGGTGCTGCTCAGGACGACGCCGCTGCGCTGACCGCAGCGGACCGGCTCACTTCGGCTGCATCCGCGAACCGCTGTCGATGCGGACCGACTCACCATTGATGTAGGTGTTGCGGATCAGCTCCACGGCCAGCGAGGCGTACTCCGACGGCAGGCCCATGCGCTTGGGGAACAGGGTCTGCTTGGTCAGGTTGTCCTTCATCTCCTGGTTGCCGCCGTAGATCGGCGTGTCGAAGAACCCGGGGATGATCGTGTTCACCCGGATCCCGACCGCAGCCAGGTCACGGGCCAGGACGAGCGTCATGCCGACGACACCGGCCTTCGAGGCGGTGTAGGACACCTGGCCGATCTGACCCTCGAGCGCCGCGACCGAGGCCGTGTTCACCACGGCGCCGCGGGTGCCGTCCTCATCGACCGGGTCGGTCTGCGAGATGGCCGTGGCGGCGAGACGGGTCACGTTGAACGTGCCGGTCAGGTTGATGTCGATGACCTTCCGGAAGATCTCCAGGTCGTGGGCGGACTCGTAGGTTCCGTCGCGGCCGATCGTCCGGGTCGCCCAGCCGATGCCGGCGGAGTTGACCACGGCCCGCAACGGACCCATCTCCTTGGCGGCCTCGACCGCGGCGATGACCTGGTCGGTGTCGGTCACGTCCGCCGCGGCGAACAGCCCCCCGACCTCCTTGGCCAGGGCCTCGCCCTGTTCGGCCTGGCGGTCCAGGTCCAGGACGACGACCTTGGCGCCCTGCCCGGCGAGGGCCCTGACGGCGGCCTCGCCGAGGCCTGAGGCCCCTCCGGTGACGAGTGCGGATGATCCGTTGAGTTCCAGCATGGGCCGCAAGGTAGTGAGCGCCCCGACCCCGGCGCCAACCGCAGTTCAGTCCCCGGTCGGAGCACCCCATCCGCCGCCCCCGGGCGTGTGGGTGCGGACCACGTCGCCGGCACCGACCCGGACGGTGCACTTGTCGCCGAGGGGTTCGGCCCGGGCCTCGTCACCCCCGGGCAGCAGCTCGTTGCTGCCGCTCGCCCCGGGTCCGCCACCCGCCAGACCCCAGGGTCGGGAGCTCCGTCGCTCGGTGATGAGCGACACGGTCGCGTCGACCAGCACCTCCAGGTCCCGCTCGATGCCGTCACCTCCCGGCGCCAGACCGACGCCGCCACTCCCCCGTCGCAGTGCGTAGCGGCGGACCCGCAGCGGGTAGGAACGCTCCAGGGCCTCGACGGGCGTGTTGCGGGTGTTGGTCATGTGGGTGTGCACCCCGCTCATCCCCGGGTGCGGGGGGTCGTCGGGGCGGTCGGGTCGCGGCGGCCGTCCCCCCTGCCCGCCACCGATGGTCTCGTAGTACACCCACCCCGCGGTGGTACCCCGATCGTCCGGACCGGCGGCACCCACCAGCACGTTGTTCATGGTCCCCTGGGAGGCCGCCGGAACCGCCAGACCCGGCACGCCGGCGAGTGCGCGCATGGCCACGTCCACGACGCGCTGGCTCACCTCGACGTTCCCGGCGCCCACGGCCGCCGGGAACCGGGCGGCGACGATCGACCCGGACGGCGCCACCACCGTGACCGGCCGCAGCGCACCCTCGTTCGCCGGGAGGTCGGGGCCGACGATGCTGCGCAGGACGTAGGTCACCGACGAGGTCGTCACCGCCTCCACCGCATTCACGTTGCCCCATCCCTGTGGATCGGTCCCGGACAGGTCGACGGTGACCTCGTCGCCCCGGACGCGCACGGTGCAGCACAACCTCGCCGACGGCCCGCCGGGCCCGATCGAGTCCATCCGGTCCTCGGCCGACCACTCGCCGTCGGGCAACGCGCCGATGAGCGACCGGGCCAGCCGTTCCCCATGATCGAGCACCTCGTCGGTCGGCTGGTCCAACAGCGCGGCGAGCCGTTCCGCCCCCACGACGTTGGCCCCGACCTGGGCGTCGAGGTCCCCGCCCCGCTCCCACGGGGTCCGCGAGTTGGCCAGCACCATCGACCGGAGTTCGGGGGTGAGCCGGCTCGGCGGGATCCGCAGTCCCTCCTGGGCGATGTCGGTGGCGTCCGCAGGCAGCGAACCGGGGGCCGCACCCCCGACGTCCGCGTGGTGGGCCCGGTTGGCGACCCACCCCCGGAGCTCCCCGTCGAGGTGGACCGGCGTCACGACGGTGACGTCGTTCAGGTGGGTGCCACCCCGGAAGGGGTCGTTGACGATCGCGTGCTCCCCCGGTGCGAGTCGGGTGCCGGGGGCGGACCCGGGTGACACCGCCGGCGTGGCGAAGGCCTCGACGACGGCCGCCACGGATGCCGGCATGGACCCCAGGTGGACCGGGATGTGCGCGGCCTGGGCGAGCACGCGACCGTGCGCGTCGAAGACCGCCGCCGAGCAGTCGGCGCGCTCCTTGATGTTGGGGCTGTACGCGGCACGTTGCAGCACGGCGCCGACCTGGTCGGCGACCCCCGTCAGGCGGGCGATGAGCACCTGCAGCTCGGCCGGCGACAGCGTCACGTCGGGCTCCCGGTCGGCACCCGGCGCAGGATGAGCGCGCCCAGCGGACCCGGCCCACCGTGCCACCCCGCCGGCACCCACACGGTGCAGTCCTCCCGGGTGACGACACCGGGCCCGACGATCGGCTCCGCGAACGGTACGGTCCGGCCGAGCACCTGCTCGATCCCGGCGGGGGCGGGTGCGTTCGCCACGGCCCGGAGTGCCACCACCTCGACGACCTCGCCGTCACGACGGAACCCGTTGCGCCGTTCGTGCTCGTCGGCGAAGTCCCCGACCGTCGGCACGGTGATCTCGTGGCTCTGGCCGTGGTACCGGCAGTCGAGGAACGTCCCGACGCGGATCGTCGAGGGGTCGATGTCGGCCCCGGCGAGTTCCTGCAGGGCGCGTCGGGCCAGCTCACCGCACGCCGCATCCAGCCCGGTGTGGTCCGCGGGAACCGCCCACGACCGGACCAGTTCGCGCCGCCGGGGGGAGGTGAGCAGGCCGACCGCCGAGAGCGCCCCGGCGGCGGGCGGAACGATCACGACGGGGATGCCCGTCCGCTCCGCCAGGTCGCACGCATGGAGCGGCCCGGCGCCACCGAAGGCCACGAGCGCCAGCCCGGCCGGGTCCACCCCGCGTTCGACCGACACGGCCCGCAGCGCCTGTTCCATCTGGGCGTCGACGACGGCCACGATCCCGGCCGCGTCGATCCCGGCGTCATCCACGGCGCGCCGCGCGGCGGCGAGGTCGAGGGGGCCCAGCCCCGGGAACGACACGTCGGACGGGATCCGACCGAGGACCAGGTCGGCATCGGTCACGGTCGGTCGTCGGCCACCGTGTCCGTAGCAGGCCGGTCCGGGTCGGGCGCCGGCCGACTCGGGCCCGACGACGAGCGCGCCGCCCGCGTCGAGCCGGGCGATGCTGCCCCCACCCGATCCGATCGTGTGGAGTTCGAGCGAGGGCGAGCGCACGGGGTAGCCGGCGACGACGTGTCCGGGGGCGGCGGCCGGCGTGCCGTCGAGCACGAGTCCCACGTCGGTGCTGGTCCCACCCATGTCGAAGGTGACGGCGTCCGGGTGCCCACACGCCACGGCGACGGCCGCAGCGGCCCGCACGCCGGCGGCGGGACCCGACAGGAGCAGGGTCACCGGGAACCGAGCCGCCTCGTCCAGGCCGGCGAGCCCACCCGCCGACGTCGTGACGACGACCTCGTCGGCCACGTCCCGCAGTCCCTCCAGGTACGGGCTGCACACCGGGCGGAGCGACGCGTTGAGCACCGTCGTGATGGTCCGCTCGTACTCGCGGAACTCCGGAGAGACCTCGCAGGATGCGCTGACGTCCCACCCGGCCGCCCGGAGCTCGGCGGCCACGGCGCGTTCGTGCTCGTCGTTCAGGTCCGAGTGCAACAGGCAGACCGCCACGGCCGAGCAGCCCGCCGGTGGCACCGGCACCGAGCCGGGCCGGAACGACTCCAGCACCCCACCGGTCGCGTCGAGGCGTTCATCGACCTCGAGCCGGTCCCCGCGGGCCACGGGAGCGGGCGGGCGGTCGGCCCACGGGTCGTAGAGCGAGGGTCGGTCCTGCCGGGCGATCTCGACCACGTCGGCGAACCCGGCGGTGGTCACGAGGGCCACCCGGGCGCCACGACCCTCCAGCACGGCGTTGGTGGCGACGGTCGTGCCGTGGGCCAGCAAGGACGGGCGCGACCGGTCGTCGGGTCGCGAGCGCGCCACCCCCTCACGAACGGCCCCACCCGGGTCGTCGGGGGTGCTCGGCACCTTGAGCACCCGACCGTCGTCGGTGACGACGTCGGTGAAGGTCCCGCCGCAGTCGACGCCGACCCGATTCGAGCCCGAGTCCGAGCCCGGCATCAGACCTCGGGGAGGTCGAGGTGCCACACCTCTCCCTCCCGCCCACGCTCCGCGAGCGCCCGCTCGAAGCGGTCCCGGACCAGTTCGGCCTCGGCGTCCAGCCCGTCGCCGACCGCGACCACCGAGTCACACACCGCCCGCAACCAGCCGTCGCGACGCGCCAGCGACGCCCGGCGGCCGGTGACGTCGCCCGGTCGGGTCCGCTCCAGCACGATGGTGCGCTCGGCGGCGCCGCACCACGACGCGAAGCGGGCGGCGTCGACCTCGGCCCAGCCGGCGGTCGGATCCGGATGGGGCAGCACCACCACGTAGGGCACACCGACGTCCCGCGCCGCACGGGCACCGAGCTCCTCGGCGCCGGGTCGGAGCCCGGTGAGCACGACCAGGTCGGGGTGGAGCTCCAGCTGGGCAGCCAGGATCGCGCCGAGTCGTTCGGTCAGGTACGCGCCGGCCGGCGAGTCGGCGAGCGCCTCGGATCGCAACCCCACCACCGCCAGTCGCCAACCCGCAGGCACGCGGCCGTCCCGCGCCGCCGGGTCCGCCGGCGTCGCGGCCGGGGCGCCCCCGACCCGGTCCGGCTCGCCGAGCTGGTCCTCGGTCGGGGGCACCTCGGACTCCGCACCCCGGCCGGTGGCGGCCGCCCGCACCGCCAGACGGTCGACCACCTCGTTCATCTCGTCGCCGCTGTGGCCCTTCACCCACTCGAGGCGCAGACCGGGACGGTCCCGGAAGTGCGGGATGAGCTGCTCCCACAGGTCCTGGTTGGCGACCGGCTGCCGCGAGGAGTTCCGCCAGCCGCGCCGGAGCCAGCCCTCCCACCAGCGGTCACGCCAGCAGTGGACGACGTAGGTCGAGTCCGACACGACCACCAGCTCGTCGTCGAAGCGTTCGGCCGCGCGCAACGCCGCGGTGATCTCCATCCGCTGGTTGGTCGTCGCCGGGTCGGCACCCGAGGCCCAGGCGCCGCCGGGTTCCGCCCACGCCCAGCCCCCGGGACCGGGGTTCCCGCGGCACGCACCGTCGGTGTAGACCCGCCGCGGACCGGTGCTCACAGCAGTGAACCTACCCGTAGGCTGACCGCGTGGTGAACGACGCGACCGACGACGCCGGGTACGCCGCCCAGCTGCCCGACGTGGATCCGGACCAGACCGAGGAGTGGTTGGACTCGCTGGAGGCCGTCGTCGCGGAGCAGGGCCCGGCCCGGGCCCGCTACCTGATGGCACGCCTCGAGCAACACGCCCGTGACCTGTCCCTCGGCACGTCGGTCCCGGTCGGCACGCCGTACGTCAACACCATCCCGACCGAGCACCAGGCCTGGTTCCCGGGGGACGAGGAGCTCGAGCGCGAGGTCCGCCGGTACGTCCGGTGGAACGCCGCCGCCATGGTCGTGCGGGCGAACCACACGGCCGACGCGATCGGCGGCCACCTGTCGACCTTCGCGAGCTCGGCGGCGCTCTACGACGTCGGCTTCAACCACTTCTTCCGTGGCAAGGCCGGCGGTCGGCCCGGCGACCACCTGTACGTGCAGGGGCACGCGGCCCCCGGCATCTACGCCCGGGCCTTCGTGGAGGGCCGCCTCGACGAGGCGGACCTGGACCGGTTCCGATTCGAGGTCGACGTGCCGGGGCGCACCGGCCGGGGCCTGTCCTCGTACCCCCACCCCCGGCTGATGCCGGACTTCTGGGAGTACCCGACCGTGTCCATGGGCCTGGGTCCGATCCTCTCCATCCACCAGGCCCGGTTCAACCGCTACCTGACCCAGCGCCGCATCGACGACGCCTCGGCCAGCCGGGTGTGGTGCTTCATCGGCGACGGCGAGATCGACGAACCCGAGTCGCTCGGCTCCATCTCGCTCGCGGCCCGGGAGCGACTCGACAACCTGACCTGGGTCGTGAACTGCAACCTGCAACGACTCGACGGTCCGGTGCGGGGCAACGGCAAGGTCATCCAGGAACTCGAGGCGATCTTCCGGGGCGCCGGCTGGAACGTCATCAAGGTCGTGTGGGGCTCCGCCTGGGACGACCTGTTGGCCCGCGACGTCGACGGCGTGCTGGTGCAGCGCATGAACGCCACCGTCGACGGCGAGTTCCAGCGCTACGCGATCGCGGACGGCGCCTACATCCGCGAGCACTTCTTCGGACCCGACCCCCGCCTGCGCGCCATGGTCGAGCACCTCGACGACGTGGCGCTGCAGCGGCTCCCCCGCGGCGGCCACGACTACCGCAAGCTCTACGCCGCCTACCGGGCGGCCGTCGAGACCGAGGGGGCGCCCACCGTCATCCTGGCCAAGACGATCAAGGGGTGGACGCTCGGCGAGGGCGTCGAGGCCCGGAACTCGACCCACCAGATCAAGAAGATGTCGCCCGCCCAGCTGCTGGCGCTGCGGGACCGGCTCGGCTTCACCGAGGAGATCCCCGACGAGGCCCTCGCCGATGGCGTCCCCCCGTACCTCCGCCCCGGTCCCGACAGCCCGGAGCGCGCCTACGTGTCCTCGCACCGGGAGGCGCTCGGCGGTCCGCTCCCCGACCGCACCGTCACGATCCGACGACCTCTCGGCTCGCCGGCACCCGCGGTCTTCGACGAGCTGCTCGCCGGCTCCAACGGCCAGCCGGCGTCCACCACGACGGCCTTCGTCCGGCTCCTGCGGAACCTGTGCCGGGACGGGACCGTGGGTGAGCGGATCGTGCCGATCATTCCCGACGAGGCCCGGACCTTCGGCATGGACTCGTTGTTCCGCGAGCTCGCGATCTACGCGTCGGGCGGACAGCGGTACGAACCCGTGGACCACGACCTCCTGCTCTCGTACCGGGAGGCCACCGACGGGCAGATCCTGGAGGAGGGCATCACCGAGGCCGGGGCGTTCTCATCGTGGACGGCGGCCGCGACGGCGTACGCCCACCGGGGCGTGCCGATGGTCCCGTTCTTCACCTTCTACTCGATGTTCGGGTTCCAGCGGATCGGCGACCTGATCTGGGCGGCGGCGGACGCGCGGGCCCGCGGGTTCCTGCTCGGCGCCACCGCCGGACGCACCACCCTGCTCGGCGAGGGACTGCAGCACCAGGACGGGCACTCGCACCTGCTCGCCTCGACCGTGCCGGTCTGTCGGGCCTACGACCCGGCGTTCGCGTACGAGACCGCCGTGATCGTGAGGGACGGCCTGCGCCGCATGTACCCCGAGGGGGACGAGGCGAACGGCGAGGACGTCTTCTACTACCTGACCCTCTACAACGAGAACCATCCGATGCCGCCCATGCCGACCGGCACCGATGCCGGCACCGGGGGCAGCATCGAGACCGGCATCGTCGAGGGGCTCTACCGGGTGGCCCCGGCCCCCGATGCCCCGGTCGGCGCACCGGACGCCACCATCCTGTTCTCGGGCACGCTCTGGTCCGCCGCCGTGGCGGCGCGGGACGAACTGGCCACCCGGTACGGCGTCGCGGTCGACCTCTGGTCGGCGACCAGCTACCAGCAGCTGCGGGCGGACGCGATCGAGATCGAGCGCTGGAACCGACTGCACCCCGGGGTCGAACCGCGTGTCCCCCGGGTCACGCAGCGGCTCGCCGGGCGCAGCGGGCCGGTGGTCGCCGTGTCGGACTACCTGCGGGCCGTGCCGGACCAGGTGTCACGGTGGGTTCCCCGCCCGTTCACCTCGCTCGGTACCGACGGGTTCGGCCGGTCCGACACCCGGGAGGTGCTGCGGGCGTTCTTCGAGGTGGACGCCCCGAGCATCGTCGTCGCCGTGCTCTCGGGTCTGGTCGCACAGGGCGCGGTCACGCCGGCAGCGGTCACCGACGCGGTGACCCGCCACGGGATCGACCCGGACCGAGCCGCGCCCTGGCTCACCTGAGCCGAAGCAGCGGGGTGGGTAGCCTGCCCGGGTGGCGAAGATCCTGATCCCCATCACCGGTGACGACGAGGCCGACCGCCTGCTCCAGGACGAACCGCTGGCGCTCGTCGTCGGCATGCTGCTCGACCAGCAGGTGCCCATGGAGTGGGCCTTCCGGGGCCCGGCGACCCTGCGCGAACGGCTGGGCGGCCGACTGGACGCCTCGGCGATCGCCGCCATGGACGTCGACGACCTCGTCGCGGTCTGCTCCGCCAAGCCGGCGGTGCATCGTTTCCCCTCCAGCATGGGCCAGCGGATCCACGAGCTCTGCTCGTTCCTGGTCGAGCGCTACGACGGCGACGCCGGCCGCATCTGGAAGGGGGTCCGGTCCGGCTCGACGCTCTACGAGCGGATCCGCGAGCTCCCCGGCTACGGCGAGGAGAAGTCCCGGATCCTGGTGGCGATCCTCGCCAAGCGGCTCGGGCGGCGCCCTGCGGGCTGGGAGGAGGCCGCGGGCCCGTTCGCCGACGGGGAACCACGGTCCGTCGCCGACGTGGGCTCCCCCGAGGAACTCCTGAGGGTGCGGGAGTGGAAGCGGATGATGAAGGCCGCCGGCCGCGCGAAGACCTCGACCGCCGCTCCGACCCGACGGTCCACTCCGACCCGACGATCCGCTTCGACCTAGAGGGCCGCCCCCACCCGTTGCCGGGCCAGCCAGCCGAGGAGCACGGCGATGGCCCGGGGGTCGTGTCGGAGTTCGTGGCCGGCACCCCGCAGCACCCGAAGCTCCGCGTCCCCGTGCGCGTTCGTGAGGGCCTCGGCGTCGACGAGCGGCGTCAGGTCGTCCCCGTCGCCGTGCACGACCAGGAGC
This sequence comes from uncultured Actinomycetes bacterium, assembly GCA_903925745.1. Classification (GTDB taxonomy): domain Bacteria; phylum Actinomycetota; class Acidimicrobiia; order Acidimicrobiales; family Microtrichaceae; genus SXMI01. The sequence continues at coordinate 2,424 of CAIYGQ010000017.1, read as the reverse complement.
GGCCGGTCCGCCAGCGCGGCGGCGGCCTCGGTGGGTCGCACCCGCTTGAGCTCGCCGGCCCAGCGGTCGAGCGCCGGCGGGAAGTCCGGGTCGGTGATGACCCCGACCTGTCGGGCGTGCAGGACCAGCCGCCGCGGGTGGCGGGCCCAGTCGTCGAAGTCGGCGGGCGTCGCCAGCGCGGCCACGCCGCGGACGTCGGGGTTCCGGGCGGCCTCGCACAGGGCGAGGGAGCCGCCGGTCCCGAACCCGCACAACCACACGTCCTCGACGCCCAGCGAGCGGACGTGGTCGAACCCGGCGTGGACGTCGTCGAGCCACCCGAGCAGCGAGAACTGCCCTTCGGCCCGGCCGCACCCCCGGAAGTTCATGGTGAGCACGACCCATCCGAGCTCGGTGGCGATCCGCTCGGCGAGCTCCGGGAACGACACGCCGGACTGCGGGGACTCCCGTCCGCGCGTCGGGAACCCGTGGCACAGGACCAGGCCCGGCGCGCCGGCCACCGGGTCCTCGGGCTCCGCCAGGTGTCCGCTGAGCCGCAGCGGCCCCGACTCGAAGGTGTGGTCCATGACCGGACCGGCCTCGGGTTGCTCGATCACGGTCGGGCTCCGGCCGGTCGCGGCGTCAGTCGGCGGGTGCGGCCGCAGCGCGCTGCTTGGCGAAGAGCCGGTAGCCGCGGTTGCGCGCCTCGGGCAGGGTGTCGGGTCCGAAGCACAGGTACGCCTCGGACTCGATGAGCTCCTCCACCAGGTGGGCGTCGGCGTCATCGAGGGCGTCGACGTCGTAGACGACCTGGGTCCGCTTGTCGCCCAGGAACCGGTGGTGCTCGAACTTCGAAGGACGGTCCATGGCGCTCAGGCTACCGACCCCGACGGATCGGCGGGGCCCTCCACCCGTCCGCCGATCGCTCCGATCGCGCGGTAGTAGCGCTCCTCGACGTCGAGCACGGCCACGACGTCCGCATCGTCCAGGGGGACGCCCCGTTCCTCCAGGCGCCCGAGGATCCATGCCAGCGGCTCGTCGTCCGGCACCAGGAGCAGGCCGGTGCCGATGTCGTCGGCGGTCGCCGTCGAGGCGAGGCCCTTGTCGGCCAGGTAGTCGCAGTGGGCACCGAGCACGGCCCGGACCTCGTCGTAGGAGACCCTGGCCGTGACGTTCCCGGGCAGCCGCTCGGCGACGAACTCGACGGCCTCGTCGAGGTCGTACACGCTTCGCCGCGGCCGACGCGCCAGTGACCCACTGACGCTGCCGACCGTGGCGGCCGCGATCACGAAGACCACGACGGCGGCGAGGAGGATCCAGACGATCACGCCCGACCTGCTGCTCCGGGGGTCGACCGGCTCAGATCCCGATGCGCTGTGCGAGCAGCTCCCGGTGGTAGGTCGGGTCGCCGAACAGCAGCTCGGAGCTCTTCGCCCGCTTGAAGTACAGGTGCGCGGGGTGCTCCCAGGTGAAGCCGATGCCGCCGTGGATCTGGATGTTCTCGGCGGCGGCGTGGAAGTAGGCCTCGGAGCAGTAGGCCTTGGCGAGCGACGCGACCGACGGCAGCTCGTCGTTGAGCTCGGAGGCGCACCATCCGGCGTAGTACGCGGCGGACTTGGCCGATTCGACCTCGAGCAGCATGTCGGCGCACTTGTGCTTGATCGCCTGGAACGACCCGATGGGTCGGCCGAACTGGACGCGGTCCTTGGCGTACTGCACCGACGACTCGAGGACCTCCTGCGCGCCCCCGACCTGCTCGGCGGCGAGCGCCACGGCGGCCAGGTCGAGGACCTGCGACAGGACCTCCCAGCCCTGCCCGTCGGTCCCGATCAGCGAGGCGGGAACGCCGGCGTACTCCAGTCGGGCCTGCTTGCGGGTCTGGTCCATCGTCGACAGCGCCGTCCGGGTGAGTCCCTCGGCGTCACCGTCGACGGCGAACAGGCTGATGCCGGCGTCGGTGCGGGCGGCGGTGATGATCAGGTTCGCCGTGTGGCCGTCGAGCACGTAGAGCTTCGTGCCGTCGAGCGTCCAGCCGTCCCCGGAGCGGGTCGCGGTCATGGTGACGGCCGACTCGTCCCACTTCCCGTTCGGCTCGGTGTAGGCGAGCGTGGCGATGGTCTCGCCCGATGCGATGCCCGGCAGGTACTGCTGCTTGGCGGCGTCGTCACCGGAGTGGATGAGCGTCTGGGCCCCGAGCACGACCGTCGAGAAGTACGGCGCGCACAGCAACCGGCGGCCCATCTCCTCGAGCACCACGACCAGCTCCACGAACCCGTAGCCCTGCCCGCCGAACTCCTCGGGGATCACGAGCGCCTGGAGTCCCATCTGCTCGGCCATCTGGTTCCACACCGCCGGGTCGTAGCCGGTCTCGGTGTCCATGAGCTCCCGGACGGTCTCCTCGGAGGACTTGTCGTTGAGGAACGCCTTGACGATCCCCCGCAGTTC
>CAIYGQ010000016.1 GCA_903925745.1 uncultured Actinomycetes bacterium | reverse complement strand
GGCCGCGAGCACCTCGGCCGGGCGTCGACGTGGTCCCCAGGTCGACCACGGAGCTGCAGGAGAACTCGGGGACGGTCTGGGAGAACTCCCGCCACATGCCGAACCCGCCGCCCGGGTCACGGTCGGAGGTCGAGAGGAAGGTGTTGGCCGCCACGACTCGGTCGAACCGGTCGGTTTGCGAGGCCAGGAATCGCGGGCCGATCAGCACCCCAGTCCTGGCGCCCACGGCAGGATTCGAACCTGCGACGCACGGTTTAGGAAACCGTGCTCCAGTCGGTCGTCTGAACGCTCAGATCCCAGTGCCGAGGCGGGGAAACCGCTGAATTCCGCGGTTCTGGACACCTCGGCGGCGGGCCGGAAACCCCAGTGACTCGCCACGATTGCTCCCGGTTGTCGGTACAGGTGCGGTACGGGATCGCTCCCAGCACGGCGATCACCGTGCTGACCTCAACCACGCTCACACCCGCCGCATCGCCGGTGGTTGAGCGGACCAGCAGACCAGTCGAGTCGTGCCGATCGCATGGGTGGCGACTGCGCAAGTGCGCAGGAGATCCGATAGGCGAGATGAGATCAGCACTCAGCGCGATGCAGCGCCTCAACCGAGGCTGAACGAGTCGCGAGCGATCACGAAGCTCCGGCCCGTCATCCGTGACTCGCACCTGATGCCGGCCTCCTCCGAGGTGCACCGGACGCTCGCCGACTCGATCGAATCGCCGTAGTCGAGGACCGGATGGTCCCCGAGCACGGTGTCGCTCGCGCAGGTGAAGGTGGGGATCCCGCCGGAACCGATCACCAGCCCGTTGCCGTAGTCGAGCTCGATCGGTTCGCCGCTCGAGTAGTCGCTCGAGCCGCCCAGGGTGCAACTCGTCTGCGGCGGAGACCACGTCCGGTCACGGATGTCGCACCGGGCGTACCGGGTGTCGATCATGCAGCCGATGTTCCCCGACGGCGAGTTGAAGCTGGTCGGTGAGTCGATCACCTCGGTGGCGCCCTGAGACTCGGATCCGACCGGCAGCAGTTCCACACCGATCACCTCGGGGCGGAGCTCATCGGACTCGACCTGTCGGCCGTCAGGTCGACGCAGGACACCATCGTCGAGATTGAAGTCGTCCCCATCTCTCGTCAGTGACCAACTCACACGGAACAGCCGTTGAGGCGCCGACCCCGAGGCGCTCTCCACCACCACGACGCAGATGCCGCTGATGTCACCGGCAAACGAACAGGAGCGCGATCCGTCGCCGGTCAGTTCGGCGAGCAGCTGCGCGTATTCGTCACCGAGTCGCACACGGGCATCGTCGAGGTTGGCGAGGTCGCCACCGGAGTCGGCGATGAGGCCTCGGATCTCCGTGATGGCACCCGGGCGGGCGAGCTCGTTGAGGTTGCCCGAGCCCAGTGCCCGTTGCACGAACGCGACCGACAGCTCGCCGACGTCGGAGATGCCGTTGTCCTTCCGGGAAGGGAACGTCGCCGCAGCGGTCTCCACGAGCTGGTTCGCCGTGGCGGCGTGTCCGGCTGCGTTCGGGTGGAAGGTTGTCTCGTAGCGGAGGGAGAGCCCTCCCCGGTAGACGGTGAGACCGTTCATCCAGTCCTCACCGCGGCCGCAGAGTTCGTGTCCACCGGACCTGAACGACGACAGGCGATCCACGTACACGATCCGGTCGGCGCCGAGGGACTCGTTCGCTCGGCGCACCGCCTCCTGCAGCCGCCCGTTGAGATGCTGCGCGGCCCGGTTGAGCTTCTCGGCGTCGTCCCGCCTGACGCCGGCACAGAGCCGCCCTTCCCACCACTGCCACTCCGACGGGTCAGCGAAGAGCTGCGGGTAGCCCACGACGTACAGGCGACCTCGATCAGTCATCCGATCCGTGACGATCTGCTCATAGAAGTCAACGATCGACCCGCGCGACGAGCTGAGCGCCAGGTCACAGTCGAACTCCTTGGACTCGCGGCGACTGGCTGCGCAGTCGCGTCGAGCCGGGTCGAGCAGCCAGTCGGCCCGTTGCTGGAGCTCTGCGTCGCTGAGCGACGAGCACGACTCCGTCAGGCACTTCGTGACGACATCACCGAAACCGACGTCGTTGCCGCCGAACGACATCGCGATGACGTCGACCCGCTCAGACCCACCTTGCTCACGACCCCAGTCCCACAGAGAGGACTTCCCACCTGTCCCCGCCCGGACATTGAAGTAGTCCTCGACCAGGTGGCCGGTGCAGGCCGTGAAGGTGCTGCGATCGATCCCCCAGCCGAGGGCCCGGAGACGCTCGGTAGCCTGCGGGCCGTATGCCAGGTCGGACTGTGCGCATGCCCCGGAGTTGTTGAGGACTCCCTCGCCGGAGGAATACGAGTCTCCAGCCGACTGCCACTCCACCTCGTCGGGAGGTCCCTCCTGGGCGCCGACCGGAGGAGCTCCCACCCACGCACCCAACACGACGAGAACTGCAACCACGAGCCTGACCACGATCACGTCTCCACCCCCAGTTCGCGAAGACGCCGATCGGCGACCGCCCAGTACCACGCCACCTCGGCGACCAACGGCTCGAACGCCACCGGATCAGCACAGGCACGGACGGCAGCTGCCGTCACCTGCCGCAGGTTCACCAGCATCTCGCCAGTCGGCTCATCCGGAGTGCGCGCTGCCACACCGATGAACTCCTCGACGTCACCGAGCGCGTCGAGATCCGATCCGACCCGAGCGCACTCCGATGCACCACCGACCCACAGCGAGCGGGCCACAGCCACGACATCCACCGCTGCGCCGCCATCATTGGAGAGCCAGTCGCGACTCGAACCATCAGCGACCGGAGGGAGAGGCGACGAGAAGGGATCGGGCAACCCCGAGATGTCGATGAGTCCCTGGAGTCTCGCATCCACATCGGATGCGGACTCAGGCGCGGGCGGCTCCTGCTCGCATGCGCACGACGCGGTGAGCACAACGGCCATCGCTGCGAGTACGACCCTCCACAAGCTCACATCGTCCACCTACTGCCGCTCGACGATCCAACTGCGCAGGTCAACTCGATCTCCGTGAGGTTCGGTTGGATGAGTACATACGGCTGCGTCGACATCGAGTTCACGAAGGTCACCAATGGGCCGTCAGAGGATTCAACTCGCCCTGCAACCATCCCCGGAGGAAGGCCAGCGCAGCTCACTCCACGAACGTGAGCACTGTCCACGCATCGGAGCCGTCCCCAGCGCACATGAATCGAATCGGCCGCTGGGCCTGAGTGGACGCAGGGCATCAACTGCGGTGACTGTGGCATCAGCGTCTCACGACCGGAGTCGGCCGCGGCCTGTAGTCCCCATAGGCGGCAACCGTTCCGTCGCCGATCTGTCCGAACCAGTTGTTGCCCCAGCACCGGGTCTCTCCTGAGTTCAGCACAGCACAGGTGTGCCCCGAGCCCGCTGATATCTGCACGACCCCCGAGAGCGATCCCTGTCCGCTGGAGTCACGGACCACGACCGGTGACGAGCGTGACCCGCCGATGCCGGCGATC
>CAIYGQ010000015.1 GCA_903925745.1 uncultured Actinomycetes bacterium | reverse complement strand
TCGAGACCTGTGAGGCGATCGCCGCGGGATGCCCGCTGGCGGAACAGCAGCTCGAGGTCGAACACGTCCCGGGCCTTGGTCTCGCTCCGCATCGCGAGTGCAGCGATCTTCTGGTCGATGGCGGGCGTCTCGAGGTAGTGGAACACCGTCGGCGACTGGAGCGCATACGGCATCACGATCGCGTCGGGGACCACTTCGAACTCCGCGCCCCCGTCGTGGGAGCCACGACCCGAGAACTCGACCTTCGTGCGGACCAGGTCGCGGTGGCCCTGTGCTGCGAGCCCCACCTTCCAGCGAAGGGTGGTCTCGGTCTGCTTCGCCAACGAAACCTCAGCCAGTTCGATCCCGGAGGCGGCCCCGAGGGTGCTCATCGCCCTGCCTGACAACACCGACTCCACCGTCTTCGTGAGCTGCCAGCTCTTGCGTCCGGCGAAGTCGAGGTCGAGGTCGTTGGAGTAGCGGGGACTCCCGAAGAAGTAGCGGAGGTTCGCCCCTCCCTTCAGCACGAACCAGTCGTTCCGGCCGGCACCTCCCAGGACGCGCAGGAACAGCAGGTGGAAGACCTCGATGAACTGCGCCTCGGTCCGCATGGGATTAACGCTACCGAGTATTGCTATCAGTAGCAACTATCCGTAGGGTTAACTCGGAGCTGTGGACGGCTGGGTCGCTTCCACCGAACCGTCGCCGCGCGCGGGCTGTCCGACAGGTGACCCCAACTCACCCCTCGTCCTTGTCAGTGCCCTGCGGTACGGACCACGGACCTACTTCCAAGGAGTCCTGCCGTGTGGTGCACCGCCGCGGCGCCGGCCCGGTGCATCTCCCGGACGGCCCGGGCGATCGAGTGGGCGTGGCCCCAGCCGGTGTCGATGTCGACGAGCACGGGCAGGTCGGTCACCCCGGTGATCCGGCGGACGTCGACCAGGACGTCCTCCATCGAGGTGATGCCCAGGTCGGGGAGCCCGTAGCTGGCGTTGGCGACCCCCGCTCCGGAGACGTAGAGGGCCCGGAACCCGGCGTGCTGCGCGAGGAGGGCGTGGTAGGCGTTCGTCGTCCCGACGATCTGGAGCGGACGCTCCTCACGCAGCGCCTGCCGGAGACGGCCGGCGGCGCCGCTCACAGCCCGACCATCTGAAAGAACATGATTCCGGAAGATGATTTACTGATTTATATAGCGTCAGGATGCGCCCCTCGCACCGGGGATGCAAGCCCCCCTGCCGAGCGGGTCGACCCGAACGCCCCGCCGCCGTGGCCTATCGTCGGAGGCGTCACGGCGTGGGGGGTCACGTCGGCCGGGTGGGTCGGCCGGTCGCACCACCGGGACCCCGGTCAGGCCGCTGGAGGGGGACGTGGTCGACGGACTCGCACATCCGGGCAGGGGACGACGGTGGGCGGGTGTCGGCGCCGCGCTCGCCACTGCGCTGCTGGCCGCCACGGCCTGCACCGACGCTCCGTCGGAGTCCGGCGCGGGACCGACCACGCCGCCACCGATCCCCGTCCTCGACACGACCCCGTGGCCGATGCACCACGTCGACGGGAGGTTCCGCGGGGCCAACGCCCTGGGCGCCGCCGACGTGGACGGCGACGGACACCGGGACTACGTCACCAACTACGAGTTCGACCAGCGGTGGGTCCTGGCGCTCCACCCGGGGTCCGCCGACCAGGTCCGGTCGTCGTGGCCGACGGTGGAGATCTGGCGACCCGACCCACTGGTGGCGGGCAACGGCAAGAACCCGGAGAGCACGGCCCTCGGCGACCTCGACGGCGACGGGAACGTCGACGCCGTGGGCGCCCACGGTTTCTCCGACCTGCCCGAGTTCGAGGGCAGCGCACCCGGCGTGCACGTGGTGTGGGGGCCGACCCGGGACCGGGTGCGCGACCCGGCCGCGTGGACCGACGGCGGGTGGGTACCAGCCACGGTCGACCTGGGCCACCCGCACTGGGTGACCACCCGGGACGTCGACGGCGACGGACTCACCGACGTGGTCTACGGCGGCCGGCGACACGGTGGCGCCGGCGGCTACGACCTGCCCGACCTGCAGGGCGGGAACGGCTCGACCACCGGCATCGCGTGGCTGGAGGCGCCCGAGGACCCGGCCCGACGCCGCGACCTGTCGACCTGGCAGCTGCATCGGATCGACGCCACCACGCCGTCGGGTCACGGATTCGTGTTCGTCGACGTGGACGGCGACGGCGACGAGGACCTGGTGGACGCCGACGCCGACTTCGACACCCCGCAGGACCAGGAGTCCGTCCACGTCTACGAGCGACCCGACGGCGACGGTCCGGAGCTGCGCCGCGAGTGGCCGCGCACCGAGCTCCCGACCACCTCCGACTTCCACGCCAAGCCCTCGATCGCCGCCGGCGACCTGGACGGCGACGGCGATCAGGACCTGCTGACCCAGACCGCGACGGACCTGGTCGCCTTCCGCAACCTGGGCGGACGACCGGCGCGGTTCGAGACGGTGGAGCTCCCCAAGCCACCCCAGATCGCCCAGCTCGCCCGCCCCGTCCGGCTGGCCGACCTGGACCGGGACGGCGACCTGGACGTGGTGGGCATGCTCGTCCACCAGGACGGCGACCTCCCCGCCGACCGGGCCGCCGTGTTCGTGCTGCTCAACGAGGGCCAGCCCTTCCGGGCCGACGGCTGGCGACTGCTGCCGGTCAAGTGGGGTTCGGGGACGACGATGCTCATCCCCGGCTTCGGCGAGAAGTGGGACCAGGTCGACGTGACCGACGTCGACGGTGACGGCGATCTGGACGTGGTCGCCAACTGTGAGGAGTGGTGGGTGGAGCCGAAGGGCGAGGTCGCCCCGTTTCCGACCGAGGGCCTGGCCACCACCGCCGTGGCCGTGGTCTGGTTCGAGAACCGGATGGGCACACCCCGGGAGGTCCCCCGGGAGGCCGACGGACGAGTGACGGTCGAGGCCGAGTCGCCGGCCGACGCCCGGGACTCCACCTGGGTGGAACGGTCGCCGGTGCGCGGCGACGTCGGCACGGTCTCGGTCCAGGCGCTCAACGGGCTCGAGCCGGCGGGCGGCGCACTGGGTCCCGAGGCCACGACCGGCTGGCGGTACGCCGTCGACGTCGAGGGTGGCGACTACACCGTCTGGGCACGCGTGTGGGAACCCTCGGCGTGGGGTGCCCGACTCGGGGGAGACGCCAGCGACTCGGCGTGGCTCGGCGTCGCCGGCGCACCGCCGGTCGTGGTCGGCGACACCCCGGGCGGTCCGAGCGACCGCTGGACGTGGGTGCGGGTCGCTGCGCCGGTCACGCTGGACGCCGGCCGACACGACCTGACCCTGCAGGTCCGCGAGCGCGGCGTGGCGGTCGACCGGATCGTGCTGGACCGCGACCCGTCGGCCGTGCCCACCGACTGACGAGGCGCTTGACAGACCACCGACGTTCCGGTCGCGTGCGGGCGTGCGCGTGTCGATGACCGTCCCGACCGACGACCTGGCCACGACCCGGTCCGTCTACCGGGAGCTCGAGCTACTCGGCTACGACC
>CAIYGQ010000014.1 GCA_903925745.1 uncultured Actinomycetes bacterium | reverse complement strand
CCCGTGAGGAGTGACCGTCCATGATCGGACCCGTGCTGTCCGCCTCTCCGCTCTCGATCCTCGCCGCCGGCGGCGAGGGCGGCGGCCTGAAGTTCCCGCCCGTCGAGAACCTGGTCAAGTGGCCGGCGTGGTTCCTCGAGGGCACGCCGCTCGAGTTCAACAAGATCACCTTCATCAACTTCATCGCCTTCATCGTGCCGGTGGTGCTGTTCTTCATCGTCTCCCGCAGCCCGCAGGCGGTGCCGCGGGGCCTGCAGAACCTGATGGAGTCCTCGCTCGACTTCCTCGAGAAGCAGGTCATCCAGCCGGCCATCGGACCCGACGGCATGCGCTACCTGCCGATGCTCGTGGCGATGTTCTTCTACATCTGGATCGGCAACCTGTTCGAGATCATCCCGACCGCCCACATGCCGGCCAACGCCCGCATGGCGAACCCGCTGGTCCTGGCGCTGGTGGCGTGGGCGATGTTCATCGGCGTCGGCCTGAAGCACCACAAGCTCGGCTACATCAAGGAGGTGCTCTTCCCGCCCGGCGTGCCGAAGGCGCTCTACATCCTGGTGACCCCGATCGAGTTCCTGTCGACCTTCATCATCCGGCCCTTCTCGCTGGCGGTCCGACTCTTCGCCAACATGCTCGCCGGCCACATCCTGCTGGTCACCTTCTCGGTGCTCTGCATCACGCTGTGGGGATTCCAGATCCTCAACCTCGTGAACCTGGTCGCGTTCCCGATGCTGGTGGCCTTCACCGGCTTCGAGTTCATGGTGGCGTTCCTGCAGGCGTTCATCTTCAGCCTGCTGACCGCCGTCTACATCGGTGGTGCCCTGCACCCCGCCCACTGACCTGAACCCACGGCCACCGCCCGGTGGCCACTGAACAGGAGAACCCACACCAATGAGTGCACTGTCCAACGCTGCAGCGCAGGCCATCGCCCAGGCCGGAGAGACCGCGGTCGTCGACGGCGACGCCCTGAAGGCCGCCGAGGGTGCCAGCTCGGCCGGCTTCGCCTACGGGCTCGCCGCGATCGGCCCGGGCATCGGCATCGGCTACCTGGTCGGCCAGGCCGTCCAGGCCATGGCCCGCCAGCCCGAGTCGGCCGGCCAGGTGCAGACCACGATGTTCCTGGGCATCGCCTTCACCGAGGCGCTCGCCCTGATCGGCTTCGTGGTGTTCATCCTCCTCAAGTTCGTCTGATTCGTCCGGTTCCGCCCCGGTCCGTCCCCCCGTCGAGCGGGGAGGCGCCGGGTCGGTCCGACGACCCGACCGACGCCACCCGTCCCGGGTGGCCCGAGCACCGCCCCCGGGCGGAGTGATCTGGAGTGACCATGCTGTTCGCAGCGATCAACCTGTTGGCCGCCGAGGGTGGCGAGAAGGCGATCGTCAACCCCGTCGTGCCCGACACCCTGGGCGAGATCGTCTGGGGAGCCATCTTCTTCTTCCTGACGTGGATCCTCCTGCGCTACGTGTGCCTGCCGCCGCTGTTGAAGGCGCGTCAGGACCGCACGCTGCAGGCCCAGGCCGACTACGAGGCCGCGGCCGCCGCCGAGGCCCAGGCCGAGCAGGTCCGCCGGGACTACGAGGCGACCATCTCCGAGGCGCGGCTGCAGGCGTCCCGGACCGTCGAGGAGGTCCGGGCGGCGGCCGACGCCGAACGGGGTCGGCAGGTGCTCGCGGTCGAACAGGAGCTCGCCGAGCAGCGTCAGGCGGCGATGGTCGAGCTGGACTCGGCCCGGACCACCGCCCTCGGCCGGCTGAAGGGCGACGTGGCGGACCTGGCCGCGGCCGCCGCCTCGAAGGTCGTGCAGGCCCCGGTGGATCCGGCGGCGGTGCGCTCGACCGTGGACGACTACGTGGACCGCTCCGGCGGGACCAAGTGACCGGGAGGACCCCGTGACGCTCATCAACCTGCTCGCCGCCGAGGGGCCCAACCAGTGGTGGCTTCCGGCCGACATCAACGAGGTCATCTGGAGCTCCCTCGCCTTCCTGATCGTGGCCGTGCTCCTGGTCAAGTTCGGCCGGGAACCGGTCCGGAAGTACTTCGCCGGCCGGACCGCCGTGGTGGAGGAGCAGCTCGGTGCTGCCGAGCAGGCGCGTGTGGAGGCCGAGGCCGAGCGTGACCGGATCAAGGCGGCCCTGGCCGACTCGGACGCCGAGGCGGCCCGAATCATCGAGGAGGCGCGCCAGTCCGCCGACCGGCTCCGGGCCGACATCGAGGCCCGCACCGTGGCCGACATCGCGCAACTGCGCGAGCGTGCCGAGGCCGACCTGGCGACGACGCGGAACCAGGCGACCGCGGACCTCACCGGCGAGGTGTCCCGCCTGGCGCTCGGAGCGACCGAACAGGTGGTGGGCGCAACACTGGACGACTCCACCCAGCAGCGCCTGATCGACGACTACATCCGCCAGGTCGGCTCCCAGAACTGACCAGGCGACCGGACACCAGAGACTCCCGACCAGAGACGACAGGGGACCCACGACCATGAGCGACTCCCGAGCCAGCGCCTACGCCGATGCGGCGCTCGCCATCGCCACCGCAGAGGGCGACACCGGCGAGGTGACCGACGAGCTGTTCCGATTCGGACAGATCCTCGTGGGCAACGACGAGCTGCGCCGGACACTGTCGGACCCGCACCTGCCCGTCGAGAAGCGCAGCCAGATCGTCGAGGACCTGCTCGACGGACGGGCGACGTCGACCACGGTGTCGTTCGTGTCGATGCTCGTCGCCGCCGGCCGGATCGGCGACCTGCCGGCCATCGCCGAGCAGATGACCCAGCGCACTGCGAACGCCGCCGGCGAGACCGTCGCCGAGGTCCGTTCCGCCGTGCCGCTCAGCGAGACCCAGATCGCCGAACTCGCCCGGGCCCTGTCGGCCCGGACCAACCGGACCGTGACGGTCCGCAACGTCGTCGACGAGTCCGTCATCGGCGGTCTCGTCACCCGCATCGGGGACTCGGTCCTCGATGGTTCCGTCCGTACCCGTCTCAACCAGCTGCGCGAGGCGTTCTGAGCCCCGGCTCGGAGCCCCCGCCCCACCCGTCGAACCAGGAAGCACAGGAGCGCAACCGAATGGCCGAGCTCACGATCAACCCCGCCGACATCACGGCGGCCATCACGCAGAACCTCGAGGGCTTCACCCCCGACCTGGAGCTGACTCAGGTCGGCCGGGTCGTCGAGGTG
>CAIYGQ010000013.1 GCA_903925745.1 uncultured Actinomycetes bacterium | reverse complement strand
GCGAAGAGCCTCAGCGAGTCGTCGAGCTCGTATCGCGTGGTCGACGTCGTGGCGACGGTCGTCCATGACTGCCATTCCGACTTGACCTTCACCCTGAGATCGACCCGGTAGGAGGTCGCGGCCGCCACCGTTGACCAGGACAGGACACCGGCCCACTCCCCCTGGAACACGCTGTCGACCTTGCCCGGAGCCGGAACGGGGAGGATCGAGAAGGTGGTGACGGCCGGAGGGCCCGAATACGTGGAGTTCACCGCGATGACGCTGACGTCGTAGAGACGGCCGCCGGCGGTGAGCCAGTTGGCCTCCACCAACGCGGACGTGCTCCGGGAAACCACGCTCTTCTCGAGGGTGCTGCTGTCGGTGGACCTATAGCGGACCTTGACCCGGTAGGACACGGGGGCGTTGCCGTCATACTCCGGCGGCGTCCACGACACCTGCGCCGATCCGGGGCCCGCCAGGACCGTGACGGTCCGCGACACACTGGGCGGAGCGATGGTCGGGCAGTTGCGCGGCCAGTCCAGGACGATGTCGTACTCGACCTCGCCAACACCCGGGGCGTTCTCGCAGTCCACTACCGGGTCGCGCTGGTCGTCCTTCGCGAGGATCCGGTCCACGCCGGGGCCACCCCGGAGCTGATCGGCACCCGCCTCACCGTCGATGTCGTCGTCCCCTGCTCCCCCGTTGATGCTGTCGTTACCGAGCCCCCCGTAGAGGTTGTCGTTGCCATCGCCACCGAGGATCGAGTCGTCGGCAGTGCCGCCGTAGACGTCGTCGGGGCCGGTGCCGCCGGTGAAGACCAGGCTGACCGGAGCCGGACCCTCCCCCATCGCGGTCGTGGTGTTGGCCGACGTGGCGGAGAAGTTGACGGCGACGGAGGAGGTCGAGCCGACGGAGCAGACCATGGCCTGGGAGCTCCCCGAGCATCCCGCGGCGTTGGTGAGGAAGTAGTGGGCCCCGTCCACGATCCTCAGTGACACCAGTTGGGCGTTGTAGGGGGTGACGACAAGTTCCTCGCCCTCCGCGAAGCCCTGCATGCCGGGCCAGCCCCGGACCGTGAGGATCGTGCCGGCCCCCGCCTTGTCGTAGGAGATCGTGAGCGCCTTGTCGGCGTCGGGAATGAGCGCGGGCGAGGCCGCGAGCGCGGGGCCTGCGAGAGTGCTCGCGGCCAGGGCCAGGGCTGCAGCGAAGGCGAGGGCGGGGGGGCGCACCCCCTGAGGCTTCCTGATGCCCCGGCGAGAGTCAAGGCGACGCCAAAGCAGGGGGCCGGGCACCGAAGTGCCCGGCCCCCACAGCTTGATCGGCTACCTGACGCCGGGGATCTTCACCGTGTTGGAGAAGTTCCCCCCGATCTCGAACTTCACCATGAGCGGCGTCGAGTTCAACTTCCTACTGAACTTCCGCTTCCACGTGAACTTCCCGAACACATCCACCGCCAGCGTCGAGTTAGGCGACGACTCCCACTCCTTATCGCCCACCTTCACCCACGGGATGATCTTCGTCCCCACCGGG
>CAIYGQ010000012.1 GCA_903925745.1 uncultured Actinomycetes bacterium | reverse complement strand
CCGGTGTCGTTCTTCGCCTACCCCGACAAGGCCTCGGACCTGCTTCCCGACGGCTGTGAGCTCCACGTGCTCGCCGGGCACGACGAGGACGGCCCGGCAGCGCTCGAGGCCCTGGCCGCCGAGCTCGGTGCGTCCGCGTCCGCGTCGGCGGCGGCCGCCGCCCGACCGGAGCGCCCCACCGGCCCGCTGAACGCCGAGACCCTGGCGCTGGCCCTCGGCGCCTGCCTGCCCGAGGCCGCAGTGGTCGTCGACGAGGGCAACACCGCCGGGCTGTTCGCTTCCGGACTGACGGCGGGTGCACCGGCGCACGACTGGCTGTGCCTCACCGGAGGCTCGATCGGCTACGGACTGCCGGCGGCGACCGGCGCTGCGGTCGCGGTCCCGGATCGGAAGGTCATCTGCCTCGAGGCCGACGGCAGCGCCATGTACACGGCCCAGTCCCTGTGGACCCAGGCCCGGGAGGGACTCGACGTCACGACCATCATCCTGAACAACGGGTCGTACGCGGTGTTGAACCTGGAGCTCGACCGCGTGGGCGCCGGGGCGGCGGGCCCCGAGGCCAGGCGCATGCTCGACATCCCCGGTCTCGACTTCGTGTCCCTGGCCACCGGGATGGGCGTGGAGGCCACCCGGGCGACGACCGCCGAGGAGTTCACCGACCAGCTCGAACGCGCCATCGCCACCGAGGGCCCGAGCCTGGTCGAGGCGATCCTCCCGCCCACGCTCTGACGGCGCCGTCGCGCCGTGTCGTCCGTCGACCCGATCGAGCTGCTGGACGTCGTCGTCGCTGCGATCCCGGAGGGAGAGGACCGCCCCCAGCAGCGGGAGCTGGTCCGGGCCGTGCAGTCCGCCTTCGAGGAGGGCACCCACCTGGCGGTCCAGGGGCCGACCGGGGTCGGCAAGTCGGTGGCCTACCTGCTGCCTGCCATCGCCGCCTCGGCCGACGACCGACGCACCGTCGTCGTCACCTCGTCCAAGGCGCTCCAGGACCAGCTCGGGGGCACCGACCTGCCGTTCCTGCAGGAGACGCTCCCCGTCGCCTTCAGCCACGCCGTGCTGAAGGGCCGGTCCAACTACCTGTGCCAGGCCGCGGTGGACGAGACACGGGCGCGTCTCGATGGCCCCGGGCAGGGCGCGCTGGACCTGGGAACCGGAGGCCGCCCGGCGGGCCGGGGAGACGAGGTCTGGGTGCCCGGACCGCTCAGGACGGCCGTCGAGTCCCTGCTCGGCTGGGCCGGGACCACCATCACGGGTGAACTGGCCGAACTCGAGGACCCACCGGAGGAGCGGGTCTGGGCGACGGTGTCGGTGGGGCCGGGCGAGTGCGTCGGCGCAGCGAAGTGCGCCCGGGCCGAGGACTGCTTCTCCGAACAGGCCCGCGACCGGGCCGCAGCCGCCGACGTGGTCGTCGTGAACGCGCACCTCTACGCGGCCCACCTGCAGTCCGGGCGACAGCTGCTCCCCGACCACGACCTGCTCGTCATCGACGAGGCGCACGAGTTCGAGGATGCGCTGGTCGACGCGCTCGGGGTGCGTCTCACCGGGTGGCGCCTCCGGAACCTGGCGCGGGTCCACGACGCCGTGGTCGCAGCTGCACCCGAGGTCGCCACGGCGCTCGGCGGCGCAGCCGACTCGCTCGACGACGCGCTGGCCGTCGCCCACGCCGAGGCCCTCGCCGCCCACGGATCGGGTCGCCTCCGCGGGCCCCTCCCCGACGACCTGGTGTCCGCCCTGACCGACTGCGGCCTGGCGGTGGATCGAACGCTCACGTCGGTGAAGGCGGCGGCGAGGGCAGCCGGCGAAGGACGCTCACCCACCGCCCGGCACCGCACCGAGCGTGCCGTCCGGACCGTCGAGGGTGTCGCCGAGGCGATCGACGCACTCACGGGCGACACCGAGGGCGGTCAGGTTCGCTGGATCGCCGAGACGGGATCCGGGCGCCACGCGCTGCAGCTCACGCGGATCGACGTGGCCGACACGCTGCGTGAACTCGCCTGGGAGGACGGTCCCACCGTCGTGTTGTGCTCCGCCACGCTGGACCCCGGCACCGCAGGTCGCCTCGGGGTCGACGCCGACTTCCTGGCGGTCGACTCCCCCTTCGACTTCAGGGCCAACGGGCTGCTCTACGTGCCCCGCCTGCCCCGGCCGGCCTCCGACGCCTGGCCGGACGCGGTCGTCGAGGAGCTCGTCCACGTGCTGGACATCTGCGGGGGGCGCACCCTGGCCCTGTTCACGTCGCACCGGATGCTCCGTCGGAGCACCGCCGCGGTGCGTGATCGGCTCCCGGACCTGGTCGTCCTGGCCCAGGGCGACGCCCCGAACGCCCAGCTGCAACGTCGCTTCCTGGACGAGGAACACACCTCGTTGTTCGCCACGGCGTCGTTCTGGACGGGGATCTCCTCGCCCGGTCCGACCTGCTCGGCGGTCGTGGTCGACAGGATCCCGTTCCCGGTGCCGACCGACCCGATCGTCGAGGCCCGCTGCGACCTGGTCGGTGACGCCCGCGCCTTCGAGGAGGTGTCGGTCCCCGCCGCCGGGATGCAACTCGCCCAGGGCGTCGGCCGCCTGATCCGGACGACCACGGATCGGGGTGTCGTCGCCGTGCTCGACCCCCGGCTCGCCGAGGCGCGCTACCGGCGCCGGATCCTGGACCTGCTCCCCCGCATGCGCCGGACCCGGGATCGGTCGGATCTGGACGCGTTCGTGGAGTCCCTCGACCTCCCGCCGGCCTCCTGATCCCGGTGGGGGCCCGGTGTCAGCCGACGAGCTGGTCCCAGTCGTCGAGGTCGGGGTGGGCCAGGAGACGCCGGTAGGCCGTCGTGTGGCCCGTCCAGTTGTTGGTGATCCGACCGTCGTCGGTCTTGTACCAGCTGGTGCAGCCCTCGGACCAGACCGTGCGCGTCGCCGCCTCCTGGACGTCCCGGTCGAACCGGTCGGCCGAGTCGACCCGGACGTCCATCGCCCGGACGCCACGGACGACCTCCTGCTGGAGCATCTGCACCAGGTAGCCCACCTGCTGTTCGATCATGAACAGGATCGAGTTGTGCCCCAGGTTCGTGTTCGGTCCGTACAGCATGAACAGGTTCGGGAAGCCCGGCACCGACAGCCCCAGGAACGCCCTGGCGCCGTCCGACCACAGGTCGTCCAGGCGCACGCCGTCGCGACCGGTGATCTCCAGCGGTGAGAGGAACTCGGTCGTGCGGAAACCCGTTCCGAAGATGATCGTGTCGAGCGGGTGGAGCGTCCCGTCCCGGGTCCTGATCCCCTCGGGCTCCACCGACTCGACGGCATCGGTCACCACCCGCACGTGCGGCCGCATCAACGTCGGGTACCAGTCGTCGGCGATCAGGATCCGCTTGCAGCCGGGCGGGTAGTCCGGGAGGAGCGCCGCCTCGGACAGTCGATCCGAGACCAGCGGGCGCAGGCGGGTGCGGAACTGCCGAGCGAGCCAGCTCCCGAGACGGCTCTCGCGACGCATGATGTTGAAGCGGGCCTCGAGGCGCCAGTAGATCGAGTCGCGGTACATCCGCTGGGCGAGGGGCACGTGCTGGAACACCCAGCGCTGCCAGGCCCGGTAGGCCCGGTCGTTGCGGGGAGCCACGTAGTTGGCGCTGCGCTGGAACAGGGTCACCTGACGGGCCTCGGCCGCCACCGGAGGGACGAACTGGATCGCCGACGCCCCGATCCCGACGACCCCCACCCGCTCGCCGCGCAGGTCGTGGTCGTGGTCCCAGCGGGCCGAGTGGAACATCGTCCCCGAGAACGAGTCCAGGCCGGGCAGGTCGGGGATGTACGGCCGGTTCAGCTGCCCCAGCGCCGAGACCACGACGTGGGCGGCGGCCTGTTCGACGGATCCGTCCCGCAGTCGGAGACGCAGCCCCCAACAGAGGGCGTCGTCGTCCCAGGTCGCCGACTCGACCCGGACCCCGGTCCGCAGGTTGTCCGCCAGCCCGTAGGTGTCGACGAGGGACTCGAGGTACCCGAGGATCTCCGGCTGGGTCGCGAAGCGCCGGGTCCAGTCGGACTTGGACGCGAACGAGAAGCTGTACAGGTGCGATGGGACGTCGCAGGCGGCCCCGGGGTAGGTGTTGTCCCGCCACGTGCCACCGACGCCGTCGGACTGCTCGTAGATCGCGACGTCCCGGAAGCCCGCCAACCTGAGCTGGATCGCCGCGCACAGGCCGCCGGCGCCGGCGCCGAGGATCGCCACCCGTGGCTGGGCCGCCCCTCGGGCCATGGCGTCTCGGGCCGCCCGGGCGAGCGGTTCCCGACCACGACCGACGGCCCCGGTCGTGCCTCCGGTGATCCTCCGGGACCGGGGGCCGGACACGGTGCTCCCGCCCGCTCGAACCTCCGCATCCTCGAGCATCGTTCCTCCGGACTCCCCCGTCTCGATCCTGCGCCGGCCGGTCCTGTCCCGTTCAGGCCCCGGGTGCCCGACCCCGCCGAGCCTACCGAGATGCCGCCGACACGGGGACCGGGCCGTCGGGCGCGAGCCGGCCCGGCCGGTGGGGGACGGCCCGGCTCCGTACGATGTGGACGTGCGAATCCTCCTGACCGGCGCGACGGGCTACATCGGCGGCCGCCTCGCCCCCATGCTGGTCGAGGCCGGCCACACCGTGCGTTGCCTGACCCGGAGCCCAGAGAAGCTGCTCGACGTCCCGTGGGCGGATGGCGTCGAGGTCGTCCAGGGCGACGCCCTGGACCGCGACGACGTCCTCGCCGCGTGTGACGGCGTCGAGCTCGTCTACTACCTGGTCCACTCGATCGGCGGGGACGGCGACTTCGCGGCGTCGGACCGGCTGGCTGCGGAGCACCTCGCCGACGCCGCGGCCGAGGCCGGGGTCGGCCGCATCATCTACCTCGGTGGGCTGCGTCCGCCGGAGGACGAGGTCGCCTCGGAGCACCTGGCGTCACGTGCCGAGGTCGGCCAGATCCTCCTGGACGGCCCAGTGCCCGCCGTGATCCTCCAGGCCGGGGTGGTCATCGGGAGCGGGAGTGCGAGCTTCGAGATGCTGCGCTACCTGACCGAGCGGCTCCCGATGATGGTGACACCACGGTGGGTCGACTCACGGGTGCAGCCGATCGCGGTCCGTGATGTGCTCGGGTACCTCCTGGGTGCCGCCGGATTGCCTGCGTCCCTCAACCGTCGCTTCGACATCGCCGGGCCCGACGTCCTCACGTACCGGGAGATGATGCAGCGCTACGCGGCCGTCGCCGGGCTCCGCCGGCGGATCATCGTGCCGGTCCCCGTGCTGTCGCCGTGGCTCTCGAGCCACTGGATCAACATCGTCACCCCGGTCCCCAAGCCACTGGCGCAGCCACTCGTGGAGTCGCTCCGCAACTCCGTGGTGGCGACCGAACAGGACATCCGCACGCTGATCCCCTTCGAGCCGATCGGCTTCGACGAGGCGGTCCGTCTGGCGCTGGTCCGCGTCCGCGACCAGGACGTCGCCACCCGCTGGTCCAGCGCCGACTGGCCGGGGGCGCCGAGCGATCCGATGCCCACGGATCCGGACTGGAGCGGCGGCAGCGCCTACCGCGACGAACGGAGGCAGACCGTCGACGCCCCGGTCGAGGCCACGTGGCGGATCATCGAGGGCATCGGCGGCGAGCACGGCTGGTACTCGTGGCGCTCGGCCTGGGCCCTGCGTGGCCTGGCGGACCGCCTGGTCGGCGGCGTCGGGCTCCGACGTGGGCGCCGCCATCCGGACGACCTCCGCACGGGCGACGTCGTCGACTTCTGGCGGGTGGAGACCGTGGACCGGCCCCACCTGCTCCGACTCCGGGCCGAGATGCGGCTGCCCGGCGAGGCCTGGCTGGAGTTCCGGATCAGCCCGGGTGCCGACGACGAGCACTCGGTCCTGGAACAGCGGGCCCTGTTCCTGCCGAGGGGGCTGGCGGGTCACGCCTACTGGCGCTCCATCAGCCCGTTCCACAACGTCGTCTTCGGTGGGATGATCCGCAACATCGCAGCGGCGGCCGCCGAGCGGATCCCCGCCGGCGCCTGAGCCGACGGGTCAGGCGCGGGAGACCGCGTCCGATCCGCCGCCCGGCTCGGCCCGGGCGGCGACCGCCTTGCCCTCGACGTCGAGCGACGGCAGCCAGCGGAGCCACGTGGGGAACCACCAGGCCCGGCGACCGAAGAGTTCCATGATCGCCGGGACCAGGATCATCCGGACGATCGTCGAGT
>CAIYGQ010000011.1 GCA_903925745.1 uncultured Actinomycetes bacterium | reverse complement strand
TGGATCTCGGGGGCCGAGAACCCGGGCGTGTCGGTCGGTACGACGAAGCCCCGCACGGCACCACGGTCGGGGCCGTCCGGGTCGGTGCGGGCCCACACGACGGCCACGTCGGCGATCGACCCGTTGGTGATCCACATCTTGGATCCGTTCAGCACCCAGTCGCCCGATGCGTCCCGGGTGGCGGTGGTCCGCATGGAGGACGGGTCGGAGCCGGAGTCCGGTTCGGTCAGGCCGAAGCAGCCGATGAGCTCGCCGGCCGCCATGCCGGGCAACCACTGCTGCTTCTGCTCCTCGGAGCCGAAGGCGTGGATCGGGAACATGGCGAGGCTGCCCTGGACCGACACGAAGCTGCGGGCACCCGAGTCTCCGGCCTCCAGTTCGAGGCAGGCCAGGCCGTAGGCGGTGGCCGAGGTTCCGGCACAGCCGTAGCCGTCGAGGTGCATGCCGAGCACCCCCAGGGAGCCGAACTCGGTCGCCATCTCCCGGGGGAAGGTCCCGGCGTCGAACCACTCACCGACATCCGGCAGGATCCGCTTGCCGACGAACGTCCGGACCGTGTCCCGGAGCATCGTCTCCTCGTCGGTGAGCAGGGCGTCGGTCGCCAGGACGTCGAGGGCGTCCACGTGCTGGGGGAGCGGTGCGTGGCTCATGTCGACAGGCTACGGGCGACCTCCGCTCGGCGGCGCATCGCGGGCGGGGCGGGCGTGGCGCCGGGGGCCTCGGGCCGGGGCCACCGGGCAGCGATCCGGTCCCGCGAGGGGTTGGGTGGCCGACCGGATCCACCTAGCCTGTGGAACGTGACGACGGTGGGGGCAGTGGCGCCGTTCCGCTCCGTGGCGCCCCGCATGGGCTTCGTGGGCGGATTCGACGGGATCCGAGGGATCGGGATCCTGCTCGTCCTGTTCAACCACGCCTGGTCGCCCCTGTCGCCCAGCGTCGCCGGGATCATCGACGTGTTCTTCGTCATGAGCGCGTTCCTGATCACGACCCTGCTCCTCCAGGAGCACCGGGACCAGAACGACATCAGCATGCGGCGCTTCTACGCCCGCCGCGCCGTGCGCCTCCTCCCTTCGGCCTACCTGTGCATCGCGGCGTGGTTCGTCGTGTCGTTCCTGTTCGACCGCGAACGGCTGGCAACGCTCTGGCGCGAAGCCCTGGCAGCCATCTTCTACGTGTACGAGATCTTCTTCCCCGTCGGACTCGGTGCGCTGGATCCGTCGCTGGTCGAGAAGCTGTCCATCGACCCCTTCTGGTCGCTCGCGGTCGAGGAACAGTTCTACCTGTTGATCGCCGTGACGGTGCTCGTCTGCATCCGCAAGCGGTGGATGGTGCAGTTGGCAGTCGGTCTGGCGCTGATGGCCACGTGGATCTCGTGGCAGCGGTGGAGCGGCGTCCCGGGGCCGGTGCCGATCCCTGACGATCCCGCCAACGCCAACCCGGTGGTCCGGGGGCTCAGCCTGCTGTGGTTGTCGCGGCCCGACTCGCTCATGTGGGGCGTGGGGCTGGCCGTCGTCAACGCCAAGCTTCCCGATCCGCTTCCGCCGGCGTGGAGGAAGTGGCTCCCGTGGGTGGGTGGCGTCGGGCTCATCGTGTCGTTCTCCAGCATGTTCCTCTCGAGCGGGCTGCTCTCCGACCTGTTCGGGAAGGTCGGCCTCCCGTTCCCGTACGTGCCAATGGCCCCGCTGACACCGGTGGATGCGGGCGACCAGATCTACTGGATCAACTTCGGCCACACGCTCAGCGCAGTGGCGTGCATCCCGGCGTTGTTGTGCATGGTCCGCCACAAGGACTGGATCGCAAACCGGGCGCTCAGCTGGAAGCCGGTCCGGTTCCTCGGTCGGATGTCCTACACGCTCTACGTGTGGCACACCCTCGTGTTCTTCGTGGTGCTCGACGTCCTCGGCGGTGACCGGGTCCTGGGTGAGAAGTGGAGGGTCCCGATCCTCGCTGCGATCACCATCGTGGCGTGCCTTCCGATCTTCTACGGCGTCGAGCAGCGGATGCTCCGGATCAAGCTGCGGTTCGCGTCGGAGAAGGAGGTCGTCGACCTCAACACCGGAGAGATGGTCAGTGTGGAGGAGGCGACGACGAGCAAGGGTCGAAGCGGGAGGACGTCGTGACGCTCGCCGAGTCGCCCAACGCACCGTTCGTCTCCAAGGCGCCCAAGCTGGGCCTCGTCGGCGGGTTCGACGGGATCCGTGGCATCGGCGTGATGATGGTGCTCGTCGGCCACGCGCTGTTCGAGTACGTGGAGTCGTGGGTGACGATCGTCGACACGTTCTTCGTGCTCAGCGGCTTCCTGATCACGACGCTGCTGCTCCAGGAGCATCGGTCCACCGGTGGCATCGGGATGCGGAAGTTCTACGCGCGGCGTGCGATCCGACTGCTGCCGACGGTCTGGTTGTTCTGCGCGGTGTGGATCGTGATCGGGATCATCGGCACTCTGCTCGGGATCGAGGGCATCAGCCTTCGGGCGATCCTGGAGGACGCCCTCGCCGCAGTCACCTACGTCTACGACCTGGTGTTCCCGAGCGGCCTCTACATGATCCAGCCGGACGTCCAGGACGACCGCTACATGTGGCACCTCTGGACGTTGTCGGTGGAGGAGTTCTTCTACTTCCTGATCCCCGTCACGGTGCTGGTGTGCGTCCGGCGGAACTGGGTGAAGCAGCTCGCCTGGGTCTTCGGTGCACTCTTCGTGGCGATCGGAGTGGCCCGCTGGTACGCCTTCACCGGGTTCTTCCAGGACACCGAGGGGGTCCTCCCCGGGATCCGGCTGCTGTTCGTGCAGCGTCCGGATGCCCTCATGCTCGGGTCGCTCCTCGCGATCGTCAACGCGCACCTCACCCAGGAGCACATCGACCGGATGCGTCGCCCGTTCCTGGTCGCGGGCACCATCGGCCTCGTCGTCTGGTTCGCCATGTTGAACCTGTCGACCGGCGCCATGGAGAAGCTGGGAGGGCCCTACTTCCCCTACCAGCCCGACGGTCCGAGCGGGTTCAGTCGGCCGCAGATGCTGGCGGAGTCCCCGACGTACTGGTTCCGCTTCGGCCACACCCTCGGCGCCCTGGGGTTCGCTGCGATCCTGTTCTGTCTGGTGCACCGCAAGGACTGGTGGCTCAACCGGTTCTGGTCCTGGTCGCCGTTCCAGTGGATGGGCCGGCTCAGCTACACCCTCTACGTGTGGCACGCCCTTCCTTACATCATCATCTTCGCCCTGACCGGCGGGGTGGAGATCTCACTGGCCGGGCAGCTGATCCGGACCCCGGTGCTGATCGCTGCGGCGTTCGCCGTGTCGATGCCCGTGTACTACCTGGTCGAACTGCGCGTACTGCGCGCCAAGCTCCGCTTCTCAGCCGAGAAGGAGGCGCTCGACCTCCGCACCGGCAAGGTCGTTGACACCCAGACCGGCCGGCCGATCGACGATCCGTCCTGAGCCGGGCGGCGCCCGCTCAGCGGAACGGGAGCGGACCTGCACCCCCGTCCAGCGTCGCATCGGTGATGGGGTGTTCGGCGGCCTCGTCGGGGAGGTCGTCGAGTTCGTCCAGCGGGCCGAGCACCAGCGACACCAACCCGACCCCGCCCACGAGCACGGCCAGCAGGACGAAGGTCGGGGTGACCCCGACCCGGCTCACGAGCAGTCCGGCGGCCAGGTACCCGAGCGGCCCGGCGGCGTACTCCGCCGATGACGCCAGCCCGACGACCCGGCCCCGCAGGTGCTCGGGTGAGCGTGTCTGCAGTGCGAGGTTGAGGATCGGCCCGACGGGTCCGTAGCCCAGGCCGAGTCCGAAACCGGCCACGAGCATCACCGGGTAGATGTCGGTGGCGGCCAGGGCCGCCAGACCGGCGGCGGTCGCCAGGAGCGAGGCGCGGAACAACCGGCTCCGTCGGGCGCCATGGCCACGCCAGGCGTACAGGAGCGCACCGGCGACCCAGCCGGCACTGATCGCGGTCACCAGCAGGCCGAGTCGCTCGGGTGCTCCCTGCGCCTCGAACTCGACGGGCAACAGCACCGCCTCGATCGGCATGTAGACCGACACGACGGCGGCAACCACCAGGAGCAGTGTCCGGAGCAGGCGGTCGGCCCGGACGTGGGACAGTCCGGTCCGGATGCTCCGGAGCACCGGCTCGCGTTCGTTCGCCTCGGGTCGGAGGTCCGCGTTTGGCAGCCGGATGGAGGCGATGGCGACCGCCGAGGTGATGAACGAACCGGCGGTGAACCAGAGCGCAGACTCGGCACCGACAGCGGCGATCAGGAGCCCACCCACGCCGGGTCCGACCAGGAACGCGACTC
Organism: uncultured Actinomycetes bacterium; assembly: GCA_903925745.1. Classification (GTDB taxonomy): domain Bacteria; phylum Actinomycetota; class Acidimicrobiia; order Acidimicrobiales; family Microtrichaceae; genus SXMI01. The sequence goes on along the minus strand of CAIYGQ010000011.1, from coordinate 1,285 downwards.
CCCAGACCGCCTCGTGGACCCCGTTGACCCGCTGGAGCTGCCAACCGCACCGGGCAGCGGCCGCGGGCAGCATCGCCTCACGAGCGGTGACGCCGGCCGGGTCGAACACCGCTCCGAGCACCGCCAGGGCGACCAGGAGCGGCAGGTTCAGGCCGACCGTGGCGGCTGCGATGGGGATGGCCGACACCGACAGCGCCGAGCACAGGTCGGAGCCGACCGATGTCCGCCGCCGTCCGACCCGGTCGACGAGCGCGCCGGAGAACAGGCTCGACGCCAGGAGGGGGAGCGCGGTGGCCGCCGCCAGCAGGCCGGCGTCCGCCGGGTTGCCGGTCCGCTCCAGGACCAGCCACGGCAGGATGACCAGCGCAGCGCCGTTCCCGGCACCGGAGAGGACGGTCGCCGCCTCGAGCTGCAGGAACGGGACGACGCTGGGTCTGACCGGTTGTCCTCCGGGACTCGTCAGCTTCTCAGCCACTGCTCGTCGGTTCTGTGGCTCCACGGCGCGGGACGTACCCCGCGCGCGACCCCTATGTCGGGGTCAGGAGGAGAGGGTTTCGAGGAGCTTCTTCAGCTCGCCGGACGGGTCGTCGGGCACGATGTAGCCCGACTCCTCACGGATCTGCTCGAAGTGGTCCCGGACGTCCTCGGCGGAGTGCCCCTCGGCGTACCACCCGGGCGTCAGGCCGATGAAGTACCGGGCGACCACACCGCCGGCCACCGAGTAGACCTCGCCGCTGACCGGGCAGTCCTCGTGCGCCAGGTACACAACCGTCGGCGTCACCTCCGACGGTTCGAGCTTGTCACCGAACGGCCCCAGCAGGTCCTCGGTCATCCGTGTCTTCGCCACCGGCGCGATCGCGTTGACCTTGATGCCCTTCGAGCGCCCCTCGTTGGCCAGCACCCGGGTGAAGCCCACCAGGCCGAGCTTCGCCGCCCCGTAGTTGGACTGGCCGAAGTTGCCGAGCAGCCCCGAGTTGGAGCTCGTGTTCACGACCCGCCCGTAGCCCTTGTCCCGCATGACGACCCACGCCGGCTGTGTCACGTAGAAGGCGCCGAGCAGGTGCACGGCGATCACCGGCTCGAGCAGCTCCGGCGTCATGTTGTGGAACGTCTTGTCCCGCAGGATCCCGGCGTTGTTGATCACGATGTCCACGGTCCCGAACGCGTCGAGCGCCGTCTGGACGATCGCCTGTCCACCCTCGGGGGTCGACACCGAGTCGTGGTTGGCGACGGCCTCACCGCCGGCCGCCGTGATCTCGTCGACGACCAGCTGCGCCGCCGAGGC
>CAIYGQ010000010.1 GCA_903925745.1 uncultured Actinomycetes bacterium | reverse complement strand
GGCACGTGCGGCAAGGACGGGCAGGGCGTCCCGGTCGGCGACGGGGTCCCGACGCTCCGGGTCACCTCGGGGTTGACGATCGGCGGCACCGCCGCCTGACGGCCCCACGCCCCCCTCACGCGTTTCGGTGCGTTCGGCACCACGTGTGGTGCCGAACGCACCGAAACGCAGAGGGGGGCGTGGGGCCGTCAGGCGGCGGTGCCGCCGATCGTCAACCCCGAGGTGACCCGGAGCGTCGGGACCCCGTCGCCGACCGGGACGCCCTGCCCGTCCTTGCCGCACGTGCCTGGCGGGCCCATGGCGAAGTCGTCGCCGACCGCATCGATCGCCTGCAGGACCGCCGGCCCATTGCCGATGAGGTTGCCCTCTCGCAACGGCTCGGTGATCCGGCCGTCCTCGATCAGGTACGCCTCGGTCATCCCGAACACGAAGTCACCGTTGGCGGTGTTGACCTGCCCTCCACCGAGATGGGCGATGTAGACGCCGCTCGGGGTGTCGGCCAGCACGTCGTCGGGGCGGGACGTGCCCCCGATGAGGTAGGTGTTGGTCATCCGCACCATCGGGAGGTGCTGGTAGCTCTGGCGCCGACCGTTGCCGCTGGAGGCCCGACCCTCGGCCCGGGCCCGGAGACCGTCCCACATGTAGTCGACCAGGATCCCGTCCTGGATCAACACGTTCCGCTGGGCGGGGCGGCCTTCGTCGTCGATGGCGAAGCAGCCCCACTCCCCACCCATGGTGCCGTCGTCGACCAGGGTCACCAGTGGGCTCGCCACCTGTTCGCCGACCCGACCGGCGAACACCGACGCCCCCTTGGCCACCAGGTCGGCCTCGAGGCCGTGTCCGCACGCCTCATGGAACATCACACCCCCGCCACCGGGTCCGATCACGACGGTCAGCTCGCCCGAGGGCGCCGGGCGCGCCGAGAGCTTCGTGATCGCCCGACCGGCGGCAGCGGCCGCCAGTTCGGCGACGTCGAGCTCGTCGAACAACTCGAAGCCGACCGTCCGACCCACGGACTCGCGACCCGTCTGCATCCCTGCGTCTCCGGTGGCGACGCAGGACACCGAGAACAGCGTCTTGACCTGGTCGTCACCCGCCAGGACCCCGTCGCTGTTGGCGACCAGGATGCGGCGACGCGAGTCGGCGTACCGGGCTGCGACCTGGGTGATGGCGCCGCCGGCGGACCGTGCGGCATCGTCGGCGGCGAGCAGCAGGTCGACCTTTCGTCCCTTGGCGACGTCGGCCGGCTGGACGACGACCGGGTTCGGGGCGGCCGTGACGACCCGCTGGAGCGACCCCGGCGAACCCGGCCCACCTTCACCCCGGGACGCCGCAGCAGCCGCCCGGGCCGCAGCGATCAGTCCCGGCTCCGAGAGGTCCGAGGTGTGGGCGAACCCGGTCGACTCCCCGACCACGACCCGGATGCCGGCCCCACGGTCACGTCCCGAGGTCAGCTCCTCGACCTTCCCGTCATCCAGCAGCGCGGAGGACGAACGCTTGTCCTCTGCGAAGACCTCCACGAAGTCAGCACCCTGGGCCATGCCTGCCGAGAGCACCCGCTCGATGACGTCGTCGTCGATCACCGTCCATCTCCTCCAGCTGCGCTGCGATCCAGTGGGCCACGGCGACGCTCGCCCGACCCACGAACCGGATCGTCCGCCGCTCCCACCGGACGGTCCGACGGGCCGGCCGCCCGATTCGTGGGGGCCGCGGCGAGTGCTTATCGTATCGCTCGTGCCGATCCACACCGGTCTGTCCGCCGTCGTCGAGCTCAACGTGACCGACGACGACACCGCGATCGCATTCCGGTCGGGTGAGGTACCGGTGCTCGCGACACCGAGGATCCTGGCGCTGGTCGAGGAGGCCACGGTCCGGGCGCTCGACGGCCAACTGGAGGAGGGCACGAGCACGGTCGGCATGCGGGTCCAACTGGAACACATCTCTCCGACGGCGGTCGGGGGCCGGGTGACCGCCGAGGCGACCCTCGAGAAGGTCGAGGGCCGTCGGCTGGTGTTCCACGTGTCGGCCAAGGACGACCGGGGTCTGGTCGCAGCCGGCAAGGTCACCCGCGTCGTCGTCGACGTCGAACGCTTCCTCGACAAGGCCCGCTGAGACCCGCCACGCTCGTCGCGGAGCCGTCGCTGGCACGCGGCTCGGTGTCCGGAGCGTCGGTAGGCTCCCTGCGCACATGGACGATCACCCGAGCGGCGACGACGCCGACGCCGCGGAGCGGGCCGAGGCCCTGGCCGAGATCGGCGACGACCCGGTCCCCGACGTCCTCCCCCGCAACGACTGGCGCCGGATCCTGCTGCGCCTGGTCGTCTCGTTCGCCTTCCTGGCGATCCTGTTCTGGCGCCTGCCCGACGTCTCCGTCGGCGACATCGTCCCCGTCCTGTCGTCGGCCGCAGTGGGGTGGATCGCCGTGGCGGTCGTCGTCCACATGTTCGCCTACCTGCTGCAGAGCCTGCGGTGGGCCCAGGTGTCGGACGCCCTCGGGATCCACCTCCCGTTCCGGCGTCTCACGAGCCACCTGCTCGCCGGCGAGTTCGTGTCGAACGCCCTGCCGACGTCGTTCGGAGGCGACGTGCTGCGCGTGCTCCGTCAGGGCGACGACACCGGCGACCATGCGGACGCCTTCGCCGCGACCAGTCTGGAACGGCTGACGGGGTGGTTCGTCCTGCCGGTCCTCTCGGCGTTCGGGCTGATCGTGGGCGCCGGGTTGACCTCGCTCGGCACGGCCACCGCCGTCGCGGTCGTCGTCGACGTCGTCACGCTGTTGGCACTGGGCACGCTGTTGTGGGTCGCCGGACACCCGCGCGGCGCCGGCCGGCTCGTCGGTCGCACCGGCTGGCGCCGGTACCTGGGGGCGGTGCACCTCGGGATCGTCGCCGTCCGGCGTCACCCCGGTCGCGTGTCCCGGGTGATCGGCGCCGGCCTGGCCTTCCAGTTCCTCCAGTGCGTGTCGGTGTGGGCCTGTGGTCGGGCGCTGGGACTGCCGCAGGTCACGTTGTTCGCGGCGATGGCGTTCTTCCCCCCGACGGCGGTGGTGCAGAACTTCCCACTCGCGCTCGGCGGGCTGGGTGTGCGGGAGGCCGCCTTCGTGTTGTTCTTCGGTGCGCTCGGCGTCGCCGACGAGGAGGCGATCGCGCTGGGGCTGCTCGTGTACCTGGTCTTCGTGGTGGCCAGTCTGTCGGGGGCACCTGCGTTCGTGCTCGGGAGACGGCGCCGTGGGGACCCGACCACCTCGACACGCGCACCGACGTGAACGCTGCTCACCAGGAGTGACGTCCGTCCCGTCGCGCCCCGGCCGCATCCGGCGGCGGACGGACGGCCGAAACCCAAGGGTGCAGACGATGCCCCACACCTCCTCGCCGGATCCCGCTCCGCCCGGAATCACCGGGAACGACCACGCCACCGGGTCGGACGCCGACGCCGACGGCGCGCCGCCGCCAGCGGTGAGGGGGTCGGCGGGAGACCTGACGACGGTGTCCGATGGGGGTACGGTGACAGGCGCTCAGGAGGCCGCCTGCGAGATGCTGCTCGAGAAGCTGACCGGCCCCGACGACCTGGCTCGTCTGGACCACCAACAACTGACCTGGCTCGCCGCGGAGATCCGTGACCGGATCGTGGAGCAGGTCACCACCACCGGAGGACACCTGGGGTCCAACCTGGGCGTGGTCGAGCTCACGCTCGCCGTCCACCGGACGTTCCGCTCGCCGCACGACATCGTGTTGTGGGACACGGGCCACCAGGCCTACGTCCACAAGATGCTGACCGGCCGATGCGACGACTTCGCCTCGCTGCGCCAGGAAGGCGGCCTGTCCGGGTACCCGAGTCGGACCGAGTCCGAGCACGACTGGATCGAGAACAGCCACGCGTCCACGATCATCTCGTACGCGCACGGGATGTCGACCGCCCTCCACCTGCGGGGCGAGGACGACCGCACGGTCGTCGCCGTGATCGGCGACGGGGCGTTGACCGGTGGCATGGCCTACGAGGGACTCAACAACCTCGGCCACTCCGGACGGCGGGCGATCATCATCCTGAACGACAACGGTCGCTCCTACGCCCCGACGGCATCCCGGCTGGGCGAGAGCCTGTCGCGCTTCCGGGCGTCGTCGGCCTACCAGCGCAACCGGGCGCGCATGGAGCGGCTGCTCCACGACGTGCCGGTGGTGGGCGGGTACCTGGAGAAGGGCGTCGACGGGGCGAAGGCCGCCATCCGTGAGATCTTCGAGCCACCGGCGTTCTTCGAGCAGCTCGGCGTCAGGTACCTGGGCCCCTACGACGGACACGACGTCGCCTCGATGGAGGAGGCGTTCGCCGCAGCCAGGCAGCTCGACGGCCCGGTCGTGGTCCACGTGCTCACCCAGAAGGGTCGGGGCTACGGGCCGGCCGAGGCCGACGAGGTCAAGAACATGCACGACACCTCGGAGCTGAAGGAGGGATCGTTCACGGCGGCCTTCTCCGACGCCCTGGTGCGTGAGGGTGCGGAGCGACCGGAACTCGTGGCGATCACGGCGGCGATGCCCGACTCGACCGGCCTGCTGCCCTTCGGCGAACGGTTCCCCGACCGGACGTTCGACGTCGGGATCGCGGAGCAGCACGCGGTGACGTCCGCGGCGGGCATGGCGATGTGCGGCCTGCGTCCCGTCGTGGCGGTGTACTCGACCTTCCTGACCCGGGCGATCGACCAGGTCAACCTGGACGTCGGGCTGCACCAGCAGCCGGTGGTCTTCGCCCTGGACCGGGCCGGGATCACCGGTGACGACGGCGCCTCACACCACGGCGTCCTGGACATGGTGCTGTTGTCCAAGGTGCCGGACATGACCGTCTTCGCCCCGTCGAACCACGCCGAGGTCGGCCAGATGCTGCACGATGCCCTGGATCTGTGCACCGACGGGCCGGCCGCCATCCGCTTCCCCAAGACCATGCCGCCGGATCCCGACGACGTCGAGTTGGCCACCGCCGGCTCCGGCCTGTCGGCCCGACGCCTCCGCTCTGGCGACTCCGTCTGCCTGGTCGGTGTCGGCAAGATGCTGGCCCCGGCCCGGGACGCGGCCGACAAGCTGGCCGCCGAGGGGATCGACGTGACGCTCTGGGACCCGCGGGTCGTCAAGCCGCTGGACACCGACCTGCTCGAGGACGCCGCCCGGCACCGCCTGGTGGTCACGATCGAGGACGGACTCCGGGACGGAGGCGTCGGTGCCGCCATCGCCGACGCCCTGTCGAAGCTGGCGCCCGTCGACGGACCCCTGGTCCGCGTGCTGGGCGTGCCGTCGGTCTACCTGTCCCACGGGAAGCCGGACACGATCCTGTCGCGGTTGGGACTCGACGCCGATGGGATCGTCGACGAGGTGCTCTCGTGGCACCGTTCGTCCTCCTCGACGTCCTGACTCCGGCTTGCGCTGTCGCCCACTCGCAGTAGCGCCGGCCGTCCGCGCCCGGTGCGATCAGGCCGGCGCGGCGATCAGGTGTAGTAGGGGGAGTCGCCCGCTGCGTGGTCCGTGGCATCGACGACGTCGACGACCTCGGGGATCGCCTCCAGGATCATGCGCTTGATCCCCTCGGAGAGCGTGATGGCGCTCACGGAACACCCCTGACAGCCGCCGCCCATCGTGACCCTGACGACGCCGTCGTCGGACACGTCCACCAACAAGGCGTAGCCACCGTGTGCGGCGAGTGACGGATTGATGTGCTCGCGGAGCAACTGCTCGACCCGCTCGGAGACCTCGCCGGTGAGGGTCTCGGCCACGCCGGGCGGCAGCGAACCCATCGGGTCGGGACGGTTGGGGTTGCGGATCACCATGCCGCCCTGGCCGGGGTCCCGGGGCAGGTCCAGCACGGCGCCTCGCAGGCGGTCGACCGAGTCGACGGGCACGGCGACGACCAGGTCACCGAACGTCGCCCGCACGTGCTCGCCCTCCAGACCGTCGAGCTCCTCGAATCCCAGGTCGTAGGCGAACTCGGAACCGGAGATGCCGGTGATGGCGACCCGGAGCGCCAAGGCCTCCGGGTCGGGCTCGGCCGAGCGGATCTCGAGCACCAGCTCGAGCGCCTCGGGTGACACATCCAGGACGACCTCGCCCTCTCGGACCGTCTCTCCGGGTCCGCCGTCGACCGGGTCGGACTCGGCGGGGACCTCCTCGTCGGTGCTCACCTCGGCGCTCATTTCCAACACCGTAGTAGGAGAAATCCCGGACGCCCATCCGCCGGCGATCCGGTCTGCGCCGAACCCGGCCGGCCCGGCCCGGCGCCACTCCCAAGGAGGCCTCGGTGAGCCGATGGCCCAACGGTCGGGCCGGATGCGCCACAATCTGGGCCATGGGAACCCTCCGTCGATCGTTCGCACTGGTGTCCGCCTCGTGGGGCGTGCTCAAGGAGGACAAGGAGTTGATCCTCCTGCCCGTCGTCGCCGCGGTCGCGTCGGGCCTGGCGATCGCCCCGTTCCTCATCGGTGCGTTCCTGACCTCGTCGCCGGGACCGGCGGGATCCGACACCAGCGTCTCGCTGGGAGTCGTGGGCTGGGTCCTGTTGTTCCTCGGATACATCGTGAGTGCCTACGTCACGATCTTCTTCCAGTCGGCGCTGATCCTGGCCGCCAACGACCGCCTGACGGGCGGCAACCCGACGCTCGGGAGCGCACTGCGGATGGCGGCCGACAACGCCGGCCGGATCCTGCCCTGGGCGCTGATCAGCGCCACGGTCTCGATCGTGCTCCAGATGATCCAGGAGCGGGCCGGGTTCATCGGTCGGATCGTCGTCGGGCTCATCGGACTGGCCTGGACGCTGGTCACCATGTTGGTGCTGCCGATCCTGGTCATCGAGAAGGTCGGCGTCGGCGAGTCGATCAAGCGCTCGGCGTCCGCGTTCAAGCGGACGTGGGGTGAGAACGTCGTCGGCAACGGCGGCATCGGCCTGGTCAGCTTCCTGCTGGTGCTGGCGGGGATGGTCGTCGCCGGACCCATCGTGGTGCTCGGGGCCAGCAACTCCAACGTGCCGCTCGTCGTCATCGGGGTGGCCCTGTTCGTGGCGTGGGTGATCCTGGTGAGCGCCTTCTCGTCGGCGCTCAGCGCCGTGTTCCGCACCGCCCTGTACCGCTTCGCCGTGCTCGGCGAGGAGCCCGGCGGCTTCTCCCACGAGATGGTCGCCAACGCGTTCCGACCCAAGCGCGGCCGGGCCGGGACGGTCTGAACCGACCGTCCGCCGGGACCCGGGGTGCGACCGGGCCCGACCACTCAGACCGCCAGACCGAGCTCCTCCGCGATCGCTGCGGCCTCGATCCAGGCCTCCTCGGCGGCACGCAGGCGATCCTGGGCCCTACCCAACCGCCGGCCGACCTCGGCCAACCGCACGTGGTCGTCACCGCAGGTTCCGAGCTCCTCGGCCAACCGGTCGTGATCGCGCTGGGCGGCGGCGAGATCCCGCTCGGCAGACCTCAGACGGGCGCGCACCGTGGTGGGGTTGGGTCGGGCAGCCGTCCGGCCGGCTCCCGCCCGTGACCCACCCGCGGGACCACGTCCCCCCGGTGCCACGCCGACGGCCTGCCGACCGGTCCCCAACCGTCGACCGGAGCGCACGGCCCGCCGCTCCTCCTCCCAGGCCGCGTAGCCACCGGGCCGCCGGCCGGCACCACCCTGACCGTCCAGCACGACGACGTCGGCCACGGTCCGCTCCAGGAACGCGCGGTCGTGGCTCACCACGACCAGCGCCCCGGGCCAGTCGTCCAGGAAGTCCTCGAGCTGGCGGAGCGTGTCCAGGTCCAGGTCGTTGGTCGGCTCGTCCAGGAGCAGCACGTTCGGCCGTTCCACCAGGACGCACAGGAGCTGCAGGCGTCGACGCTCACCCCCGGACAGGGTGCCGACGGGTGCCCACTGGGCATCGTCGTCGAACCAGAACGACTCGAGCAGCGCAGCGTCCCGCCAGTCGGCCGTCCGATCCGGTCCGGTGAGCGCCTCCCGGACCCGGAGCGTCGGATCCAGGTCCCGGCCGCGCTGGTCGTAGACACCGATGCGGACCGTGGAGCCGAACTCGACCCGGCCGTCACTCGGCCGCAGCCGACCGGCGATCACGTCCAACAGGGTCGACTTGCCGGCGCCGTTGGGTCCGACGATCCCCAGTCGCTCACGGGGGTCGAGCAGGAGGTCCAGACCTTCGAACAGCACGGGACCGTCGTCGAACCGGTGGGCGACGTCGTGGAGTTCGACGACCCGGTCGCCGAGTCGAGGGGTGTCGGCGTGGAGCGGCAGGTCGCCGGATCTGGCTGCGGACTGTGGGCGGCTGTCGACCACGGCGCGGGCGGCCTCGAGGCGGGCCTTCGGCTTCGAGGTCCGTGCGGGCGCGCCGCGTCGCAACCACTCGAGTTCGCGTCGGGCCAGGTTGCGCCGGCGTCCCTCGGCGCGGATGGCCGCCTCCTCCCGCTCGGCGCGGGCGTCCAGGTAGGAGTCGTAGCCGCCCCGGTGGACGTGGGTGGCACCCCGGTCGAGCTCCAGGATCCGGGTCGTCACCCGGTCCAGGAAGTGCCGGTCGTGCGTGACCAGGATCAGGCCACCGCGGTGCTCGGCCAGGCGGTCCTCGAGCCAGGCGATCGCGTCGACGTCCAGGTGGTTGGTGGGCTCGTCGAGCACCAGGAGCTCGGCGGGCCGCACCAGCGCCCGCGCCAGCGCGATGCGCTTGGCCTGACCGCCGGACAACTGGGCGACGGGCCGGTCCAGGTCCGGCGTCGAGCCGAGCCGGTCGGCCACGGCCTCGGCCTCCCAGCGCTCGACGCCATCGATCGCCGCCAGTTCCTCGCGTGGGGTCGGGTACCGGAGCTCAGGATCCTGGTCCAGCACCGAGAATCGAACGTCCCGGCCGCGGCGGACGACCCCTGCGTTCCCGTCCGCCGAACCGGCCAGCATCCGGAGCAGCGTGGACTTGCCGCAGCCGTTGAGGCCGACGATCCCCCACCGCTCACCGACGGAGATGCTGAACGAGACGTCGTCGAACAGCGGCCGACCGGGCCGACTCGCCGACAGGCCGACGGCGTCGAGGAGGATCACCGACCGGTGCTCAGCGACCCAGGCCCGACGCGGCGAGGCGGTTCTCCAACCAGCCCCGGTAGACCCGGTCGGCGGACGGCTGGCCGAACGCCACGTGGGCCAGGAATCCGCGCAGCTCGTCACTCGAGTTCAGCGCGTAGGTCTGCGAGACGCCCCGACCGTCAGCGGGCATGCCCGGTGCCGAGATCGACCGCAGTGGCACCGACGGCGTCCGGATCGTCCGCCCCACCTGGGGCAGGTCGAGCAGCGCAGCGAGGCGGTCGGAGAACTCGTTGCCGACGACCTCGTCGCCGATCCCGTACTGCAGGTACACGGGGGGACCCCCACGTCGGAGCCGGTCGACCAGGTTCCCGTGGTCACCGACGTCCAGGAGCATGGTCGCCGCCCCCTGGAGGGCGGCAGCATCGCCGGGCTCGGCCTCGGCGGGTACGACTCCGCTGAACAGGGGCCAGAGCAGCGAGGTGAACAGGATCTCCGCGATGCCCGTCCCGGCCACCTGCAGGTAGCCACCGAGCAGCTGCGGTTCGTAGGCGAGCAGGCTGGCGCCGAGCACCCCGCCCATCGACGTGCCGACGTAGGCGATCCGGCTCGGGTCCAGGTCGACTCGACCGTCGCCGTTGCCGCCGCCCGGCCGCCACGGCGCGGCATCGAGCGTCGACAGCGACGTGCGGATCGCCGCGATCAGGGACACGTGGTCGACGGTCGACTGGCCGGCGATCGAGGCGAGCCGGCCGAAGCCGGCCGGTGTCGTGATCTCCAACAGGTACCCGCCCTCGTCCTGGCGGTCACCGTGGTTCGGGACGTCGATGCCGATGGTCGCCACACCCCGGGCCGCGTTGTCGTCGGCGACCAGGAACAGTGTCTCCTTCGAGATCGTGAGCCCGTGTCCGTAGACGACGACGGGTGCACCCGCCGGTCCGGCCGGCCGCTTCGGAAGGACCAGCAGGAATCGCTCCCACGCCGCGCGCGGCGGTCGGTCGGCGTCGATCCTGCCGGTCGGATCCCGGAAGTCGCTCACCTGCACCTGGCCGGTCACGACGGCCGAGGCGTCGGGGAAGATGCCCGGAGGCCAGACCTGGACGCCGCGGACGGGATGCGGCAGCGACCTGGCCGTGGCCACCATGGCATCCAGCGGGGCGTTGGCATTCGCCGAGCTCCGGACGGTGAACCGGGTGGCGGACGCGTACTCGGCCCACCGGTCACCTTCGATCCGGCGCAGGTCGTCGCGCACCGAGGCCAGGTGACCGACCGGACGCTCCATCCCCGCGGGGCGGACCACACGACCGGTCACGGCCGGCACGGTGGTCGTGATCCGAGCCACGTAGGTGCGCCCTGGGGTCCACCGGGTCAGCGGCCACGCCGTGACGACGGGACTCGCGCCGCCGCGCAGGATCCCATCGGCCCCGTGGCGGATCCGCACCGGCACACGGACTCCCGTGCGCTGGTCGAACACCGCCACCACCTCGCCGCCGTCGGTCGGCAGGTCCAGGACGCGGACCGGACGGTCGAGTTCGAAGGTGACCGGACCGAGCGCCGAGAAGCCGTCAGCGCCCTCGAACACCTCGTCGATGGTCAGGCCGGCGCCGAACTGTCGGGTGAGGCGTTCGGGAACGATCCCGTCGGGGATGCTGACGCGGCGACCGGTCGCGTACGTGGAGTCGGCGACGGTGAACTCATCGGACGGGTACGGCAACGCGCACGATCGGACCGCCGCCTGCGCACACACCGGTCGACCGGTCAGGTCAGGGAGCTGCTGGGGGGGCGCAGGCGCACAGGCGGCGGCCAGCAGGCCCAGCGCGAGCAGGGCCCCGGTACCGACGGACCGGCGGACGCGCCGGGGACTCACGAACCCGACGGCGGCGGCGGGGGCGCCACCTGACCAGGTGGTGGAGGCGCAGCGGCGGGTGGCGGCGGGGCCACACCCGCTCCCGGGGGCGGCGGCGCTGCGGCGGGTGGCGGCGGGGC
>CAIYGQ010000009.1 GCA_903925745.1 uncultured Actinomycetes bacterium | reverse complement strand
CCGGGGTGACGGACGCCGGGCGGTGGCCCCGGCCGACGGGACCCCCGGGGCCACCGGCGTCGCCGAGGTGGTCGGGGGTGTCCGGGTCATCCGGGCCATCCGGGTCATCGGGATCCTCGAGGTCGTCGGGATCGAGGGCATCGGCATCGAGGGCATCGACATCGAGGTCGTCGGCATCGTCGTCGCGGTCCGGGTCGCCGTCACCGTCGCCGATGCGACTCCACAGCGTCGGCTGGGTTGCGTCGCCGTCGTCGAAGCGGTCGATGCCCTCGTCGAGCATGTGGCGGATCACCTTCAGCGGCAGGAAGTGGTCGCGCTGTTGACGCAGGATCCAGCGGAGCCGGTCGATGTCGGCGGAATTGAACCGGCGGTACCCCGAGGCGGTCCGACCCGGCTGGATCAGCCCCTGGCTCTCGAGGAACCGGATCTTCGAGATCGTGACGTCCGGGAAGTCCTGCTGGATCAGCTCGAGCACCTCTCCGATCGAGAGCTCGACGTCGGCGGTGCGTTCCGGGGTGCTCACGTGGGGCCTCCGAACTCGCCGATGACGAAGACGAGCCGGTAGCGACCGATCTGGAGCTGGGCGCCCTCCCGGAGCGCGGCCGCCTGGACCCGCTCACCGTTCAGGTAGGTGCCGTTCATGGAACCCACGTCGCGAACGGTGAAGGTGCGGTCGGGGTTGGCGACCACCTCGGCGTGGCGACGTGACACGGTCACGTCGTCGAGGAACACACGGCTGTCGGGGTGTCGGCCGATGGTGGTGACGTCGTCGGTCAGCGGGAAGCGGGCCCCGGCCGACTCCCCCCGGATCACGACGAGCTGTCCCTGCTCACCCTCGCCGGCGACGTCGACCCCGACGACGGGGATCGTGCCGGTGGTCGCCTCGTCCCGGGCCGGCAGCTCGGTCCCGCACGCCGAGCAGAAGTTGGCGTCGGGCGCGTTGAGGTGTCCGCAGGTCAGGCAGGCGACCGGTTCGGCGGGCACCGGCTCAGGCCTCGGTCAGCGCCCGGTAGGCCTCGGCGTCGAGCATCGTCTCGGTGGAGCGCAGGTCGACGGGTCGAACCAGCACCATCCAACCCGCCCCGTACGGGTCCTGGTTGACGAGCTCCGGTGCGCCGTCGAGCTCGGCGTTCACCTCGATGACCACGCCCTGCACGGGTGCGTAGATCTCGGAGACGGACTTGGTGGACTCGACCTCGCCGAAGGACTGCCCGGCGTGGACCTCGGCGCCCACCTCGGGCAGTTGCACGTAGACGATGTCGCCGAGGGCGTCCTGGGCGTAGTCGGTGATGCCGATGCGGAAGACGCCGTCCTCGTCACGGATCCACTCGTGCTCGGAGGTGTAGAAGAGCTGGTCTGGAACGTTCACGCCGAGCACGCTACCCGACCCGACGACCCACCCGTGGAGCCGACCACCACCGTGCTCAGCGGACCATCTGGCGGATCCGCCGCACGTACTCCTGGGAGAGGGTCCGGGCCTCGGAGGCCGTGTCACCCTCCACCCAGATGTGGGTCGTGGGCTCCTCGGGGTCGGGCAGGACGAGCGCCCATCCCCGGTCGTGGTGGACCTTGACGCCGTCGATCAGCTCGACGTCCCGGCCGTGGGTCTGCTCGACCAGGGTGCGCATCACCGTGCCCTTCTGGTCCCACGGGGTCACGACCTCGTCGTGGTGCAGGTGGACCTCCGGACAGGCGGCGACCACCTCGGACAGGCGCGCCCCGCGGGCGGCGAGCAGGTCGAGGATCTTCAACAGGCCCCCGGCGGCGTCGAAGGCCGGCAGGAAGCCGGGCAGGATGACCCCGCCCTCGAGGTTGGCGGCGAAACCGACGCCCGGTGCGGTCGCAGCGTCCATCAGCGCCGCGGCGGAGGTCTTGGACCACAGCACCCGGTACCCGTGGGCGCCCACGACCGCCGCAGCGGCGCGCGGCACCAGGACGGGCAGGGCCACGGCGTCGCCGACGAGCCGGTCACAGACCAGGTCGAGGAACGCGAACAGCATCTGGACGTCACTCAGCACGTGGCCTCGGTCGTCGACCAGCGTGAGCTGGTCTCCGCTCGGGTCGATCACCGCGCCCAGGTCGGCACCCGACGCGGTCACGAGCGCTGCGACCTCGTTGGCGTGCGCCACCCGGTCGAAGTCGATGATCCCGGCCGTCGAGGCGAACGGGTTCATGGCCAGGACCTCGGCCCGGAGCTTCGCCAGCACGCTCGGCATGGCGAAGCTGGTCGCGCCGTAGGCGTAGTCGACCACCACCTTGAAGCGGCGTTCCGCCACGGCCGCCACGTCGATCGTCGACTCGAGCGCCACGGCGTACTGCTCGATCGCGCGTGGCACCAGGTCGATGTCACCGATGTCGGCCGGTCGCACCCGACGGAAGTCCTCGCGCCCGAAGAGTCGTTCGATCTTGCGCTGGCGGTCCTCCAGGATGTCGTCGCCATCGGAGTCGAAGAACTGGATCTGGACGGTGTCGGGGTCCGCCGTGTCGAGGCGGACCGTCACCCCCGCCGTGGCCAGCGCGCCGCGGCAGTGGAAGCGCGTCAGTGGGACGCTCGCCACCTCCAGGTCCATGACGTTGACGCCACCGGCGTTCAGGCCCGCGATCACGGCGCGCTTCAGCATGCGGGCGGAGCGCGACGAGTCGCGCGACACGACGACGGTGTCACCACGCCGCAGCGAGGTCGCGAACGCCATCGACACCCGGGCGGCGAACTCCGGGGTGATGTCGACGTTCGCCAGTCCGCTGACACCGCCCCGGCCGAACAGGCTGCGGGCGCCGCGCGACTCCCAGATGATCGACGCGTTGACGACCGCTCCGGCCTCCACGGTCTTGAACGGGTAGACCTTGACGTCGGAGGTGACGACGGCGTCCTCGCCGACGAACACCTCGTCGCCCAGCACGGCACCGTCCTCGCACCGGGCCCCGCGCCGCAGGTCGGCGGCCC
This sequence comes from uncultured Actinomycetes bacterium, assembly GCA_903925745.1. GTDB lineage: Bacteria > Actinomycetota > Acidimicrobiia > Acidimicrobiales > Microtrichaceae > SXMI01. Next base: position 1,981 of record CAIYGQ010000009.1, on the reverse strand, counting down.
GGCCGACGACCGTGCCGCGGAGCTTGACCCGGTCCCCCAGGTAGGCGTTGTCGTGGATCACCGAGCGCTCGAGCTCACCCTCGGCGCGGACCCGGACGCCGGTCCCGAGCACCACGTACTCCCCGAGCCGCACGCCGGCGTCGAGCAGGCAGTTCTCGCCGATGACGGCCGGCCCGTCGAGCACGGCGTCGGGACTGATGTCCGACCCCTCCCCCACGTACACGCCGGGCGAGACCTCGAAGCCCGGGATGCTGACGCTCACGCGCCCGTCCAGGATGTCCTTGTGCGCCCGCACGTAGGACTCGAGCGTCCCGAGGTCCTCCCAGTACCCCTCGGCGACGGCGCCGGTGATCCGGTGTCCGGCACCGAGCAGCTCCGGGAAGACGTCCGAGGAGAAGTCGACCGGCACCCCGTCGGGGATCCAGTCGAAGACCTCGGGTTCGAGCACGTAGATGCCGGAGTTGATCGTGTCCGAGAACACCTCGCCCCAGGTCGGCTTCTCGAGGAACCGCTCGATCCCGCCGTCGTCGCCGGTGATGACGATCCCGTACTCGAGCGGATTCTCCACCCGGACCAGACCGATGGTCGCCGTCGCCGCAGATGCTCGGTGCTCGGCGACGATCGCCTCGAGGTCGACATCGGTGAGCACGTCACCGGAGATGACCAGGAAGGTCTCGTCGAGCTCGGCCATGGCGTTGCGGACCGAGCCCGCCGTCCCGAGCGGGGTCTCCTCGGTCGCGTACACCATGGACACCCCGAACTCGGAGCCGTCGCCGAAGTAGTTGCGGATCACGTTCGGCATGAACGCCAGCGTGACGACGATCTCGGTGACCCCGTGGTCACGGAGCAGCTCCACGATGTGCTCCATCATCGGCCGGTTCACCAACGGCAGCATGGGCTTGGGCACGTTGGAGGTCAGCGGGCGCAACCGCGTGCCCTCACCGCCGGCCATGATCACGGCCTTCACCTGATGTCTCCCGGGAATCGGTGCCCGGGGTTCGCCCCGGGCGCAGCACCGATCACGCTACCGGCGGAGCGTGACGGGCCCACCACCCCGGGCCCCGACCTCACACGGAGGCCGAACGGCCGTCCCGGAGCGACTGGAGGCCACGTGGGATGTAGCCCACGAACGCGACCAGCGAGCACACGAGCCCGGGGATGGCGGCACCCCACGCGATGAGCTCCAGCAGCGAGGTCGCCCACTCGGGCAGGCGCTCGTCGGTGGCGGCCAGGAAGGCGGGGAAGGCGACCATCATCAGGAACGTCCCGGTCTTGCCGACGAAGGTCACGTCCATGCGGGCACCCCCGGCGGCCAGCAGGCCCACCACCCATGCCGACAACAGCACCTCACGGACCACCACCACCAGGCCGAGCCACAGCGGGACGGCGCCGACCACGATGATGGAACCGACACCCACGATCAGGAGCAGCCGGTCCACCGCCGGATCGAACGCCTTGCCCACGTTCGACACCTGGTCGAAGCGACGGGCGACGTAGCCGTCGACCCAGTCGGTGGCACCGAGCAGCGCGAGCAGCGCGGCGGCGGCGGCCGGGGCATCCAGGCCGAACAGCAGCCACACGAACAACGGGATGCACAGGAGTCGGACGGCGGTGATGAGGTTCGGCGCCGTCCACGGTCCGGCATCACCAGCGGGCTCGGCCGGACGGTCGGCGCCGGTCGACGGGTCCACGGCCGCACTCTAGGACGCACCGTCACGTCGCGCGTGGGCACTCCGTCCGGCTGGACCAGCGGATCTGGCAACATGTGCGGCGTGAGCGATGGACCCGGAGCGAGCGACCCGGCGGGCGGCGACGCGGGCCCGGCGAACCCGACGGTGTTCACCCGGATCATCCGGGGCGAGCTGCCGGGACGGTTCGTCTGGCGCGACGACGACGTCGTGGCGTTCCTCACGATCGCGCCCATCAGGCCGGGGCACACGCTGGTGGTCCCGGTCGCCCAGGTGGATCGTTGGACCGACCT
>CAIYGQ010000008.1 GCA_903925745.1 uncultured Actinomycetes bacterium | reverse complement strand
CCGGGGTGAGTGGTGCGTTCCTGGCCGGCGACCTCTTCAACCTGTTCGTCTGCTTCGAGATCCTCCTCATGGCCAGCTACGTGCTGCTGACCCTGGAGGGCAGCGACGACCAGATCCGCTCCGGAACCACCTACGTGGTGCTCAACGTGGTCGAGTCGCTCGTCCTGGTCACGGGTGTGGCGCTCGTGTTCGCGACGACCGGCACCCTGTCCATGGCGGAACTGCCGGAGCGACTGGCTGCGCTCCCCGACGGCGTGGCCCTGGGGCTGAGCCTCCTGCTGCTCGTCGCGTTCGGACTCAAGGCTGCGGTCTTCCCGCTGTTCTCGTGGCTGCCCGACAGCTACCCCGCCGCCCCCAGTCCCGTGAGCGCCGTCTTCGCCGGTCTGCTGACCAAGGTCGGCGTCTACGCCATCCTGCGGACGCAGACGCAGTGGTTCCCGGACAGCAACCAGACGCTCCTGCTGGTCGTGGCCGCAGCGACGATGGTCGTCGGCGTGGTCGGCGCCATCGCCCAGGCCGACGTCAAGCGGATCCTGAGCTTCCACATCGTCAGCCAGATCGGCTACATGATCGCCGGCATCGCGATCGGGGGAGCGGCGGCGATCGCCGCAGTGATCTTCTTCGTGATCCACCAGGTGCCGGCCAAGACGTCCCTGTTCCTGGTGGACGGCATCGTCGAGCAGGACGAGGGCACCAGCGCGTTGGACCGGTTGGGGGGCCTGGCCCGCCGGTCGGGGGTGTTGGCCGTCCTGTTCCTGCTCCCCGCGCTCAGCCTGGCCGGGATCCCGCCGTTCTCGGGGTTCGTGGCCAAGCTCGGGATCGTCACCGTCGGCCTGGACCAGGGCCGCTGGTGGATCGTCGCCGTGGCACTGGCGGTGTCGATCCTCACGCTCGTGTCCATGATGAAGATCTGGACCGGGGCGTTCTGGGGCGACGCGACCGGTCGTGACCGTGGCGGTGTGCTGCGGCACCACCCGCTCATGTCCACCGTGACGTGGTTCGTCGTCGGCCTCACGCTCGCCGTCGCCCTGTTCGCCGGGCCCGTCTACGGCTTCGCCGAACGCACCGCCGGCGACCTGCAGCCCGCCACGCCGGCGGACGCCGGAGGCGGTGCACCGTGAGCGCACCGAGCGGGCGACCGTCGTCGCGGACCACTCGTCGCCCGTCCCGGCACCCCGTCCTCGGCCGGTGGCTGCAGGCCACGCTGCTGCTCGCGCTCTGGTTCGCCCTGTGGGGGCAGGTGAGCTGGGCCAACCTGGTCTCCGGCGTGGTGGTGATCCCCCTCACCCTCGCCCTGCTGCGACCACCGGTGCGGACCCACCGGGTCCACCCGCTCGCGCTGGGCCGCTTCGCCGCCACCTTCCTGTGGCTGCTCGTCACCTCGTCCTGGGCCGTCGCCGTGACGGTGCTCCGGCCCACCCCGGCCCGGCGGCGCGCCGGGGTGGTGACGTGCCCGCTGACCCAGCCGGACCCGCTGGTCGCGACCGTGGTCGCCGACGCCATCACCCTCACACCCGGGACGCTCACGCTGGACGTGCGATCCGAACCGCCGGCCGTCGAGGTCCACGTGCTCGGACTCGGTGACCCGGACGAGGTGCGAGCCGGCGTGGCCGAACTCGAGCGACTCGTGCTCCGGGCGCTCGAGCCGGTCGGCGGTCCCACAGAGGGCACGTCACGACCGACGGGAGGCGCGAGGTGATCGTCGCCGTGGTGGTCGCCACCGTGCTGCTGAGCGCCGCCGGGATCCTGAGCATCGTCCACGTGGCCCGGTCGACCTCCGTGCCCGACCGGGCCGTCGGACTGGACCTGGTCACGT
>CAIYGQ010000007.1 GCA_903925745.1 uncultured Actinomycetes bacterium | reverse complement strand
CGACGCCGCGGTCGGTACGGCGCCGGTGACAGCCTTGCCCGGTCAGGGCTGCTGGGCACCGGCGGAACGCGAAGCGGCCGACCTCGGAACGCCTGGAGCGCCGATTCGAAACGCGGTATCGGAGCAGCACAAGAACGGACTGCTCCCGGTGTCGGGCTACGAGCAGATCCAGCGTTCGAGGACGTCGAGGAACGCCGGGTCGTAGCGCTCGTCGACGTGGTTGACGTTCCAGAGGCCAGATCCCCGGATCGCCGGGCGTTGGGCGTGATGTCCGAGCCAGGACGGGCTCGGCGGATCGGGTGACGGCACGCGAGCGCCACTGAGCAGGGCGATCGCACCCCGCTCGACCACACCTCGGTCCGAGTCGGGTCCGGCGGGGTCATCGATCCCGACCCAGAGGAGCGGCATCGCGCCGATGTGGGCGCTGACCGCCCGCTCGAGGGGGTACTCCGCTTCCCGCACGGCACGGGAGGACGTCGAGCCGATCCCCCAGGTCGCACCGATCGTGTCGTCCCAGTCGCCGGCGGCGAGCAGCGCCGCACCGACATGCAGGCGGAAGATCGAGCCACGGTGGTTCCCGCCCCCCGGCATCGACCCTCCCCGGTTGCCCTGGTGGGACGACAAGCGAGACCACAGGGTGCTCTTCGACGGCACCAGCGAATGCGTGCCGACCCTGACGACACGAAGGTCGGGATTCGCAGCACGCAGTTCGCCCGGCTCGAAGAAGAAGTAGACGCCACGTTCGGGCCAGCCGGAGGATGCCGAGCAGTCCGCAAGGCGTCGGGGTCCCCCGGTTCGGTCGGCGGTCAGGCGCAGGAGGTCGTAGAGCCGAGCGAGATCATCCCCGCGGCGGTCCGGAGCCGACCTCCGCTCGGCATCGACTGCCTCGGCATCAGGGCTGACCGGCCGCGCCTCGGATCGGGCGGCGGCGTAGAACGCCAGCTGCTGGCCGATCCCGAGACCGGCTGTGGGTCGCTCGATCCGGGCGCCACGGGCCTGCAACGCCTCAGCCAAGCCGAACTCGCAGTACTCCCGCCCGGCGTGAAGCTCGACGACACCGCCAGGGGTGATCCCGACACGACGGTCGATCTCAGCGACGACCCGAGCCGCCCAGGCTCGCCGATCCGCTGGGCTCATCGTCTTGAGAGTCACGTTGTACGGGGCGAGAACGGTCGCCGGATCGACGAGCCCGTGGGCGGCGCTGAGGATCCACCACTCCGAGCACGACCGCTCCACGTAGTCCCGCCGACCCTCGAACAACGTCGAGACGTACAGGTCGCGAGCCAGGGACGGACGGTCACGCTTTGCCTTGACACACCCCACCAAGCCGATCCGGCGCGCCCCATCGGTGGCGCTCCAAGCGGCAGTGCTGCTGAGACCCTGCGCGTCGTCCGCCATCACCCGAGCACGCCCTGTCCCTGCGCTCCAGCGCCCGGCCTGACCTCCATCACGAACCGAGCATCGCACAGCCCCAGAGATCCACCATCCCCACGTCGCGCCAACCCACCCCCAAGGCACCCAGAGGCGCCTGGCCCGTCCCGACTACCGGCGCCAACGTCGCCGAATCGACTCGAACGAGACCCCGAGGCGCACGATCACCACGGCGGCCGCCACACCCGTGAGCGGCCCCGGGCGTTCCCGTGGCACCGGCGGTAGTTCGACAATCCCACGACGACGTCGGTGCCGATGGGGTCGGCACCAACAGACGCCCAAACCCCCAGCATGACTCCCAGGGGCAGGTAGACACCCGCACGATCCTTGACCCGTCTCGTCACGAGACGCGGGCCGGGCCCGTCCGATCTCGAAGCTTTGCAATGCCGCTCTCGAGTGCGTCTGCGCTCCGTCCGTAGTAGCGATCCCAGACGACCTGGGAGTTCTCCCAACCGCCGATGATCATCAGCTCGGCGACGGTCAGCCCGTAGATGTTGATCCGGTCGGTTGCGAAGCGGTGCCGCAAGGAGTGCATGGTGTGCACCCACTCGTGACGGACCTTTCCGTGGGCGTCGAGGAACTCGAGGCGTTCCCAGCCGGCCGCTTCGGCGGCCGGGTTGAACAGATCCTGCGCGAACCCGCTGGCCCACCACCAGCCGCCCTTGGACGCAGGGAACAGGAGGCCCTTCGGGTTCGTGCCCGCCTTGCGTTCGGCCTCGACCTCGTCGAGACGGACTGCGAGCGCCTCGACGAGCTCGTAGCCGGTGGTCGTGACCGAGGGGAAGCTGGTCGTCCTCACCTTGCCGAACTTCGGGAGAGCACGCCGGGTGGAGAGTCCGGACTGGGAGAGGATCTGCCAGTCGACGTCGATGGTGAGGCGCTCCAGGTCGACGACCTCGTCGGTCAAGGCGAAGAACTCGCCCAGCCTCACGCCAGCGGAATGGGCGAGTTCGATGCCCAGGCGTCCCCCGGACCTGTGGGCCTGGAACTCCTCGCCGAGCCGCACGATCGCCTCGAGGGTCGGGATCTCCTGCGGGGTGACGAAGCGTGGGCTCTCACCCGACCGGCGCTGGGCGGTCTTCCGGGTCGGTCGCGTCGGGGCGGGGCGCTTCGGGCTGTAGCGGTAGCCGCGCAGGAACTGCGTCTGGGACTCGCTGAAGTAGCCGTTCTCGTGGCCCCAGTGCAGCAGCCCGTTGATCCGGCCCCGGTTGTTGCGGGCGGTGTTGGACGTCGTGGAGCTGTTCAGCGCGTCACGCGCGTGGCGCTGCTCGAGGCGCTCGCAGCGCAGCTTGAGGTACGGCTCGAACAGCTTGCGCAGCTCGCGCCGGGACGCGATGAAGTGATTGGCCGAATGGTTTGCATGCATGAAGGCCAGGTAGCCCTCGAGCGCCTCCGCGACCGGGCGGCGGGACTCGGGCTCGGCGTCCCGGTCGAGACGGGCGAGCACGTGGGCGACCTTGGCCCGCATCTTCATCTCGGTGGTGCCGGCGGTGGTCTGACACCGGCCTCCGTGCTCGTACCACTCGAGCCGGTAGTACCTCCCGGGTTGGCGCGGCACGGTGATGCGGATCCGCCCGCACGGCGTCTCGAGCACCTCGGCAGCGGCGCTCACGAGGCCCTCCGGCCGGGACGGGCCGGGACGAGCCGGAGGTCCTCCGGACCCAGCGGCGCCGGGGCGGTCCCGTCGTCGGTCTCGCGCCGGCGGCGCGGTCCGGCCTTGCGCAGCGGTGCTCCCTCGGTCGGAGGCGTCGGGCCGTCCGTGTCCGGCCCGTCGGACGCCAGGACGGCCCGCCCGCCGGGCGTCCCGGCAGCCCGCTCGGCGGGCGGGGCGACGCGGGGACGGGCAGCGAGCCAGTCGACGATCTCGTGGGTGAACCACACGAGATCGCTCTCGCCGTCCCCGAGGTGCACCGGTTGGGGGAAGCCCGGCTCCCAGATGAGCTCGTAGAAGCGGGTCCGGCCCACCCCGAGGAGGGACCGGAGCGCGCCGCTGCGGACGAGGGGGCCGGCCCCCGAGGCGCCGGCGGCCTCGACGAGTCGGTCGGTGTCGGTTCGGGAGGTCATGGGCCCGACCGTCCGGTCCTCCGGGCGGGCGCAACCCCGTTCACCCTCCCCCGGGGCCCGATGGGGGAAATCCGTGCGAGACGGCGGGACCCGGAGGTCCCGCCGTCGCACGTCGGCCCGGAAGCCGTTGGTACTGCTGGGGTCCCCGGCAATCGGGGCCCGTCGGATCAGATGTCGTAGTAGAGGTTGAACTCGTAGGGGTGCGGCCGCAGCCGGATGGCGTCGACCTCGTTCAGCCGCTTGTACTCGAT
>CAIYGQ010000006.1 GCA_903925745.1 uncultured Actinomycetes bacterium | reverse complement strand
GGTCCTCGGTTCGGTCGCCGGGGTCGTCCATCCGATGCTGGGCCGGGTCCTGGTCTGGCCGGTCGGACTCGGTGTCCGGTGGGTCGACCTGGTGGCCACCTGGTCGAGCCGGGTCCCCCTCGGACCACTGGACGCGTGGTCGGTGGCGGTGGTCGTGGCCGCCGTCGCGTTGGTCGTCGCGGCCCGGAGGCGCCGGCCCGGAGTGGGCCCCGGCCCCGCCCCCGGCCCGGACGGCTCGCTGCGGCCGGGCGCAGCGCACCGGGCCGGTCGCCGCGGCCGTCACCGGATCCCGGGCTCCGCAGCGGTTGTGACCGCCGTCGTCCTGGTGGTCGCGGCGACGTCGCCCCGAGGGGTGGCCGAGGGGCGCCACCGGCTGTCCCGCGGCGCGGCCCTCGAGGTCGATGGGAGCGGGATCCGCACCGTCCTGCTCGCGTCGGGTGCGGACCCACTGGATGTCCTCGACGCGCTCTGGCGTGACGGGGTCCACCGCGTCGATCGGATCGTGGCGCCGGACGGCTCGACCGCGGGCGAGGCCGTCGCGGCCCACCATCGGGCCGAGCGAGTCGTGCCCCGGCGGTAGCGTCGGGCGGGTGGACGACCGTCTCAGCGCCCCCGGACCCGACGCCGCGGTCCTCGACCGACACGGGACGCTGATCGCGGTCGACGAGACGGTGTGGTCCAGGTGCGCGGGCCTGCCCGCCGCGGGAGCGGCCGACGTCGTCGTCCCGGTCGGCTCGATGGTGGCGGACCGCAACGCAGTCCGCGCCCGCAGCGCACACGACGTCGACGTCGACGTCATCGTCGAGGTCGTCGACCTCCGACCATCGGCGACGGCCGAGGTCGACGCCTGCGACCCGACCGAGCCGGCCGAGTCCCTCGCGACGGCCGAACTGGTGGCCGGTGTGCTCGTGGCGCTCACCCGGCGTCCGCCGGGTGAGCGCCCTCGGGCGTTGCTCGTCGACGACCCGGTCGAGGCCCGGCGGGTGATGTCGATCATCGAGTGCCTCCGTCACGAACACTCCGGCCAGCACCGGTGAGCGGACACCTCCTGCTCCTGCGGGGTGTCGACCCCGGACTGCTCGGTGACGCGGCGTCCGCGGCGGTCGACGCGGCGGTCGGAGACGCCGAGCGGAGCGAGGTGCTCGACGACTACCGGGGCGAGGACTACACGCCGGGGGCGGTCGCCATGTCCTGTGGCACGGTGTCCATGTTCGGTGACCGGGTCGTGGTGGCTCGCGACCTGCAGCAGTTCGCCCTGGATGACCTCTCACCGCTCGTGCAGGCCCTGGGGGAGCTGCCGGACGACGTCAGCCTCATCCTCGTCTGGGAGGGCGCCACGTCGCGTCGCAAGAGTGACCCGCTCACGGTGCTCACCGACGCCGTCACCGCCGCCGGCGGAACGGTCACGGCGTGCGATCCCCCGTCCGGCAAGGGTGCCGCCGCCTGGCTGGGGGAGCAGGTTGCGTCCTCCGGCATCTCATTGACCCGGCGGGCCGAGTCCGAGCTGGCCTCGCGGCTCGGCGACGACGTGGCCCGGGTCCGGGACGTCCTGTCGCAGCTCCGGGCGGTCTTCGGGGCGGGAGCGGGTCCGCTCGACGCCGACGAGGTCGAACCGTTCCTGGGTGAGGCCGGGGGGGTGCCACCGTGGGACCTGACCGATGCGATCGACCGGGGCGACGTCGCCACGGCCGTGACGAACGTCCGGCGGATGGTGTTCGGCGGCGGCCGCCACCCGCTGCAGGTGCTGGCCACGCTCCAGTCCCACTACGAGAAGCTCGCCCGCCTCGACGGGAGCGGCGCCCGCGACGAACGGGAGGCGGCGGCGGTCCTCGGGCTCAAGGGGTCGACGTTCCCGGCCCGGAAGGCGCTCGCCGGTGTCCGCCGACTGGGTGGCCCCGGCGTCCGGCGCGGGCTGCGACTGGTGGCGGCCGCTGACGTCGACCTCCGCGGCCGGACGGCCCAGCCGCCCGAGAGCGTGTTGGAGGTGCTCGTCGCCCGCTTGGCGGCCCGGCCCCGCTGAACGGGGACCGACTGCGTGCCGGGAATCCGGACGCCGGACCGGTTCAGACCCGGTTCGGGCCCGGCTCAGGAGTCGTCGGCGAGTTTCCGGGCGAGCTGCGACTTGCGACGGGCTGCGGTGTTGCGGTGCAGGACGCCCTTGGCGGCGGCCTGGTCGATGCGCTTGATGGCCAGGCGGGTGAGCTCCTCGGCCTCCTCGCCGGTGGCGGCCTCGGCCTGCTTCACACGGGTCCGGAGCTCGGAGCGCACCGCCTTGTTGCGCTGGCGCGCCGCCTCGTTCTGGCGGTTCCGCTTGATCTGGCTCTTGATGTTGGCCACGTCGTC
>CAIYGQ010000005.1 GCA_903925745.1 uncultured Actinomycetes bacterium | reverse complement strand
GGTCATGAGCCTGGACCTGCTGGGCGAGGGGTTCGACCTGCACGGCGGCGGACTCGACCTGGCGTTCCCGCACCACGAGAACGAGCGGGCCCAGGCCGTGGCGTCGGGCCAGGACTTCGCGCACCACTGGATGCACAACGGGTTCGTGGAGGTGGCGGGAGAGAAGATGTCCAAGTCGCTCGGCAACTTCACGACGCTGACCGAGCTCGTCGAGCGACACGACCCGCGTGCCTACCGGCTGCTGGTGCTGCAGGCGCACTACCGCTCGCCCGTCGAGGTGACCGTCGAGACGATCGCCCAGGCCGAGGCGGCGCTCGGACGGCTCGACGCCTTCGCCCGGCGCACTGCGACGCTGCCCGACGCCGAGCCCGACGCCGGTGCCCTCGACCGGTTCCGGGCGTGCATGGACGAGGACCTCGACACGCCGGGCGCGCTCGCCGGCGTGTTCGCGCTCGTCACCGAGGTGAACCGTCTGCTCGACGCCGAGGACCCGACGGCGGCTGCACCGCTGGCCGCTGCGGCCCGATCGGCGCTCGACGCCGTGGGCCTGGACCTGCGCGACGCCTCGGCGGAGTTGGTCGACGACGACGCACTGGCGCTGGCCCGGGCCCGGGACGAGGCCCGGGCGGCCCGGGACTTCGCCGCTGCGGATCTGATCCGGGACCAGTTGGTGGCCGAGGGGTGGGTCGTCGAGGACACCCCCGACGGCACGGTCCTGCGCCGGCCCTGAGTCCGGTCCTGCGCTGGCTCCCGGGGTCCGGAACTCCGTGGTGGCATCTCCGGTTACTCGTGGGTAACCTACTGACGGTAACCACGGGACCGGCCCCGGTCGGCCCGCAGGCAACGAGGTCCGGGCGACCGGGCGACGGAGGTGACCAGTGAGCGGCGACTTCTCCCTCGAGTTGAGCGAGGACCAGATCCAGATCCAGAAGTGGGTCCACGACTTCGCCGAGGACGTGATCCGTCCGGCGGCCGAGGAGTGGGACGAGAAGGAGGAGTTCCCCTGGCCGATCGTCCAGGAGGCCGCCAACATCGGCCTGTACGGCATGGACTTCATGGCCCAGGCGATGCTCGGCGACCAGAGCGGCCTGACCATGCCGGTCGCCATCGAGGAGATGTTCTGGGGTGACGCCGGCATCGGACTGAGCATCTTCGGATCAGGTCTCGCCGCAGCCGGCATCGCCGGCAACGGCACCCCCGAGCAGGTCTTCGAGTGGGTGCCCCAGTGCTACGGCACGCCCGAGAAGGTGCAACTCGGCGCGTTCTGCGTGTCCGAACCCGACGCCGGCTCCGACGTCAGCTCGCTGCGCACCCGGGCCGTGTACGACGAGGCCAAGGACGAGTGGGTGCTCAACGGCACCAAGGCGTGGATCACCAACGGCGGCATCGCCGACATCCACGTGGTCGTCGCCGCGGTCGAGCCCGAGCTGAAGGGTCGGGGCCAGGCCAGCTTCATCGTCCCGCCGAACACGCCGGGTCTGAGCATGGGGCAGAAGTACAAGAAGCACGGCATCAAGGCGAGCCACACCTCCGAGGTCGTCCTCGACGACGTGCGCGTCCCCGGCAACTGCCTGCTCGGCGGCAAGGAGAAGCTCGACGAGAAGCTCGCCAAGGCCCGTGAGGCGCTGACCAACCCCAAGGTCAGCTCCGGCAAGCAGCCGGCCATGGCCACCTTCGAGGCGACCCGCCCCGCCGTGGCCGCCATGGCCGTCGGCGTCGCCCGCGCCGCCTACGAGTACTCGTTGCAGTACGCGCAGGAGCGGCACGCGTTCGGGAAGCCGATCATCATGAACCAGTCGATCGCCTTCATGCTCGCCGACATGGCCACGCAGATCGACGCCGCCCGCCTCATGACGCATCGCGCCGCGTGGCTCGCCCGCAACGGCGGCGGCTACGTGAACGCCGAGGGCTCCATGTCCAAGCTCATGGCCGGCCGCACCGCCGTGTGGGTCACCGAGCGGGCCATCCAGATCCTGGGCGGCTACGGCTACACCCGGGAGTACCCCGTGGAGCGCTGGCACCGCGACTCGAAGATCTTCGACATCTTCGAGGGCACCGAGCAGATCCAGCAGCTGGTGATCGGCCGGGCCATCTCGGGCCTGCGCATCGAGTAGGACACGGGCGGGGGTCTCGCCCGTGACCGGTCCTTCGCCGCCGACGGGGCTCCCGGAGAACGTCTACCGTCGTCAGGCGATGGCAATGACTCGTTCGCGGTTCACGAGCCTCCGATGCCGGCGTACGTCCGCACGGATCCTCCGGCGGTGACGACGCTCTCGGAGTTGGGTCGTGACCTTGTGGTCTCCGCACTGCGGTCGCGAGGTGTCCTGCCGGGGCCGCCCCTGCGTCAGCGGGCACGATGGGGCATCGACCGTGCCGCACAGTGGGGGTCGGAGGTCGGGTGGCTCGTCGGCTGCAACTTCTCCCCGTCGACTGCGTCGAACCAGCTCGAGCTGTGGCAGGCCGAGACGTTCGATCCCGCGGTCATCGACCGAGAGCTCGGATGGGCTGCCGACATCGGGATGAACTCGATCAGGTTGTTCCTGCACGACCTCATGTGGGTGCTCGAAGGCGAGCGGTTCCTCGACCGGATCGACCAGGTGCTCGACATCGCAGCCAGCCACGGCATCTCCGTGATGCCGGTGCTCTTCGACGGCATCTGGGACCCGGAGCCTCGGCCGGGGCCGCAGCGGGCTCCTCGTCGTGGCATTCACAACTCCACGTGGGTGCAGGGCCCCGGCGCAGCCGTCGTGGCCGACCGGTCGAGATGGGACAGCCTCCGGCCCTACGTGGAGCGTGTCGTCGGACGGTTCGGTTCGGACGCCCGCATCGTGGCCTGGGACCTGTTCAACGAACCGGACAGTCCCAACCCCTTCTACCTGCGGCGTGATCCGACGAGGAAGCGGGAGCGGGTCGCCGCCCTGCTCGAACTGGTCTGGGACTGGGCCGAGGGTGTGAACCCCACCCAGCCGCTCACCGTCGGGGTCTTCCTGATGCAGTCATCCCGGCACCCGGAGCGGGCGAGCAGTGTCGCCCGGACCGCGCTGGAGCGCTCCGACGTCATCTCGTTCCACTGCTACGGGGCTGAGCCGGTGCTCGAGCGGTCGATCCAGGGTCTCGGGGCGCTGCGGCGTCCGCTCGTGTGCACGGAGTGGATGGGTCGACCCACGTCCCCTCCGGCGCTCATCGACGTGTTCCGTCGCTCCGGCGTCGGCTGCTACACGTGGGGACTGGTCGACGGACGGTCGCAGACCCGGTTCCCGTGGACGTCCTGGGTCCGGCGTGGAACGGATCGCACGCCCTGGTTCCACGAACTCCTCCACGGCGACGACAGCCCCTACGACGCCGCCGAGATCGCTGCGTTCCGGAACGCCACCCAACGCCGCTAGTCGGACCGGCTCGCTGCGAGCCCGCCGACCACGAGTCGTTCGACCCGTCGGAGCACCGGGCCGGTCGGCTCCGGCGCGTCGATGGCCTCGACGTCACCGATCCGCTCGAGCAGCACGTCGGTCGCAGCCACGAGCTGTTGGCGGGCGAGGTGCGAGCCCGGGCAGTACTTGGATCCGAACCTGAACGTCAGCACCTCGGTCTCCGGTCGTTCCGGGTCGAACCGGTCCGGCTCGCCGAACACCGCAGGGTCGCGGTCCGCCGCCGCGATCCCGCAGAGCACCAGCGCGCCCGGCGGCAACTCGACGACGTGCCCGGGGACGAGGAGCCCACTACCGGGAGAGAAACTCTCGAACGTTCACGACGTAACTGCTGCGTTCAGCGACCTTCAACCAGTCGATGTCCATCAGCACGACGAGGCGGCCACGGCCGTTGGCCATGTCGGCGGAGTCCCACACCCCTCCGAACGTCGTCGTGCCATCAGTGACCAGCACATTGCGGCCGTCGACGCCACCGAGGCCGGCCATGCCACCCGGTCCGTCAGGGAAGAACCCCGTGAGTCGGTACGGGCTGTTGGCGATCTGGCCGGCAGCGTTTGAGTTCACGGAGAAGGGCCCGAAGAAATCCCGGCCGAACCCACCAACCTGGACACCACCGCCCCTGACCAGTGAGTTGATCACCGGCTGGATCGACTGGTTCAACGCCTCACAGCACGGACGTTCTCCCGTGAGGTACAGCCGACCGCCACCCTGTACGTACTGGATGAGCTGCGACTGCTCCGTCGGAGACAACGCCTCGTACGCCATGACGACCCACACGACGTCGTAGCCGCCGAGGCCAGAGGCCGGGATCGACGTTGACCGGCTCACCACGTCACCGAGCCCCTCAAGGGTCGTCTGCAAGTTCGGTCCCTCGAACCCGTTGTCACCCCGGTTCAGGACGAACACGTCAGCAGCAGCACACTCTTGGCCGACACCCGCCTTCGTGAGCGCATCGACCGCCACGGTCGCCTCCGCAGCATGACCGGCCGGTTTCGGGTGGAGGATATCGGCGAAGGGGTACTTCAGGTGCCACAACCACACCGAGTCAGGAGTGTTGAACCCGATCGTGGCTGTCGGCTCGTGGCCGTCGAACGCTTCCTTCGTGCCGTCGGCAAGCACCACCGTCGGCTGAAGGCACCCGTTGATCCTCACCGGCTGGTTCACGGCACTGACACGGTCGCGCTGCACCGCCTCACCGCGGCCCGACACGTCCAGGAGTCGTGCGCCGACCTTGATCCCCTCGAAGGTGTAGTCGTCGTTGCTCATCAGGTGCGGGTACGTCAACAGAGCGACCTTCCCGGGGGTCGACCGGGTCGGCGGATTCAAGCGTGACTGCACGTTCGACAGCACCTGGTCCGTGCGGGACCGGAGGCTGCGGGAATCGGAACGCGACACGAGCTGCTCGGCCGCACCGAGGGCCGTACGGCACTTCGTGCCGTCCCTCACCCACGTGCCGAACACCTCAGTGAGACAATTCGACGCAATGTCGCCGAAGCCGGCGTCGTTGCCGCCGATGGTGAACAGCACAAGGTCGTAGGAATCGTTCACTGCGTTGATCTGCGGCTTCAGGTAGCGGGTGCACCGCGGCGCATAGATCCCACCGCCTTTGTGGATCGTGGTCCCCACGTAGTACTCGTCCGCATACTCAGGGCTCGTGTTCCCCTTCCCGGCGCAGTATTCCTGAGCCCGCTGGAGGGCATCCGCCTCACTGGAATGGAGCCTCCAGTTCAGCGGCCCGGCCTCGGAAGAGCCCATGTCCCGCGGTTCGAAGAAGTGCTTGGTCACCGCACCGCTGCACGCCCGGTTCGTCATCGAGACGGTGCGCCCCAGGAACGCTCCGATGCGTTTGGCGGCCTGCTCACCCCAGGTGTTGCGGCTCCGGTAGCAGTCCTGCGGACCGAAGTAACCGTCACCGGTGCCGTTGCCAGCCGAGTACGAGTCCCCGAGGATGAGGACCTTCAACGGGGTCGCCTGAGCTCCGGCTGGCTCGGAGGTGCCCGCTCCGACCGCACCGACCACGAGAAGGGCAGCGAGAATGGCAGCGATGCGTGTCGTGCGGCTCATGCCTGACCGTCCGCGGGAATCTCACTGGTGGACGGCTCATCGGACAACGTCATCCGGACCTCGAAGCCGTCGTCGTCGTTCGGCCAGTTCTGCTTGTAGACCTCGGTCGTGTACGAGATCTCGAGGACGAAAGCGCCCTTCGTCAGTACAGCTGTGGGGACACCGCCACCACCCGGATCCTCGAGGCCCGACCCCGTCCAACCGTCCGCAAGGGCCTGGGTCAGCAGATCCCCGGCAGCCGCAGCTGCCGCCTGCTCCGACGGAGCGGAAAACGTGCGAATCGCAGTGTTGAACGGGGAGAACGCACCGTTATCCGCCGGCTCGTCGATTGACGCCGACCGCGTCACGCCAGCAGGCTGGGCGGCGAGGATTGGTTCGGCGGTGACCTCCTTCAGGCCATCCGACAGTGGAATCTGAACATCGGCAGCGCCATCAGGCTGCTGTGGCGCGCAGGCGACGAGCAGTACAGCTGTGCACGTGACCACACCCAGTGCCGCACTGCGACGAATCGAACGGAAACGATCCATGGTTCCCTCCCTCGAGTGGGAGAAATACTACGCAGATCCGCTTCGGCCCGTTCACTGTCTGGTCGGCACTGGTGTCAGGGGACAAGCCTCGTGACCCGGTGCAGTAGTAGGGCCCATGCAGACCACGAACGACACGGCCCGCCATGATAGGCACTCGCAACGCGCCGCACCACTCGTTGCGTCCGTCTTCGCGTCGGTGGCCGTGACAATCCTCGCCACGTTCCTCGTTGTCGTCGCCACCATCTTTAGCTGCGGGTTCGCCGGCGGACGCTGTGACGGCACCAACACGAACGAAACGGGTGTCGCCACCCTGGCCGCTCTGGCAGCCGTCACAGCAGCCTGGGCAGCCACGGCGTGGGTGGGCTGGGCCCGGCGGCGTGACACCCTGACACGGCAGCTGTACCTCGTCGGCATCGCCGTGCCCGCAGTGGCCGGCGCGGCAGCAACGGCCCTCGTCAGCCTCGCCATCTTCTAGGCCGCCGCAGCGGTGGTCTGACAACCGCTGAACGCGGGGAGCTGGTGGCGCTGTGGCGCGACCTGCGCGTGGCGAAGATGGAGAACGGGATCCTCAACGCCGGCACACGGCGCCGAGGTACATCTCCGGTACTGGAACTCCCCGAAAGCAGCCGGACGGAGCCGGGCCTGATGGCTGCGATCGGCTCGAGTACAGCGATCCGGAACCGGCGGTCGGCCTCAGCGCACTCTTGGCATCTTCGAGGGCACCGAGCAGATCCAGATGCTCGGCATCGCCCGGGCCATCTCCGGCCTGCGTATCGAGTAGCCGGTGAGGTCGGCCCGTAGCAGGTCAGCCCGCGGTCAGCCCACCGACCACGAGTCGTTCGACCCGTCGGAGCACCGGGCCGGTCGGCTCCGGCGCGTCGATGGCCTCGACGTCACCGATCCGCTCGATCAGCACGTCGGTCGCAGCCACGAGCTGTTGGCGCGCCAGGTGCGAACCCGGGCAGAACTTGGAGCCGAACCCGAACGTCAGCACCTCGGTCTCCGGTCGTTCCGGGTCGAACCGGTCCGGCTCGGTGAAGACCGCTGGGTCGCGGTTCGCCGCCGCGATCCCGCACAGCACGAGCGCGCCCGGCGGCAGCTCGACGCCGGCCACGGATCCGCCGTCGACGGCGAGCCGGGGCAGCAGCGCCACGGGCGGTTCGGTCCGCAGCGACTCGTGGACGACCGCCGGGAGGAGCGATCGGTCCGCTCGCAGTCGTGCCCAGAGTCCGGGTTCGGTGAGCACCCGTCGCAGCAGGGTGCCGAGACCGTCGGAGGTGGTGGTGGCGCCGACCGCGTAGAGCAGCCGGACGTGCGAGGCCACCTGCTCGTCGGTCAGCCCCACGCCGTCCACCTGGGCGGTCAGCAGTCGTGAGACCACGTCCTCTCGTGGTGCGGCGCGACGCTCGGCCAGGGTCGGCCGCAGGAACTCCGTGACCTCGGCCGCGGCCCGGGCCGCTCCGTCGGGGTCGATCGGGTGGCTGAGCAGTGCCAGAGCCCAGGCCCGCTGGCGTTCCTCG
>CAIYGQ010000004.1 GCA_903925745.1 uncultured Actinomycetes bacterium | reverse complement strand
GGCTGAGGGGCCGGAGCAGGCTGCGCCGGGGCGGCCGCCGGAGCAGGCTGCGCAGGGGCGGGCGCAGGAGCAGGAGCCAGCTGCGCCGACGGCTGGGGGGCGGCCGCCGGGGCCGGAGCAGGCTGCGCCGCCGGAGCAGGAGCCGACCGCCCTGCCGATCCAGCGTTCAGCGCCTGCACCTCGACCTTGTAGACGGTGCGGATCTCGAACTTGATCTCCTCGAGCGCGAACATCCGGGCGTTCTCGATCCCCTGCTCGTTCCGGAGCTTCTCGACGAACGAGACCGCTTCGGAGAGCGAGTCGAACTGGTTGTAGCCGGGGCTTCCGCCGGGCGTCTGGAAAATCACCATGTGCGACACGAGGTCCTCCTGCCTGCTGCGAGTCGGCCACAGTGTAGGGGTGCCCGGGGGGTCGACCGCCAATGGATCCGACGAACCTTCCGGGGGTCGGCATCCCCGTGTCCGCCCGGCAACGCCGGCGTCACCTGCGGTTCACCCGGGTGTCGAGCCGACCGTGGCGGAACGACGTTCCCGGGCAGTCGCAGCCGGCCACACCGGTGATGCGGCTGCTGCGGTGGCCGCACTCGCGGACGAGGATCCGGGTGTCCGGGCCGCAGCGCTCGGGGCGATCCTCCGGAGCGGCGCGCTGAGCGGAGCCCTCCTGCAGGCCGGACTCCGCGATCCGGACGTCGCCGTCCGCCGGCGGGCCTGCCGGATCGCCGCCCGCACCGACCTGGCGCTCGACGCACTGGTCGAGCGACTCGACGACGCAGAGGACACCGTCGTCGAGGAGGCCTGCGCGGCGTGCGGCGAACGGGCGGACCTGACCGCGACCGGTGTCATCCGACTGGCGGAGCTGGCGACCGACCACACCGACGCACTGGTCCGAGAGGCCGCGGTCGCCGCACTCGGATCGCTCGCAGGTGAGGGCCGGGTCGGGGAACTCGGCCTGGAGCCCCGGATCATCGAGGTGGTCGTCGCCGCCGCCGACGACGTCGCTGCGGTCCGTCGGCGTGTCGCCGTCGCGACCGCGGCCTTCGACGACCCCCGGGTGGACGACGTGCTCACCCGGCTCGCAGGTGACCGTGACCTGCAGGTCCGCCAGATCGCCGAGGACCTGCGCTCCCCCGATGATGTGACCGGTGACGTGACCGACGACGCGACCGAGGATCCGGCGACCCGCCCGAGCCCCGTGCGCATCCGCCCACGTCGCCGTGACGCGGACGACCCCGCCCCCTGATGGTGCGGGGACGGGGTCGTCGCATCGAGGTGTCGTGACGGCTCGTGACGACCGTGTCCGGTCGTCACGAGCCGAGCGTCAGTTGCCGCCCTGCTCGGCGAGCTGCGACCCGTAGTCGATGATCTCACCCTCGGGCACCCACTTGCCGCCCGTCCGGGTGACGAACTGCAACTGCTCGTAGCCGAACGGATCCTCGGCGCCGTTCGTCGTCCACTGGATCCCGTCCAGGTTCATCCCGAAGGTCACACCGGACTGCGACCACGCCGTGTTCATCACCTTGGATCGCTCCAACTCGGGCGACGCCTTCAACAGCTGGACCAGGTAGGCCCCGAAGTTCCAGCCGGTGGCCACGTTCAGGTCGTCCAGGTCCTCGGGGGCCAGGCCGTACTTGGCGCCCTCGGTCCGGAACTCCTGGACGCTCGCCTGGGACTGGTTGATCGGATCCGACGGGTCGTAGGTCGCCCGGGTGCTGATCGTGCCCTCGGCGGCCGGACCGGCCAGGTCCATGAGCACCTTCGAGGAGCAGGTGAGCGTCACGTACGTGAGCGGCTTCCACCCCGAGTCCTGGATCGACTTGAGTGCCGTCGGACAGGGGATGGAGGTCACACCGAGCAGCAGGGCGTCGGCCTGTGAGCCGGCCAGCGTCGTGACCTGACCCTGGGCGTTCGACTCCGCCCGCGGGTCGAAGGTCTCCTCGGCCACCACGGTCACGCCCGAGCCCTCGATCGCCTGCTTGAAGGCCGTCACGTAGGACTCACCGAACGAGTCGTTCTGCGACAGGATCGCGACCTTCGCCTGGGGCTTGTTCTTCTCCAGGTAGTCCGCGAAGGCCACCGACTCGAGCCCGTAGTTGGGCAGGCCGTTGATGATCCACGGATCCTTGTCGGGGGCGCCGAAACCCGGGAACCCGGTGGCCACCGCCAGGTTGGGGACGCACTGGCCGGTCTCGGCGAAGTACTGCTGGACGGCCTTGTTGTTCTCGGTGCCGACCAGACCCAACAGGGCGAAGACGCCATCGGACTGGGTCAGCGTCTCGGCGTTGGCCCGGGTGCGCTCGGGCAGGTAGGCGTCGTCGAGCGACACCAGCTCGAGCTGCTTGTTCTGGACGCCGCCACCGGCGTTGGCGAACTGGAAGTAGGCGTTGATGCCGACCCGCACCTTGTCGAACACCTTGAACGTGCCCGACTGCGGGAGCGAGTTCCCGATCTTGATCGTTGCGCCGTCGGCCCCGGTCGTGCCGACGTAGTTGGTGCACTCCGCCGGGTCGGCGACGTTCACCGCCTCGGGGGCCGTGGTCGAGGAGCCCTCGTCGCCACCGCCGCCGCCGGACTCGTCGCGGCCACCGCACGCAGCGGCCACCAGACCGACGGCGAGCAGCACGGCGCCGATGCGCCAGCCGGTTCGGCGGGTTCGGCCGGAACCCCGGATGTTCTGGCGGGTGCCAGTGGTCATGTCATGCCTCCTGTGTTCGGGCGGGGACTGCGGACTCATCGGGACCTGACGGATCAGGGGGACCGGGGGTGGACGCTAGCGAACGGCGACGCTGGACGGAGGCCTCGACCCGCTTGTAGATACCGACGATGCCGCCGGGGGCGACGAGCATGACGACGATCAGGACGATGCCGAACACCACCTGTGAGAACCGCTGGCTGTCAGCCGGGATGACCTCACGCAGCATGACCACGACGGTCGCCCCGATCAGGGGACCCACGATGCTGGCGGCGCCGCCGAGGACCGCGGCGACGAGCAGCGTGATCGACAGGGTGATCGTGAACGAGGTCGGCGACACCTGGTTGTTCAACACGGCGAACATCCACCCGCCGACCGCGGCGATCGCCGCCGACAGACCGAAGGTGATCACCTTGGTCCGGTCGACCCGGACGCCGGCGACCTCGGCGGCGGTCTCGTTGTCCCGGATGGCCACCAGGCTGCGTCCGATCCGGGAGCGGGTCAGGTTGCGGACCAGGAGGAACGCCACGAGCGCGACCACGGCGAAGACGTAGAAGCGCCACTGGTCGTCGGCCAGGCCGCTCCACCCCGGTGCCCGGAAGCCTGCCTGCCCCAGGAACTTCCGCTGGCCCAGTTCCTCGAGGAGGGCCGAGTCGCCGTAACCCGGCCGGGGCAGGAGCTGTCGGCCGACGGTGCCGCCGGTGATGTCGCCGATCCGGACGACCAACTGCGGGAACAGGACGGCGAGGCCCAGGGTGACCAGCGCCAGGTACACGCCGGTGATGCGCAGCGCCGGCAGCCCGACGGCCACGCCGACGACGAATGCGCCCAGGACGGCGATGACGCCGGCGAGGGCGAACGGCACGTTGTAGTCGACCGTCAGGATCATCGTGACGTACGCACCGAACCCGACGAAGGCACCGTGACCGAGTGAGATCTGGCCGTTGAACCCGGTGACCAGCGCCAGCCCGAGCGCCGCCACCGCCACCCACAGCACCTCGCTCAGCCGGTTGACGGTGCCGGCGTCCACGAACTGGGGGAGCGCAGCGGCGACGACGAGCAGGACACCGAAGAGGGCCCAACGCAGGCGGGTGCTCACGCCCGGGCCACCTGTGCCGAGCCGAAGATGCCCTGGGGTCGGACCAGCAGCACCACGAGGACCAGGACGAAGCCGGGCAGCAGGCGCAGGTCCGGACCGATGATGTCGACGTAGCCGACGACGAGTTCCGAGACCAGCCCGATGATCAGCCCCCCGACCACGGCGCCGAGCGGGCTGTCGAACCCACCGAGCGTCGCAGCGGCGAACGCGTAGATGAGCGCGATCTGCATCATGTTGGTGTCGACGCTCAGGTTCTGTGAGGCCGTGAACGTCCCGGCGATCGAGCCGATGGCTGCGGCCAGACCCCAGCCGATCATCAGCGTGCTCACCACCTTGATGCCGACCAGCGCCGCCGACTCCTGGTTGGAGGTGACGGCCCGGAGCGCCAGGCCGAGCTTGGTCCGCTGGAAGAGCAGGCCGAAGCCGACCACCAGCACGGCCAGGACGGCGAGCAGACCGATCACCTGGACCGAGATGCCGGCACCCAGGAACTCCACGCGTCCGTCGCCGAAGATGCGCGGCACCTTCGCCGGGTTCGACCCCCAGATGATCCCCGCGCCGTCGTTCAGGATCAGAAAGAGCCCGATGGTCACGATCACGATCGCCAACGGGTTGCCCGCCGGTCCACCCAGTCGGACGATCAGCAGCCGGTAGAGCACGGCGCCGATGATGAACCCGACGACCGTCGACAGGATCGTCGCCGCCCACCACGGCAGGCCGGCGTCGAGCATCGCCCAGGCGACGAACGTCGTGAACATCGCCAGCTCACCCTGCGCGAAGTTCAACAGTCCCGAGGCCCGGAAGATCACGACGATCGCGAGCGCCAGGATGGCGTAGATCGCCCCCGCCTGGAGGCCGTCGAACACCCGCTGGATGAAGAGCTCCACCGTCAGACCCCCAGGTACGCCCGTCGGATCGAGTCGTCGGCGGACAACTCGGCCGCCGTGCCGCTCGAGACCACGGTGCCCGTCTCGAGGACGTAGCCACGGTCGGCGATCCCCAGCGCCAGGTTCGCGTTCTGCTCGACGACCAGCACCCCGGTGCCCAACTCGGCGACGATGCTCTGGATCGAGTCGAACACGTCGCGCGTCACGAGTGGCGCCAGGCCGAGCGACGGCTCGTCCAGCAGCAGGAGGCTCGGTCGGCTCATCAGCGCCCGGGCGATCGCCAGCATCTGCTGCTCACCGCCGCTCATGCTCCCGGCGAGCTGCTCGCGACGTTCCCGCAGCCGGGGAAACAGGTCGAGCCAGCGCTCGGCGTCGGCCGCGACCTCGTCGGCGCTGCGGGTGAACCCACCCACTCGCAGGTTGTCGTCGACCGTCAGGTCGTTGAACGTGCCCCGCCCCTGGGGGACGTGCGCCACGCCGAGGCGCAGCAGGTCCTCGGGCCGCCGGCCGGCGACCTCGGCCCCGTCGAGCTGCACCGAACCCTGGACGGGGATCATCCCCGAGATGGCCCGCAGCAGTGTGGTCTTCCCGGCCCCGTTGGCGCCGAGTACCACGACCACCTCTCCGGCGCTGACGTCGAGCGAGACCCCGGTCAGCACCTGCACCGGCCCGTAGCCGGCCTGCACGTCGCGCACGGCGAGCGCCGTCACGAGGCCGCGCCCAGGTAGGCGGCGATGACCGCCGGATCGTCGGCGACCTCGCCCGGCGTGCCATCGGCGATCTTCTGGCCGAACTCCATCACCACGACGTGCTCGGAGATGCTCATGACCATCCCCATGTGGTGCTCGACCAGGAGCACCGTCAACTCGAACTCGTCACGCAACCGCTGGATGGTCGCCCCCAGTTCGGCGACCTCGGCGTGCGTCAGGCCACTCGCCGGCTCGTCGAGCATCAACAGCCGGGGGCGCGCCGCGAGCGCCCGGGCGAGCTCGATGCGCTTCAGCGTGCCGTAGGGCAGGCCGGCGGCCGGACGGTTGGCGACGGCCGCCAGGCCCAGGTCGCCGAGCAGACCCATGGCGTCGTCGCGGGTGCGTCGCTCGGCCGAGCGCACCGGCAGCCCGAGTGCGCTGCCCCAGAAGCCCCCGCTGGTCCGGGCGTGGGCGCCGATCATCACGTTCTCGAGCACCGTCAGGCCCGGCACCAGGGCCAGGTTCTGGAAGGTCCGCGCCACGCCCAGACCGGCGATCGCGTGCGCCGGCAGGCTCAGCAGGTCCTGGCCGGCGAAGCGGATCGACCCCTCGGTCGGTTCGTACAGGCGGCTGACGACGTTGAAGAAGGTCGTCTTGCCGGCACCGTTCGGTCCGATCAGGGCGCAGATCTCGTGCTCCTCGATGGAGAAGCTCAGCCCGTCCAGGGCCACGACGCCGCCGAAGCGGACCCCGATCCCCTCGACCTCCAGCAGTGCCACACCGGATCCCTTCACCCGATCCCGACCGGACGCCGGAACTGGGGTTCGTGGATCCTAACCCGCTGCCGGTCCCCACGGTCGGGAACCCGACCCCGGGACGGACACCGTCGTTCAGCGACGACTCGACATGAACATGTCGCGGAGCTCCTCGTAGGACTCGATCACCCGGCCGGCTCCGAGCACGACGGACTCGAGCGGCTGGCGCACGAGTTGGACGGGGACCTCGGTCTCCTTGGCCAGGCGCAGGTCCAGACCCTTCAGCAGCGATCCGCCGCCGACCAGGTGGATGCCCCGTTCGATCAGGTCCTGGGCGAGCTCGGGCGGCGCCTCGGACACACAGGCGAGGACCGAGTCGACCATGGTGTTCACCGGATCGGCGATCGCCTCGCGGACCTCGTAGGCCGACAGGATGACCGTCTTCGGCAGACCCGACATCAGCTCGCGCCCCCGCACCTCGGCGCGCATCTCGTTCTGGGTCACGTGCGCCGACCCGATCAGGATCTTGATCTCCTCGGCGGTCTGTTCGCCGATCGCGATCCCGTACTCGCGTCGGATGTAGGTGATGATCGCTGCGTCGATGTCGAAGGAACCGACGCGCACCGCCTTCAGGGCCACGACGCCGCCCAGCGAGATGAGCGCCGTCTCCGAGGTGCCGCCTCCGATGTCGACGACCATGTTGGCGGCCGGTTCGTTGATCGGCAGCCCCGACCCGATGGCGGCGGCCATCGGCTGTTCGATGAGCTGGGCCTCGACCGCACCGGCCTTGCGGGCGGCCTCGGTCACCGCCCGCTTCTCGACCGCCGTGATCGCGGACGGCACACAGATCACGACCCGCGGCCGGTTGAAGCGGTTCACCCCGACCCGCTTCAACAACAGGCGGATCATCTCCTGGGTGACCTCGAAGTCGGTGATCGCACCCTGACGGAGCGGCCGGACCGCCACGATGTAGCTGGGGGTGCGGCCGATCATCTTCCAGGCCTCACGGCCCATCGCCAGCACCTCGTTGGTGCGGCTGTTGAGGGCGATCACGGACGGCTCGTTCAACACGATGCCCTCGCCGCGGGCGTACACCAGCGTGTTGGCCGTGCCCAGGTCGATCGCCAGGTCGCGGGCCACTACGAGGCCCCGTCCCTGACGCCATCCACGTCCGCTGCGCCCGGATCGGCGGGACCGAGCGGCTCAGCAGGCTCATCGTCGTCGGGCTCGGCCGGGTCGTCCCCGGCACCCTCGTCCGGGTCGTCCCCGGCGTCAGCGGCGTCGGCGCCGGGTGGTTCAGCCGGCTCGTCGTCGGTCGTGGTCAACACCGAGACCCCGACGCGATCCTCGACCCGTTCGGGCGCCAACGCGGCCATCTGCTCGCTGAAGCGGTCGATACCCGAGGTCGGCGAGGTCTCCGGACGGTTGCGCAACCAGACGATGGTCACTGCCACCGCCGCCAGCGCCGCGGGCACGATCAGGAACAACAGGTTGCCCATCAGCCGACCGTCCCCGCCCCCAGCAGCCCGAACCGGGCCAGCGCGTCCCGGTCGGCGCAGTGACAGTGGTCGGACCAGGACTCCCCGCCCGCCCAGCGCTCCAGCTTCCAGATCGGCGCCGTGGCCTTGACTGCCTCGATGACGTAGGCGGCGGCGGGGAACGCCTCGTCACGGTGGGGCGACGAGACGGCGACGACGACGGCGTCGTGACCCACTGGCACCGACCCGGTCCGGTGCAGCACCGCGCTGCGCTCCAGGGTCGGCCACCGTCGACGGGCCTCATCGACCACCCGGGTCATCTGGCGGATCGCGTAGCGCTCGTAGGCCTCGTAGACGAGCTCGGTCACACCGCTGCGACCGTCGGAGTGGTCACGGGCCGTGCCGACGAAGGTCACGACCGCACCCGACGACGGTCGGCGGACCCAGGCCTCGACCTCGGCGACGGGCAGGTGTGCGGGCCGGAGTCCGCACCACACCGAGTCGGTCAGCAGATCGGCGCACCCGGCGGAGGCGACGGCGTGGTCCTCGACGAGGGCGTGGTCCTCGGTGAGGTGGTCGGCCGGCATCCGACCATCGTAGGGAACACGACGGCTCCGCCCGTAGCCGGATGGTGGCGCGACCATCTCGACCGTCCGGGTCGTTATCTTCGACCCCGTGCCCCCCTCCCGCCCCGACGACCCGTTCGACGACGTCGGGGGCGATCCGGAGCACGTCGGGTCCCGGCCCGACGGCGAACGCGGCTGGCGCCACCCGAGCGAGGTGGCGATGCAGGCACGGCAACAACAGGACCGGGCCCGGCCCCGTCGGATCGCCGCCGTGGCGGCCCTCGCACTCGGCGGCGCCCTGATCGCGGTGGGCGTCGCACTGGGGTGGGGCTGGGTGCCGTCCTCCGATGAACAGGCGGCGGGTGGTGGTGGTGATCCCTCTGCGGTCGTGTCGCTGACACTCGTCTCCGCCGGTGGGACCTCGGCCCGCACCGGGGTGCTGATCGGGAGCGACGACCAGATCGTCACCCGCGCCGAGGGCGTGGACACCGGGACGCAGGTGTGGGTCGCCGTCACCGGACGTGAACCGTTGCTGGCGCGCCTCGTGGGGGCGGACCCGGACCACGGGGTCGTGCTGCTCCGGGTCGACTCGCCCGTCGGTCGCACGGTCGAGCTCGCCGACGAGCCGGACGTCGGCGACCGCCTGGTCGTCTACTCGGCCTCGGTCGCGGAGCAGCGAGCGCAGCGGTGGTCGACGAGCGTCGCCGCTGCCGACGTCGACGAGGTGCAGGCGGACGGGACGCGCCGTCGAGGCATGTTCCTCGCCGACGGCGGTTCAGGGGCTGTGACCGCGTCGAGCGTCGCCGTCGCCGGGATCACCGGTGAGCAGACGTCGGCGACCACCGGCACCGACGGCGTCGTCTACGACGAGGACGGTCGACTCGTCGGTGTCGTCGTGTCCGAGCGAACCGGTTCGGGCGACCTCGTGTTCACGAGCGCCGAGGACCTGGCCGTGGTCGTGGATCGCCTGTCCTCGGTGTCGGCGCAGCAGTCCACGCCCGACCCGGGCGGCCCGCCGATCGAACCGTCACCTCCGACGACCGGGACCTTCGTCGGCACCGGCGGCGGTTGAGCCCGGGCGCGGCCACGGATCCGGCACGCGCCGGGAGGCCGCCGACCCGAACACGCCGGGCGGAGGTGGCGTCCTAGCATGAGGGAGTGAGCACGGACCCGCCCGATGACGACCGATCCGGGGACGACGAGGACCGGACCGGTGCCGGCGGCTTCGGCTTCGGCTTCAACCTCGGTCCCGGGGCGGGCGACCTGGGCGACATCGGCTTCTTCCTCCAGGACCTGACCCGGATGCTGTCGGGCGCCGGTTCGTCCGGGCCGTGGGACTCCGCCGCGCAGCTCGCCGGCTCGATCGCCTCGAAGGGCGCCCCGGAGTCGAACGTGGATCCGGTCGACCGGATGGCCGTCGAGCAGCTCGCCCGGGTGGCGGAGCTGCAGGTCCAGGACGCGACCGGTCGACCGCTCGACGCGCCGGTCCGCCTGGTCCCGCTGAACCGCTCGCAGTGGGCGCGGACGTTCCTGCGGGACGAACAGGATCTGCTGGAGCGGATCGCCGGATCGATCGGGCAGGCGCTCCAGGCGCAGCTCGGCGGGCTGGAGGCCGACCTGGGTGGCGATCCGACCGAGGCGGCGACGCCGTTCGGGATGTCCCCCGAGGCGCTCATCCGTCAGGTCATGGGGATGATGGGGCCCATGCTGCTCGGCATGATGGCCGGGAGCACCGCCGGGCACCTGGCGGCCCGGGCGCTCGGCCACTACGAGCTGCCGATCCCGCGACCGGTCGACGAGCCGTTGTCGATGGTCCTGTCGAACGTCGACGAGTTCGCCCGGAGCTGGAGCCTGCCCGAGGAGTCGATCCGGCTGTGGGTCTGCCTGTCCGACGTTGTCCACCACCAGGTGCTCTCGCTCCCCCACGTGCGCGATCACCTCACGGCGCTGTTGGGCGAGTACGCCGGCGGCTTCGACCACGACCCCGAGGAACTCGACCGACGGATGCGCGAGCTGGGCATCGACGACCTGCTGGGCTCGGGCGAGCCCGACATGGCGGCCGTCCAACGGCTCGCAGGGGATCCCGACCTGCTGCTGGGCGCCATGCAGTCACCGGCACAGCGGGCGCTGATGCCCCGGATCCAGGCGTCGGTCGCGGTGATCGAGGGGTACGTGGACGTCGTGTTGGACCGGATCGGTGGCCGACTCATCAGTGACTACGCCCAGGTGACCGAGGCGCTCCGTCGCCGACGGGTCGAGTTCGGACCCGAGGCCAGGTTCGTGGAACGGATCTTCGGACTCGAGTTGTCCCAGGCGACCTTCGACCGGGGGGCCGCATTCGTCGAGGGTCTGGTGGAGCGGGCCGGCGCCGAGGTGCTGCAGGTGCTGTGGTCGTCGGCGGAGACGCTGCCGACGCCGGCCGAACTGGACGCCCCGGGTCTGTGGCTGGCCCGGGTGGGCGTCGAGAGCGGGGACCGGGAGGGCGACGACGACCTGGGCGGGATCGAGATCCCCGACACCCTCCCCGACGACTGGACCTGACCCCATCACCGACATAGGGGTCGCGCGCGGGGTACGTGTCGCGCTCTGGAGCCGCAGATCGCTACTCGGAGTCGGCCTGGCGCCGGGCGCGACGCTCGGACACCGAACGGCGGACGTTCGAGCTCACCTGACGGACCGTCGGCATGCGGGGTGGCTGCTGGCCACGGCGAACCGCCGACATCCCCGCCAGGTACAACGCGCCGGCGGCGGCGGCGGCGGCCCCGACGAAGATCGAGCCCAGCCGCGTGGGCATGGGGATCAGGACCGGCACGAACGCCCCCAGTACCCAGGCCACCTGGAACCGCGACTCGAAGCGGGCGAAGGACCGGCCGCGGTTGGCATCGGGTGCGTCGCGCTGGACCACGGCGTCGAAGGCCTGCTTGGCGGACGTGGCCGCGACGGCGACCAGCAGGGCGAGACCCGCCTGACCGAGCAGGCCTCCGAACAGGAATCCCACCCCGCCCGCAACGATCGCCAGGCCGACCGCGACGGCGAGCAGGTACTCCTCTGGGAATCGACGGCGGAGCAGTGGCGACACGGCCGCCCCCAGGAGCCCACCCGCGACGCTCATGGCGAGGATGACCCCGAAGTGCCACGCCGGTGGTCCGACCGGGGCGAACACCTCGGCGACCGACACCTGCTCGTCCACCAACCGGCTCCCGGCGAGTCGCCCGAGCGCCGTTCCTGATGGGGGTGGTCCGGTGTCGCCACGGAGGGCGAAGGCCAACAGGAAGGTGACGAATCCGACGATCGCCCGCAGGGTGCCCATCGCCGATGCCGACGTGAGCACTCCCGCGCTCCGGAGCTCCGCCTTCTCCTCGGTGCCAGCCGGTTCGGCCGCCACAGTGGTGCGCGGCACGTACGCCGCCGCAACGACCGCCGCTGTGAACGCGACCGCTGCCAGCGCCATCACGTGGCCGGCGCCGATGAGCAGGAGGACGGCTCCGGGGATGCCGGCGGCGAATCCCCCCAGCCCCGACAGCAACTGGAGTTTGGAGTTGGCCTCGACCAGTTCCGCATCGGAGTGCACGACCGTGGGCACGACCGCGGCCTTGGCGACCTGGTAGGTCTTGGCGAGCACGAGCATCAGGAACGCCTCGGGGAACAACCAGAGGCTGTCGTTGGCGACGGCGGACACCATGAGGACGGCGAGCAGCGCCCGGCCTGCGGCCGAGCCGACGAGAACCAGCTGGTGTCCACCCCGGGCCCGGTCCATGGCGGGTCCGATCAGCGGCCCGACCAGCGCGAAGGGCGCCATGGTGAAGAGCAGGTACAGCGCGATCCGCCACCTGGCACCGGACGGGTCCACGTCGAAGAACAGTGAGCCCGCCAGCGCCATGGCGACCAGGGCGTCGCCTGCGACCGACAGCAGGTGGGCGACGGCGAGTCGTCCGAACGGGGTGCGCGCCACCTCGGCCAGACCGTTCGGACCGCCGGCGGATCGGCGTGGTTCACGTCGATCACGCTGGACGCGGCGGGGCCCCTCGGCGCCGGGACCACCCCGTGGCTCCGGGGACGACCGTTGGTCGTGGTCGCTCACGGCGTCATGCTACGAGGCGGCACGGACCCCCGTCGGGGCCGGTGCGCACCGTCGCTCAGGCCCGGTTGGCGACGAACTTGTAGCCGAGTCCCCGGATCGTGACGATCCTGGCCGGGCTGGACGGATCGTCCTCGACCTTGGAGCGCAGACGCTTGATGTGGACGTCCAGCGTCTTGGTGTCGCCGACGTAGTCGCTGCCCCAGACCCGGTCGATCAGGGTCGAGCGAGGCAGCACCCGACCGGCGTTCTCCATGAGGAGCTGCAGCAGCTCGAACTCCTTGAGCGGCAGGCTGACCAGCTCGCCGTGCACCCGCACCTCGTGGCTGTCGGTGTCGAGCTCGATCCCGTCGTGACGCATCACGTCGTTCGGCTCGACCGGCGTCTCGGCACTGCGCGGCTGGCGTCGGAGCACGGCGCGCATCCGGGCGACCAGCTCACGTAGGCGATAGGGCTTGGTGACGTAGTCGTCGGCGCCGACCTCCAGTCCGACGACGGTGTCGATCTCGGCGGTCTTCGCGGTGACCATGATGATCGGTACCTCGCTGCGCTGGCGCATCTCGCGGCAGACGTCCAGGCCGGACACGGTCGGCAGCATCACGTCGAGCAGCACCAGATCCGGGCGGATCTCGTCGAAGCGGTCGAGTGCCTCGGCGCCGTCCCGGGCGACCTCGATCTCGAATCCCTCACGTCGGAGCCCGACCGTGAGCGCGTCGATGAACGCCTCCTCGTCCTCCACCACCAGCACCGTCGGTGTCGTCGTGCTCACCTGTCCACCTCCACCCCGTCGAGCATCCGCTCGTCGAACTCGTCCTGATCCACCTGAAACCGAAGGTCCGGACCATCGGTCGACCCGTCGTCGACGGGGTCCGGTGCGCCGGTCGCGAACCTCGCCCGCTGACCGGGGCCGCTCCCCGACGCCTCGGCACGCGGGAGGACCAGGGTGAAGGTCGACCCGACACCCTCGGTCGAGTCGACCTGGACGTCGCCGCCGTGGTTGCTGGCGACGTGCCGGACGATCGCCAGGCCCAGCCCGGTCCCGCCGGTCTCGCGGCTGCGCGCCCGGTCCACCCGGTAGAAGCGCTCGAAGATCCGGTCCAGATCCCGACGTGGGACGCCGACACCGCGATCCGTCACGTAGAGGCGGACCACCCCGTCGCCCGGATCGTCGACCGCCTCGACGAGCACCTCGGAGTCGGCAGCGGAGTACTTGACGGCGTTGTCCAACAGGTTGAACACCGCCGAGACGAGCTGGCGCTGGTCGCCGTCGACCGCGACATCGGCGGCGACCTCGGAGCGCACGCTGATCCCGGCCTGCTCGGCGGCGGACGCGATCCGACCCTCGGCCTCGGCGACGACCGCGAGCACCGCGACGGTGCCGAATTCGGCGTCGTCGCCGAACTCGATCCGGGACAACTCGAGCAGGTCGTCGACGGTGCGACTGAGCCGGTCGGCCTCGACGATCATCCGCCCAGCGAGTCGTTCGACGATCTCCTGGTCGGGTTCGTCGCGGAGGGTTTCGGCGAGCAGGCCGAGCGCCCCGATCGGCGTCTTGAGTTCATGGGAGATGTTGGCGACGAAGTCGCGACGCACCGTCTCGGTGCGCCGTTGCAGTGAACGGTCCTCGACCACGGCGATCGCTCCCCCGCCACCGCCCGGAGCCGTCGGCGATGCGGCGACGACGAAGGACTCAGCAGGTGGGCCGAACAGCTCGACGACCCGGCGCACGTGACGGCCGGTCGCGGCCTCGGCGAGCAGCTCCTCGACGGCCGCGGCGACGAGGACGTGGCCGTCGCGGGCCTCGGCGAGCGAGGCGGCCGCCTGGTTGCGGTAGAGCTCGGCACCGTCCGCGTCCCAGATGACGACACCGTGCTCGAGCCGGTCGACCGCCTGTTGGAGGCGGTCGACGAGCGCGCCCGACGCATCGTCGGTCGGTGCCGTGGCGGCCGGCGCCGCATCCGGGTCGGGGTCCGACGCGCGCTCCTCCATCCGCTGCTCCCGGGCGAGTCGGTCCAACCGGGCGTGCAGCTCCTCGCTCGCTCGACGCGACCGGCCCAGGAGGACGAGCGCGACGACCAGGCCGACCAGGCAGACCGCGGCGACCAGCCAGGCCGGGTCCACCATCAACCCCCGTCGCCGTCGGGAGCAGGCGGGGACACCGCACCCGGATCGACGCCACCCTGCTCCAGGCGGAGCGACGGACGGGCGTCGTCCTCGGCCCCCAGGCCGCGCAGCCGGTGGCGGGCCGAGCCACTGTGCTCCGGGAGCCACCCGGTGACCATGTACATCACGCGTTCCCCGATGTTGACCGCGTGGTCACCGATCCGCTCGTAGTAGCGCCCGATCATCGCCAGCTGCACCGCGCCCTGCAGGCCCAGGTGCTCGTCGGAGTGCCGGGTGAAGATGGCCTGGACGTAGTTGACCTGCAGCTCGTCGAGCCGGTCGTCGATGTCGTCGAGCGCAGCGGCGAGCGACGTGTCGGCGTCGACGTAGGAGTCGATGGCCGCCCGGATCAGGAACCCAGCCTCCACCCCCATCTGCTCGATCAGTCCGCGGAGCTGCGGCCCGAACTCGACGTCGTAGATGCGACGGGACGCCTTGCAGACGTTGACCATCAGGTCGGCGGACCGCTCCAGTTCCGAGATCAGCCGCAAGGTCGTCAGCACGAACCGCAGGTCGCCCGCGATCGGTGCCTGCAGCGCGAGCAACTGGCAGCAGCGCTCCTCCAGGCCAAGGCAGAAGTCGTCGATGACGTCGTCGCCGTCGATCAGCACCTGGGCGGCGTGCAGGTCCCGGTCCAACAGCGCGGCGGTCCCGCGTCCGATGGTCTCGGAGACCATGGCGCCGAGGCGGATCAGGTCGGACCGCAGGTTCTCGAGTTCCTCCTGGAACTCGTTGCGCAGTGACTCCACCGGTTCCCCCCGTCCCCGCTCAGCCGAACCGGCCGGTGATGTACTGCTCGGTCCGCTCGTCGGCGGGATTCGAGAAGACCTTCTCGGTCGTGTCGTACTCGACGAGCAGGCCCGTCCGACGGTCGCTGTCGGTGTCGATCTCGGTGGCGAAGAAGGCGGTCCGGTCGCTGACCCGGGCTGCCTGCTGCATGTTGTGGGTCACGATCACGATCGTGTAGTCGGTCTTGATCTCTCGCATCAGGTCCTCGATGCGGGCCGTGGCGATCGGGTCGAGGGCCGAGCACGGTTCGTCCATGAGCAGCACCTCGGGCTCGATGGCGATCGCCCGAGCGATGCAGAGCCGCTGCTGCTGGCCGCCCGACATCCCCATGGCCGACTCCTTCAGCCGGTCCTTCACCTCGTCCCAGAGTGCCGCCTTGGTGAGCGACCGTTCGACGATCTCGTCGAGTTCGGTCCGCTTCCTGATGCCACCGATCCGGGGTCCGTACGCGACGTTGTCGTAGATCGACTTGGGGAACGGGTTCGGCTTCTGGAAGACCATCCCGATCCGTCGGCGGACCTCCACCGGGTTGACCTTCGGGTCGTACAGGTTGACGCCGTGGTAGTCGATCGACCCCTCGACGACCGCCGTGGGGATCAGGTCGTTCATGCGGTTGAAGCAGCGGATGACCGTCGACTTGCCGCAACCGGACGGGCCGATGAACGCGGTGATCTCGCTGCGTGCGATGTCCAGGTCGACGCCGCGCACGGCGCGGAAGCCCGAGTAGAGCACCGACAGGCCGTGCGTGCGGAACACCGTGTACCGATCCGACGCCGGGGCGGGCGTGGAGTGCGCCACCTCCAGGTGGACCGTCGGGGCCTCGTCGCGCGGGTCGCTGGGGTCACCGGCGGTGATGGGTCCTTCGCCCACGTGGTCCTCCAGGATCGACTCGTCGCTCACGAGCGCCTCTTCTCGAAGTGGTTGCGGGCAAGGATTGCAGCCGAATTGGCCACCAACAACACCACGAGCAGCACCAGGGCCGACGCCGAGGCGAGTGACAGCCACTCCTCGGCCGGCCGCTTCGTGGCGACGTACACCAACATGGGCAGGGCGGTGTAGTTCCCCTGCAGCTGGTCGAGGACGCTCCCGCCCGAGCTGGTCAACAGCCCGGTGGCGGTCCCGATGATGAGGAGCGGTGCGGCCTCACCGAGCGCCCGGGCGAAGCTCAGCACGGTGCCGGTCAGGATCCCGGGAGCGGCGTAGGGCAGGACCTGCGTGCGGATGACCTCCCACTGGGTCGCCCCCAGCCCGTAGCCGGCCTCGCGCAGCGGTTGGGGCACGGCGCGGATCGCCTCGGCGGCGGTGATCACCACGACCGGCAGCACCAGGATCGCCATGGTCAGCCCGGCGCTCATCAGTGACGATCCGCCGGTCAGGTCGCCGAGGAGGCCCTTGAAGACGAACAGTCCGAGGAGCCCGTAGACCACTGCCGGAACCCCGGCCAGGTTCCGCACCAGCACGTTGACCGTTCGGGAGAACAGGTTGTCCGTTGCGTACTCCTCCAGGTACACCGCGGCGGCGACGCCCAGGGGGAAGGCGATGATCCCCACGAACACCAGGATCCCGATGGACCCGCGGATGCCCTGCGACACGCCGAACCGGGACGGACTCCCCGACAGCTTCCCGCTCAGGAAGTCGCCGACGGAGCGGTCCTGGAACACCGGGATGGCGCCGTCCACCACCGAGTAGAGGAGCCACACGAGCACGGCGAGCGCAGCGAGGAGTGCGAGCAGCAGCGCCCCCTGGAACGCCAGGCCCCTGGCGTCGAGCGTCCGGCCGGTCTCGACGGCGCGGGCGACCTCGGCGTCGATCGCCTCGTCCGGGGGAGTCAGGACGGTGCTCACGTCCGGGTTCCTCCCACGTCAGTACTCCTGGCGGAACCGACGGACGAACCGGTCGGCGATCAGGTTCAGCCCGAAGGTCATCAGGAACAACAGGAATCCGACGAGGTACAGGCTCTGGACGGCGTTGCCGACACCGGTGACCTGGTCGGAGCCGCTGGCCAGGTTGGCCATGGCGGCCGTCATGGTCAGGCCGGCGCGGGCGGGATCGGCCTCGAAGGCGGCGCCACCGGCGGCACCCCCGGCCAGGGTCACGACGAGGGTCTCGCCGATCGCCCGCGAGACGGCGACGATGAAGGCGGCCACGATCCCCGACAGCGCAGCGGGCACGACCACCCGCAAGGTCGTCGTGACCTTCCGGGCGCCCAGTCCGGTGCTCGCCTCCCGGAGACTGTCGGGGACCGACGACAACGCGTCCTCGGAGATCGACGCCACGAGGGGGATGATCAACACGCCCACCCCGACCCCGGCGGCGAGCAGGCTGCCGCGCTCGGCGGAGGTGAAGATCCGCTGCACCAGCTCGGGGCTGATGAAGTTCAGCGTGAAGAACCCGACGATCACCGACGGGATGCCGGCCAGGATCTCGAGCGCCGGCTTGAGCACCCGACGGACACCGGGCCGGGCGTACTCGGACAGGTAGACCGCCGAGGCGAGACCGATCGGCCCGGCGACACAGATGGCGATGGCCGTGATCCAGAGCGTCCCCACGAAGATGGTGGGGAGACCGAACTTGCCCTCCCGGGGGAACCAGCCGTCGGCGAACAGGGACGAGAGTTCGACATCGGCCAGGAAGCGGCCGGCCTCGACGACGACCGTGGCGATGATGGCGACGGTGATGACGATGGCGCTCGACGCGGCGACCAGGAAGACCCACCGCATCCGCCGCTCGGTCGCCCGACGTCGGCGGTCACCGGCCAGGTCGGCCAGGGTCACCTCCGGGGCCCGGTCGGTCGTGGTCATCGCGCCCTCAGCCTCGCGCGACGGCGGGGTGCCCGGTGACGCTCATCAACACCCGGGACCCCACCCTCAGCGCTGCTCGGACCGGGCCGTCAGCCGGCGGCGGTCGTGGTGGTCTCGGCCGGGGCGCCCCCCGACACGACTGCGGCCCAGGTGGCCTTGGACGCCTCGAGCTGCTCGGTCGGCAACGGCACGTAGCCGGCGTCGGAGACGAACTGCTCGTCGTTGTCCAGGTAGTAGGTCACGAAGGCCTGCAGGGCCGGCGAGGCGGCCGCCTTGGCCTTGTTCACGTAGATGTAGAGGGTCCGGCTGAGCGGGTAGGACCCGTCGGCCACCGTCTCGGCGGACGGCGCCACACAGCCCTCTCCGCCGTCGACCTCGATCTCGCGGACCTCGGCCTGCTCGGCGAATGCGAACCCGACCCATCCGAACGAGGTGGGCGAGCTCTGGATGCCCCGGACGATCTCGTTGTCGTCGGCCAGGCCGCCGTAGGTGCGGGTCTCCTTGGGGGGGTCCTCACCGACACGCTCCTCGGTGATCTTCGACAGGGCCAGTTCGACGAACGAGTCGTAGGTGCCCGACTCCTGGCCGGGGGCGAAGATCTTCAGCTCGGCGTCGGGCAGCTGGGTCGTGGCGCCGAACTGCGATGCGTCGCTCCACTTCGCCACGTTGTCGGACTCGGGGCCGACCAGGCCGTAGAGGTCCTCGAGCTTCAGGCAGGTGACCGCGGTGTTGTCGACGTTCGTGACGACCGTCAACGCGTCCGAGGCGATCGCCAACTCGACGTACTCGACGCCGGCCGCCTGGCAGAGCCCGGCCTCCTCGTCCTTGATCTTCCGGGAGGCGTTCGCGATGTCGGCCTCCCCGGCGCAGAACTTCTTGAACCCATCACCGGTGCCTGGCCCCTCGACCGTGATGTCGACGCCGGGGTTCTCGCCGTTGAAGGACTCGCCGGCGAGCGCCGTGATGGGCTCCACGGTCGACGAGCCGGTCGCGAAGATCGAACCGGTGAGCTCGGTGCCACCGGAGCCCGAGCCGGAACCGCCACCGGATTCCGAGTCCCCGCCGCAGGCCACGGCCAGCAGCGAGAGGGCGGCGGTCGCCACGACAGCGACGACGAGACGGGAACGGTGCATGCGGAGACTCCTCTGTGCGGATCTGCGGTTCAACCGGGTGGTGGGAACTCCCGGCCTCGCGCAACCTAGGGAGGGACGGCCAACACGGACCGACCAGCAGGTGTCGCGGAGGTGAACGATCGGCGAACCATTGGATTCGGCGGGCCGGGCCGCCGCTGGATCCGGCCTCAGGCCCCGTCGAGGACCCCGGAGGTGGCCAGCAGGTGAACGAGCTCGACGTCCTCGTCGTAGGTGAGCAACGAGCCGCCCGAACGCAGGTCCTCGAGCGGCACCCAGCGGACCTGGTCCACCTCTCCGTCGGAGCCGTCCGAGGTGGCCCGGGCGCCGTCCTGGACCGTCATGGCCCACCACCGCACCCGCTTGCGGCGGGTGCGCCCCTTGCGGTCCACGATCTCGTACTCCTGGCCGGAGCCGAGCTCGGGCCCGAGACGGCACCGCAGACCGGTCTCCTCCTGCACCTCGCGCAGCGCCGTGTCCCGGTCGCGTTCGTCGCCGTCACGCTTGCCCTTCGGGAAGCTCCAGTCGTCGTAGCGCGGCCGGTGGACCACAAGGATCTCGACCTGCCCGCGACGTCGACGCCACACGAGCCCGCCCGCGGCCCGCACGACCGGGAGATCTCCCGCCGGACCCGATCCCACGCCGGTCAGCGCAGCTCGACCGTGGCCCGCTTGGCGGCCTGCTCCTGGAGCTCCACGTGCGTCTCCACGGTGCAGTTCCTCGCCACCGGCTCCCACCGGTCGTCGACGAGCTGCCAGGCGAGCGTGTCATCGGCCAACTCGACGGCGATCACCTCGTCGAGGCGGGCCCGCAGGTCGGGATCGTCGATGGGGACGACCGCCTCCACCCGGCGGTCGAGGTTCCGTGGCATCAGGTCCGCGGACCCGATGTAGTGGCACTCCGCACCCGGCCCACGACCGTTGGCGAAGCGGTACACCCGGGAGTGCTCCAGGTAGCGGCCCAGCAGGCTGCGCACGGTGATGTGATCCGACAACCCCGGCACCTGCGGCCGCAGGCAGCAGATCCCCCGGATGATCAGCTCCACGCGCACGCCGTCGGCCGACGCGGCGTACAGCTCGTCGATCATGTCGGGGTCGACGAGGCTGTTCATCTTCATGACGATGTGACCCGTGCCCGGAGCGGAGCGACGCTCGTTGCGGATCAGGTCGACCAGTGCGGGTCGCAGCGCGTGCGGCGCCATCAGCAGCTTCTGGTACTCGACGTTGCGGGCGTAGCCGGTCAGGTAGTTGAACAGCTGCGACAGGTCGGCACCGATCTCGGGTGCCGACGTCAGCAGACCGAAGTCCTCGTAGAGCCGGGCCGTCTTCGGGTTGTAGTTGCCGGTGCCGACGTGGCAGTAGCGGACCACCCCGTGGGACTCCTCGCGCACCACCAGGCAGGTCTTGGTGTGCGTCTTCAGGCCGAGCAGCCCGTAGACGAC
The DNA here is from genome assembly GCA_903925745.1 of uncultured Actinomycetes bacterium. Lineage (GTDB taxonomy): Bacteria > Actinomycetota > Acidimicrobiia > Acidimicrobiales > Microtrichaceae > SXMI01. The sequence continues at coordinate 4,059 of CAIYGQ010000004.1, read as the reverse complement.
GTGGACCCCCGCCCGCTCCAGCCGGCGGGCCCACTCGATGTTCCGTTCCTCGTCGAATCGGGCCTTCAACTCGACCAGGGCCACCACCTGCTTGCCCTGTTCGGCGGCCCGGATCAGCGACGCGACGATCGGACTGTCGCCCGACGTCCGGTACAGCGTCAGCTTGATCGCCAGCACCTTCGGGTCGTTGGCCGCCTGCCTGATGAACTCCTCGACCGAGGTGGTGAAGCTGTCGTAGGGGTGGTGGACCAGCAGGTCGGCGTCCGAGATGGCCGAGAAGATGTCCAGCCGCTCGCCCTCCTCGCTGGTCAGGCGGCGTTGCGTCACGGGCGTGAACGGCGGGTACTGCAGTTCAGGTCGGTCCATCTCGGCGACGGAGAACAGCCCGCTCAACCCCACCGGACCTGCGTGCGCGAACACGTCGGAGTCGTCGAGTTCCAGTTCGTCACGGATCAACTCGAGCGCCTCGGCCGAGATGTCGTCCTCGACCTCCAGTCGCACCGCCTTGCCGAACCGACGCCGACGGAGCTCCACCTCGATGGCCGCCAGGAGGTCGTCGGCCTCCTCCTCCTCGACGGTCAGGTCGGCGTTCCTCGTCACGCGGAACGCCACGTGGTCGAGCACCTCCATTCCGGGGAACAGGCCGTCGAGGTGCGCGGCGATCACCTGCTCGAGCGGCACGAACCGCTCACCGTCGGGCATGACCACGAACCGCGGCAGCAGCGGTGGCACCTTGACCCGGGCGAAGCGACGCTCGTCGGTCGACGGGTCCCGGACGATCACGCCCAGGTTGAGCGACAGCGAGGAGATGTACGGGAACGGGTGGCCCGGGTCGACGGCCAACGGGGTGAGCACCGGGAAGATCCGCTGCTCGAACTCGCTGCGGAGCCAGTCCCGGTCGTCGTCGTCCAACTGGGCCCACGTCGAGTACACGATCCCTTGGTCGGCGAGCGCCGGGCACAGCTCGCCCAGGAACAACTCATCGGCCCGCGCCGTCAGCCCGACCGCCCGATCCAGCACCGCCCGCAGCTGCTCGGCGGCGGTGCGTCCGTCAGGGCTGCGGCCCTTCACCCCCGCCGCCACCTGGTCCTTCAGGCCGGCGACCCGGACCTGGAAGAACTCGTCGAGGTTGGAGCTGAAGATCGCCACGAACTTCACCCGCTCCAGCAGCGGCGTCTGCGGGTCCTCGGCCAGCGCAAGGACGCGGGCATTGAAGTCGAGCCACGAGAGCTCACGGTTGAGGTAGTGGCGAACCTCGCCAGAGGCCGGTGCGTGGGCGGATTGCTCTGCCATCGGGCCTCAGGCTACCGGCCGGGGCGGTCAGACCGCTCGGCCGGTCTCGGCCGGCACGGGCGTCACTCGTCGTCGTCGCCCAGATCCCAGGTCAGCTGGATCCGCTCGCGTTCGGCGTCCCGGTTGACCCGTTCCTTGTTGCGCCGGAACTGCGGGTCGTGGGCCGGCAGGAGCAGCAACCTGGCGTTCACCCGGGTGCGGAAGTCGTCGACGACCTGCTGTTCGCCCCACGTGCACGCAATGTCCCAGTGCGGGGCCACCGGCCCCAGGTACGTGATGGTCGAGCTCGCCACCGGCGGGAGCTGCTCCTCGAGGGCGTTCGGATCGTCGGACATGGGACGCACCCTAGTCCGGGGCCCACCGGATCCCCCGAGCCGCGTCCGTCGCCGGCAACCGGGGGACCCTCGCCTGCGGGCCTCAGCGGCTGCCGAGCATCGCGGTACCGGTCTGCTCCTGACCCTGGCGCTCCCAGGTCAGCTCCATCGTGTCGCCGGGCTGCTTCGCCCGGACGGCCTGGCCGACGTCGGCGGAGCTCCTGATGCGCTTGCCGTCGATGGCGACCACCACGTCGCCCTCCTGCAGGCCGGCGGCCTCGGCCCCGCTCCCCGGCGACACCTTCTGGATGAACGCACCGGTGGTCGAGGTCACCCCGTAACGCTGGGCCACCTGGGGGCTGATCCCGGTGACGTTGACGGTCTCGACACCCAGCACCGGCTTCGCGTTCTCTGCCTGTCGTCCGGCCGCCAGGTCCTCGACGATCCCTCGGATCGAGTCGATGGAGAGGGCGAAACCGATGTTCTGGGCGTCGGCCAGGATGGCCGTGTTGATGCCGACGACCTGACCGGCGGCGTTGATCAGCGGGCCCCCGCTGTTGCCGGGGTTGATCGCCGCATCCGTCTGGATCAGGTCGTCGAGGGACGAACCCGACGGCGCCTGGATCGACCGGCCGGTCGCCGAGACGATGCCGGTCGTGACGCTCGGTTCGTCACCCAGGTTCAGGGCGTTTCCGATGGCGACCACCGAGTCACCGACCCGCAGGTCCCCGGACACCCCCAGCTCCGCTGGGATCACCGGCGCGTCCAGGCCCTCGGCCTTGACCACGGCCACGTCGTTGTCCACGACCTTGCCGAGCACCCGGGCCTCCGCGGTCCGACCGTCGGCGAAGTCGACCTCGATCACCTCGGCGTCCTCGATGACGTGGGCGTTCGTCAGGACGACCCCGTCGGCCGAGATCACCACACCCGAGCCGGCGGCATCGCCGTTCCGGGTGCCCGTGTGGATCGACACCACCGAGGGTCCGACCTTGTCGAGCAGCGACTGGATGTCGAGCGACTCACCGGCGATGGTCACGTTGGGCTGCGACGGTGCCGCCACGCTCGAGGCGGACACCGAGCCCGTCCCTCGGTTCCAGAGCGCCGCCGAGGTCAGACCCCCGGCGACGATCGCACCGACCAGCCCCCCGATCAGGGCGGCCTTGACGCCTCCGCCCCGGTTCCGCTCCGTGCGCACGACCGGCGGCGGCGACCCGGGCGAGCCACCGAGCGTCGGGATCGGCACCGACGACGGCGGAACTGGCGGAACGGATCCGCCGTAGGCGACTGGGGGCGCCGGTGCCATCGGCGGGGCCGGAGCGACCGGAGGCATCGGGACCACGCCCGTCACTGCGGCAGGAGCCGGCTGCGACGGCGAAGCGGGCGCGGGTTGTGGCGGTGGGCTCACCCAGGACGGCGCCGGTGGCATGGGTGCAGGCGCGGCGGGTGGGTGCACCCGCGGCGCGCTGGGGGGTCCGACGGGGCCACCGGCCGGGGGGTACGACTCGGTCGTCGGTGCCGGGTTCGGGCGGGTCATCGAGGGGTCGGTGGGCTGGTCGGGGGTGGGGTGTTCGTGCATGGCTCCGAGTATGTGGAGTGAGCCCATCGTGTCGAACGCGCTTCCTGAGAGTCCCCCTGCCGCTCTCAGGGACCTCGATCCGCACGCTGTCGACCGGAGCTCGTCGGTCGATCGAACCGGAGCGCAGGTCGCTCCGGCCGTCGTCAGTCTGCCACCACCAGCCCTGACCCGGACCGTCGGACGGGACGATGAATCGGATCACGGAAGCGACACGTTGGGTGACTCCGGTCACTCGGGGGTGGCCGGACCCCGCTAGGACGCGGACGACGACTGAGCCCTGACACAGAGGTTCAGAAAATACGGAACAAACGGTCGCTCCCGGGCGTCAGTATCTCTGCATGGACAACCCAGCCGACACCCAGTGGATGGCCGACGGCAACTGCGCCGAGAAGCCGCCGAGCCTGTTCTTCCCCTCCGACGGGGTCGGGGTGGAGGTGGCCAAGCGCGTCTGCACCGACTGCCCCGTCAAGGACCGGTGTCTGGAGTACGCACTCGAGAACCGCATCGACCACGGCGTCTGGGGCGGCACATCGGAGCGCGAGCGGCGCCGCATCCTGAAGGCCCGCGCCGAGCGCACGGCCCCGGCAGCGACGTCGGCCTGAACCGACCTGCGGACCCCGGCGGCGAGCCGAGCGGGTCCGACCATGGATCCGATTCGTCGTGACCGATCCTGACGAGGCCCGGAGCGGCATCCGTCGGCGTGTCCGGGCCGCCCGCCGGGACCTGTCGGCCGCCGAGCGGCTCGAGTCCGACCGCCGGATCCAGGGCGCCGTGCTCGAGCTGATCCGGGCCCGATCGAGCCGCGAACCTGCTGGTGGGGCGGCGGCGCTGTCGCTCCCGACCGACGGCGAGGTCGATCTCACCGGCCTGTTCCCG
>CAIYGQ010000003.1 GCA_903925745.1 uncultured Actinomycetes bacterium | reverse complement strand
GCCACCGCCGCCGCCACCGCCGGGCAGACCGTTGCCGCCCAGGTTGCCGGTGCCACCGGCCGCACCGGCGGCACCGCCGGTGCCACCGGAGCCGTTGGTACCGGACGCACCGTTCGTGCCCGGCAGGCCGTTCACCGCCGGACCACCGCCGATGGTGCAGATGCCCGGCAGGCCGTCGGTCCCGGCCTGTCCACCGCCGCCGCCGATCCCGAACGTGCCGCTCGCACCCGACCCGTTACCGCCGCTCTGGCCGCCCTGGGCATTGCAGTTGTTGCAGGAGATCACCGCACCGAACACCGTGGTGCACGAGGTGTCGACCACGCCGCCTCGGCCACCGTTGCCGCCACCACCGGCACCGGCACCACCGTCGCCCGCCGTTCCCGTGTTGCACACACCACCGGGCTCCGAACCGTTGCCGCCGCCCAGACCCGCAGCAGCCGGGGACGACGAGGCCGGCGTCCCGGCGGCGCCGTTGGCACCCTGACCCCCGGTGCCACCCACGATCTGGAGCGAGTCCAGGCTCAGCGCACTCGTCGAGTTGCGCACCAGGACCGTCGTCGCCGTCTGACCGGTCGAGGCCACCCCTCCGACGAGCCGGAGATCGGCGATCTTGGTCGAGGTGGTGATGCCGTCGGCGACCAGGGCGACCGGACCACCGGCCACGGCGTCGAAGGACGCGTTCACCGTCGCCAGCGTGCTGCCGGTCGCAGCGATGCCGCGCTGGTAGTTCTGGCCGTAGCCGCCGCGCACCTCGATGCCGGCGACCACGTCGAACTTGGCGTAGGTGCCACCGGCCACGAAGACGCTCGTCTTGGAGCCGGCCCCGGCCCGGGCCAGACCCTGGGAGATGGAGGCGCACGGCTCGGCGATCACGCCGCAGGTGCTCGTGTCGTCACCCGTGGTCGAGTTCACGAAGATGGCGGCGTCCTGCACGCCGTCGATCCCGTCGCAGTTGGCGTCGACGTCGTCACCGGCCGGATCGGGGGCACCGGGGTAGACGGACGCGTCGGCGTCGTCGCAGTCGGACAGCGTGTTGAAGCCGTCGCCGTCGGCGTCGGGCGGCGGTGCCGTCGTGGTCGTCGTCGTGCTGGTGGTCGTGGTCGGTCCGGGAGGGCCCGGCGGCGGCACACACGCAATGGCCACGGCGGCGAGTGCGGCCACCGCGATGATCAGGTATCGGGTACGTCCCATGGTGGATCTCCCAGTCGCTCCCGGAGCACGAGGGTCCCGTCCGGTCGCCCCGGGTGGCCCACCTGCTCGCTCTCCAACAGATTCATGGTGCCGCGCCACGCCGCTCAGGTCAACGACGTCCAGGCGAACGGTCGGTGGACACCGGGGTAGCGTGCAACCTCCGTGGCCGACGAGCACTCCGAATCCGGGGCCGCAGCCCGGGGGTCCGCCCCGCCCGACGGGATCGCACCCTCCGCCCGGACGCTGCTCCGTGACCGGTCGGTCGTGGCCTTCCTGGTGTCGGTCACCGCCGCCACCATGGCCACGCTGGCCCAGACCACGGCCCTCGGCTACCAGGTCTTCGAGCTGACCGGGAGGGAGCTCGACCTGGGCCTGCTCGGCCTGGCCGAGTTCCTGCCGGCGCTGGTCCTGGCCGTCCCGGCCGGAGCGCTGGCCGACCGGTTCGACCGCCGGACCATCTACGGACTGGCGCTGCTCGGCGAGGCGACCGCAGTGGGCGGGCTGGCGTGGGTCACCTGGCGCGGGGTCGACGAGTTCGGACCGCTGCTCGCACTGGTCGTCGTGTTCGGATCCTTCCGGGCGCTCGCGGCGCCGGCGCTCCGGTCGCTGCCCGCCACCCTCGTGGCGCCCGAGGCGCTCCCCCGGATCGTCCCGATGTTCTCGGCGTCGTGGCAGGTCGGGTTGATCGCCGGTCCGGTGCTCGGCGGGTTCCTCTACGCCGTGAACCCCCCGCTCGCGTACCTCGGCTCGGTGCTGCTGCTCGCGCTGTCGGTCGCCGCGCTGCCGTTCCTCCGCCTCCGTCGTCGCCCGGAGTCCGCACCCGGGAGCCGCCCGGGCTGGCTGACGGCGCTCGACGGGCTGCGGGTGATCCGCCACAACCCGATCCTCCTGGGCGCCATCTCGCTCGACCTCTTCGCGGTGCTCTTCGGCGGCGCGGTGGCGCTGCTCCCGGCGATCGCCACCACGCGGCTCGGCACCGACGCCACCGGACTCGGGTGGCTCCGGGCCGCCGGTGGGATCGGCGCGGCGCTGACGACGGCGGTCCTGGTCGCCCGACCACTGCGGCAGCGGATCGGGGCGACGCTGTTCGCGTGCGTCGCCCTGTTCGGCCTGGCGACGATCGTGCTCGGGGCGACCACCAGTTTCGCCGTGGCCTTCGTCGCGCTGTTCGTCATGAGCGCCGCCGACGCCGTGAGCGTCTTCATCCGGGCGACGCTCGTCCCGCTCATCACCCCCGACGAGTACCGGGGCCGGGTCCTGGCGGTCGAGAACGTCTTCATCGGCGCGTCCAACGAACTCGGGGCGTTCGAGTCCGGCCTCACCGGACAGTGGTTCGGCGCACCGGCGGCCATCGTCCTCGGCGGCGCCGCCACGCTCGTCGTGGTGGTCGTGGCCGCGGTCGCCTTCCCCGCCCTGCGGCGGATCGACGGGTTCCCGCCGCCCGAGTCCGCGAGGCTGTCCCGGGAGTGAGAAACTGGACGCGTGCGAATCACCCTGCTCGGCACCGGATCCCCGCTTCCCGACCCCCACCGCGCCGGGCCGGCCACGCTCGTCGAGGCGGGGGGCCTGCACCTGCTCGTCGACTGCGGTCGAGGTGTCCTGATGCGTCTCGCTGCGGCCGGACTCCCCACCCCCTCACTCCTCCACGGCCTGTTCATCACCCACCGGCACTCCGACCACGTGACCGACCTGAACGACGTGGTGACGACACGCTGGGCGACATCGCCCGAGCCGAACACCCTCACCGTCGTCGGGCCGCCGGGCACCGAGGCGCTCCTCGACCGGACGATGGCGATGCTCGTCGACGACATCGACTACCGCCGCACCCACCACGACGACCTGAACTGGGATCCGACGGTGGCGGCGACCGAGGTGCTCGACGGTCCAGTGGACCTCGACGTGCTCCGAGCCGCCGACGTCCGGGTCACCGCCCGCCCGACCGACCACCGACCCGTCTCGCCGACCATCGGCTACCGATTCGACCACGATGGCGCCTCGGTCGCCATAGCTGGCGACACCGTTCCCTGCGAGGGACTGGACGCACTGGTCGAGGGTGCTGACGTGTACGTCCAGACGGTGATCCGGGACGACATGATTCGAAGGATCCCGATGCCCCGTTTCCAGGACGTCTGTGACTACCACTCGTCGGTCGCCGACGCCGCCCGCACCGCGGCCCGCGGGCGGGTGCGCACCCTGGTGCTCACCCACATGGTCCCGGCACCGCCACCGGGCGGGGCCGACGAGTGGATCGACCTGGCCCGTCAGCACTTCGACGGAGAGGTCCTGGCGCCCGATGACCTGGCGGTCGTGGGGACCTGACCGGCCCGAGCACCTCAGGGCAGGACGGCCAGCGCGTCGGCCGGAACCACCTCGTCGAGTCGCACCGGGCGACCCTCGTCGATCGACCGGTGTGCGGCCACGCCCACGGCGACCGACCAGACGCCGTCATCGACTCCGACCTGCGGACGACGACCGTCCCGGACCGCCTCGATGAACGCGACGTGCTCCAGGTAGCTCGCGCCGTGGTGGCCGCCGTGGACGGCGATCCGTTCGTCGTCGGCGACCTCCTGCACCTCGACCGGCCAGTCCGGGCCGCGGCCGCCGAGCACCAGCTCGGGTCGCCGGCCGCGCACCACCTCCATGAAGCCCGGCACGTTCGCTTCGACCTTGCCTCGGTCCCCCGTCGCCACCAGCTCCTGTTCCCAGCGCGACCCCTCGGCGAACATGCACAGGTCCAACAGGGCCCTGGCTCCGCTGTCGAAGTCGACGACCACGAAGGCGTTGTCGAGGATGTCGGGAACCTCGTGTCCGAACTCGGTCACGTAGCGCTCGTCCAGGTGATTCACGTCCTGGCCGCCGGAGGCCAGGACCCGGACCGGACGGCTGTCCAGCACGACGCGCATCAGGTCGAAGAAGTGGCAGCACTTCTCCACCAGCGTCCCGCCGGTGTTGCGGTTGAAGCGGTTCCAGTCGCCGACCTTCTCGAGGAATGGGTAGCGGTGCTCCCGGATCGACAACATGACGACGCGACCGGCGGCGCCTGATCGCACCTGCTCCACGAAGGACGCGACCGGGGGCATGAACCGGTACTCGAGTCCGACCCAGACGACACCGGGGTGGTCGGCGGCGGCGGTGCGCACCGCGAGCGCATCCTCCACCGTGGTGCACAGCGGCTTCTCCACGACCAGGTGCAGGTCCCGGCCCCACAACGGTTCCAGGACCGACCGGTGGGTGGCGTTCGGGGTGGAGACGACCACGACGTCCAGGTCCTCGGCGGCCACCATGGCGGACACGTCGTCGTAGGTGGTGAGGGTTCCGCCGGCAGCGGCGACCGCGACGTCGAGCGAGGGGAGGTGTGGGTCGGCGGCGGCGACCGCGACGGCGTCGGGCAGGGCGAGCACGTTCCGGAGGTGCTCGACACCCATCATCCCGACACCTGCGAACCCGTAGCGGAGGGGGGCTCGGTCGACCACGGCCCGGAGTCTGCCGGACCCACACCCGAGCGGCCCAGTTGCCCGCCGATCGCGGCTCAGTCCGCCCGCGCCTACGCTTCGGCGATGGACGCTCGACCGACCCCCGGCATGCCCTGGCGGATCTTCGCCTCCCTCGGCATCAGCACGCTGACCGTCGTCTCCCTCAGCGATCCGGCCTGGGAGCGGTTCCGGGGCGTGACCGGCGACGCGGTGCCCCGGTCGGCCATCCGCCAGATGGTGGCCACGACCTTCGGCCTGCACGCCCTGGAGTCCGTCTACGCGCTGTTCCGGGCCCGGAGCCTCGGGCTCGAGCATCCCGGGCGGTGGGCGGCGTCGGCGCTGCTCTGGGGGTTCCCGGTCCTGCGTCGACTCGGCCGGGCAGGACGCGCCGGCGCCGCGACCGAGGGGATCGACGGGCCCGCGGCCGTCGCGGCCTGAGCGGCAGACGATCAGTCCGGCAGGCCGATCCCCCCGACGTCCACGGTCGTCGTCGGCCCACCCGCCGGTGACGCCGGCACCTCCGTGACGCGGGGCAGCTGGGGCTGCGGTGGCGGGACCGGGCCGCGTCGTGGCTCCACCTCGTCGTCCACCTCGAGCAGCTCGTCGCGTTCGTCCCGGTCCAGGTCCGGGACCGTGTACGCATCCACGCCCCAGTCGACCGTCGGGACCTGCCCGTCCGGCACCGGGCCGTCGCACGGGGCCAGCGACTGGAGCTGCGCCGGTCGGGTCACGGCGGCCTCGTTGCCGCTCGCGCAGTTGCCGCTCCGCGACGCATCACCCCCGACGGCCGCTCCGACGGCCAGGTCGGCTCGTCCGGATCCCGAGACGACGTTGTCCTCGATCCGGTTGTCCGTCGCCGGCCACACGGTGACGACGATGCGGCCCGAGCTGGGGATGAACGCCCGGGTCCGGCAGTCCCGGGTGAGCTCCGTCTCCTCCGGGAGGGGTGCCGCCGCGTCGAGTTCCGGGTACGGGGCGACCACGACGCCGAACGACGGTTGTCCGGTGATCCGGTTGGCCCGCACCGTGTTGCCCCGGCCACCGACCACTGCCACCCCGGAGTTGTCGGCCACGATCGCGATCTCGCCGACGGGCAGGTCACGCCGGTCGTTGGGGCCGATCACGTTGCCGGCCACGACGGCCCCCTGCTGCGGCGAGCACAGCGAGTAGCTCGTGCTGTGCAGCACGATGCCCGCCCGGTTGGACCTCACCGTGGAGCGCACGATCTGCAGGTCCCGGCCCGCGTTGACCGCCAGGACCCCGATCCCGTTGTCGACGGACGTGAGGCCGTCGACGACGACCCGGCACGGGTCGCACTGCGAAACGTGCAGTCCGGCCTCGCCGCTGCCCGAGGTCCACACCTGTTCCACAACGCCGTCCACGGAGTCGAACACGTCGATGCCGCGCTCACCGTTGTCGTAGGCCGTCACGTGCGACGCGCGGAAGCCGGCGGCGTCGACCCACTCCAGACCCGAGTCCGCATAGTTGCGGACCGTCAGGTTCTCGACGGCGACGCCGCCGGTGTCGACGACCCGGACGCCGACCGGCAGGCCGCCCCGGCCGTCGAGCACCACGGCGTTGCGGTCGGTCCCGCGGATGGTGATCCCCGGTGTGACCACCAGCACCGACTCGCGGTAGACACCGGGCGCCACCAGGACCAGGTCCCCGGGCCGGGCAGCGTCCACGGCGTCCTGGACGGTCGGGTGGTCGGCCGGAACCTCCAGGGTGCGCGCCTCGGCCGCTCCGTCCCCCGACGAGCACGCCGCCACGGCTCCGGCGACGAGCACCACCAGAACCGCGCCGAGCGCACCGACCACGCCGCGGCGGCCGATGACGCCGGCTCGGAGGACCGCGACCGTCACGGCCTCAGTAGTGCCAGGGGTAGGGCGACCAGTCCGGCGGTCGCTTCTCCAGGAACGAGTCGCGGCCCTCGACCGCCTCGTCGGTCATGTAGGCGAGCCGGGTGGCCTCGCCGGCGAACACCTGCTGGCCGACCAGCCCGTCGTCGATCAGGTTGAAGCTGAACTTCAGCATGCGCTGGGCCGTCGGCGACTTGCCCATGACCTTGCGCCCCCACTCCAGCGCCACCCGCTCCAGTTCGCCGTGGTCGACCACGGCGTTGACCATGCCCATCCGGTGGGCGTCCTCGGCGGAGTACTCGTCGCCCAGGAAGAAGATCTCCCGGGCGAACTTCTGGCCGACCTGCCGGGCCAGGTAGGCGGAGCCG
>CAIYGQ010000002.1 GCA_903925745.1 uncultured Actinomycetes bacterium | reverse complement strand
CCGAGACGGGCCGCCAGTCCGGTCACACCGACCGCCGCACCCTCGCTCAGGCCGAGCGCGGCCGCGATCCACGCGGCCTGTTCCTGTCGGGTGGCCTGGTCGTGTCCGTAGATCACGCCGAGTCCCATGACGAGCTCACCGAGCCGACTCACACTCCAGGCTGCGTCGGCACCGGCGGACGCGGCCGCGACCGCGACACCGGCGACCGGCGACGCCGCGGCGCCGCCGGTCACGGCGCCACCGAGGGCCATGTCCTTCATGCAGCGTCGGATCAACAGGTCGGCGAGGGTGTCGGCGTCGGCGCCGGGGTGCTCGGCGCGCAACCGGGCGACCTCGTCGAGCGCCACCGAGTGGCGCTGTTCGACGAGGCGTTCGAACACCTCGGGCAACGAGCCGCGGTCTCCACGCCCGGACACGGGACCACGGTACTCCTGCGGCCCGGTCCGCCCGGCGCGGTGCTCAGTCGACGGCGGTGGAGTTCCAGGCCGCAGCGCGACGCCGACGGTCGGTGCTGCGTCGCTTCCAGAACGCCTGCTTCCAGTGGCGCACCCGTCGTGGTGGAGCGGCCTCGGCGTGGCTGGCCGGGACCTCGTGGACCTCGGTGTAGCCGTGGGTGGGGTGGGGGAGCTCCAGGACCAGGTCGTCCGGGTCGTCTCCGAGCGCCGTCAGGTGGAGCGCCTGGTTCACCCCCCGTCGCACCTTCCGGTGCTCGGCCTTCCGGATGGTCCGATCCTCGGGCAGGACCGAGGTGGCTCCGCTGCGACGTTGACGGTGACGGGTGGACATGGCGCCTCCTGTTCGGCCTCGCCCGGTGGGGGAGCCACCGGGAGACGGCAACCGACCTCATGCGACACCCGTCGGGCCCCGGAGTCAAGGATCAATCGCGTGACGATCCTCGGCCCGGGGTTTACGGCCCGGGGGTTGCCGGCCCGGTCGTTGCCGAGCGGATCGGGGCCCGGTAGTTTCATCACGTGACGAAACTACCCCCGTCGGCGGCCGGGACCGTCCCGGACGACGGCGCCGGTCGGGACGACCCCGTGGCGAGGTGCACGTGGTGCCACCGGCTCCTCCCACCGAACGCGGGGGTCGGCCGGCCCCGCCGGTACTGTCGGCCTGCGTGCCGTCAGCGGGCCTTCGAGGAGCGACGGCGCCTGCAGGAGGCCTCCTGGAGCGAGGAGGCGCTGCGGGGGCGTGAACGGACGCTGGACCAGGTGGCCCTCCTGGCCGCCGTCCTGGGGGACGTCGTGGAGGAACGCACCGTGGGGCCTCTCGAGGACCTGCAGCCCGGTGACGTCGGGGACCTCCTGGATCGGATCAGGTCCTGTGTGGACGAGCTCCGCCGGACGGTCGAGCAGCCACCGGCCTACCGGACCGAGCCGGAACGGACATAATCAGGATTTCCGGCGTTTTCCGGAACGGGGCCGCACCGGGCGGCCGGGACCGCGGCCGCTCAGGTCGACTCGGCGGCGATCAGGCGGCCGAGGTCCGCCAGCTGCTGGGTGGCCCCACCGAGCTGGAGTTCGAGTTCCTTGACCAGCAGGAAACTCCGGTGCAGCGGGTAGTCCCGGTCGACACCCACGCCGCCGTGCAGGTGCTGTGCGGCGTGGACGACCCGTTGGCCACCCCAGGCCCCCCAGAACTTGGCGACGGCGACCTCCTCGGAGGCGTCCTCGTCGTTCGACAGCCGCCACAGGGCCTGCCAGGTCGTGAGCCGGATCGCCTCGGTGTCCATGTAGGCGTCGGCCGCCCGGTGGGCGACCGCCTGGAACGAGGCGATCGGAACGTCGAACTGCTTGCGTTCCTTGGTGTAGGTGGCGGTGAGGGCGAGGGCCTGGGCGCAGGCACCGAGCAGGAGGGCGCACTGGGTCGCCACCCCGCGTTCGTAGGCCCACCGGAGCGAGGCCGAGCCCTCGGCCACCAACCGGGCCGGTGCGTCGGCGAGCAGGATCGCCGCCTGTGGATCGCCGAGCGTGGTCCGTTGGGGCTCGACCGCCACGCCCTCGGCGGAGGTGGTGACCAGGAACAGTCCGACCGACCCGTCCTCGACGGCCGCCGGCACCAGCACCGCATCGGCGATCGCTCCCGCTGGCACGCAGACCTTGGCGCCGGTCAGGCGCCAGTCGTCACCCACGCGGGTCGCCGTGGTGGTCGGCAGGAGCGGGTCGCTCCCCTGCTCGTGCCAGCCGGCGGTCAGCACCGTCGAGCCCGCCGCGACCTCGGACAGCACCTCCGCGGCCAGGTTGGCCGGGGCGAACCGGCCGATGGCGGGCGCGGCGAGGCCGAGCGTCTCCCACAGCGGCACCGCCGCCGTGGTGCGTCCGGCGTGCTCGAGCACGCCTCCGAGCGAGAGGAGATCGAGGCCCGCTCCCCCGGCGGACTCGGGCACGAAGGCGCCCAGGACGCCCGTCTCGGCCAGCTTCGACCACAACGGTCGGTCGAACCGGGGCCCCTCGGAGCGCTCGAGGTCCCGGAGCACCTCGTGGGTGGAGAGGTCGCCCAGCACGGTGGCGGCCAGTTCGGCGATCGCGGTCGCCTCGTCGTCGAATCGGAAGTCCACGTCTCGCTCCTCGTTCAGCTGCGCAGCGCCCGCGGCAGGCCGAGTCCGAACATGCCGATCAGGTCCCGTTGGATCTCGTTGGTGCCGCCGCCGAAGGTCAGGATGAGCAGGCTGCGGTAGTTCATCTCGAGCCGGCCGCGCAGGACGCTGCCGATCGAGGACCGCTCCAGGTACGCGGCCGGGCCGAGCACCTCCATCAGCAGCCGGAAGGCCTCCAGGTAGAACTCGGTCCCGAAGGCCTTGATGGTCGACGCATCGGCCACGTCCAGATGGCCCTCGGTCGCGGTCCAGGCCACCTTCCAGTTGATGAGCCGCAGGAACTCGAGTCCGGACCGGACCCGGGCCAGGTTCATCTGCACCCACTCCTGGTCGATCACCCGGGAGCCGTCGGCCCGTCGGGTGTCGGCCGCCCAGGCGCGGACCTCGTCGTAGCTCTGCTGGAGCAGGCCCGGCGAGCAGAGGGTGACGCGCTCGTGGTTCAACTGATTGACGATCAGCGTCCAGCCGTTGTTCTCGCCACCCACGAGCCAGTCCGCCGGGGCCCGCACGTCGTCGTAGTAGGTGGCGTTGATGTCGTGGGTCGACAGCAGGTGGAGCGGCTCGACGGTGATCCCTGGCGAGCGCATGTCGACGACGATCATCGAGATGCCCTTGTGCTTGGGGGCGTCGGGGTCCGTTCGGACAGCGAGCCAGCAGTAGTCGGCGTCCGATGCGAGCGACGTCCACATCTTCTGGCCGTTGATCACGTACTCGTCGCCGTCGCGGACGGCCCGGGTGCGCAGCGCCGCCAGGTCCGTCCCGGCCTCGGGCTCGGAGTAACCGATGCAGAAGTGGATGTCGCCGGCGAGGATCTTCGGCAGGAAGAAGTCCTTCTGGGCGTCCGTGCCGAACTCCATGATCGTCGGGCCGACCGTGTTGATCGTCAACATCGGCACCGGGGCGCCGAGTCGCATCGACTCGTCGAAGAAGATGAACTGCTCGAGCTGGCTGCGGCCCTGTCCCCCGTACTCCGTCGGCCAGCCGATGCCGAGCCAGCCGTCGGCGGCCATCTGCTTCACGATCTGGCGCGTGACCGGTCCCACCCCGTGTTCCTGGTGGAGCGCCTCCCGGATGTCGTCGTCGAGCAGGCCGTCGTAGTACGAGCGCAGCTCGTCACGGAGGCCCTGCTGGTCGTCGGTGTAGGCGATGTGCACGTCGTCCCCCTGGGTGCGTCGTGTCCGTGGATCCGAGCGAGGTGAACTGTAACGCGTTCTACCGGCGGCCCCCCGATCGGCGGGTCCGGGGCCGGAGCCGTGTCGTCCCGGCGGCCTAGCGTGTCGCCGTGGACCGGGTCGACCTGTTGATCATCGGCAGCGGCTCGGGCAACACCATCCTGTCGCCGGAGTTCGACGGCTGGTCGGTGGCCATCGCCGAACGCGGCCGGTTCGGCGGCACCTGCCTCAACGCCGGGTGCATCCCCTCGAAGATGCTGGTGCTGCCGGCCGACCGTGTGGTCGAGGCCGCCGACGCGACCCGTCTCGGGGTCCGCCTCGGTGCAGCCGAGGTCGACTGGCCGGCGTTGCGCAGCCGCGTGCTCGGCCGCATCGACCCGATCGCCGCCGGCGGACTCGCCTACCGGCAGGGACAGGACGGGGTCCGGGTGCTGCTCGGCGAGGCCCGTTTCGTCGCCGCCGACGTCGTCGCCGTCGGCGACGAGCGCCTCCGACCCCGACAGGTCGTCCTGGCCGCCGGCGCCCGCCCCCGGCTGCCGGACGTCGAGGGCCTCGCCGACGTGCCGTTCCACACCACCGACTCGATCATGCGCGTCGAGCACCTGCCGGAGCACCTGCTGGTCCTGGGTGGCGGGTTCGTGGCCGCCGAACTCGGCCACGTGTTCTCGGCCCTGGGCTGCCGGGTGAGCGTCGTGCACCGGGGCGACCGGCTGCTGCGACACGAGGACCACGAGGTCTCCGAACGCTTCACCGCGGCCTTCGCCCGCCGCGTCCCCGTGTACCTGGAGGCCGAGGCCACCGACGTCACGCACACCGGTCCGCCCGAGTCGGGCTCGTTCGTCCTCGGCATCCGCGAACGCGACCCGGCCGGCCGGCCGCGGCGACGCGAGCTCCGGGGTGACGCCCTGTTGGTGTGCACGGGCCGCATCCCCAACACCGACTCGCTGGGACTCGAGCACACTGCGGTCCGCTGCACGGGCGACGGGTACGTGCTCACCGACGACACCCTCGAGACGGATCAGCCGGGCGTCTGGGCCGTCGGGGACGTGCGCAACCCGCTGCAGCTCAAGCACGTGGCCAACCACGAGGCCGCCGTGGTGGCCCACAACCTCCTGCACCCGGATCACCGCCGGCGGATCGACGAGCGGGTGGTTCCCCACGCCGTGTTCTCCGAACCACAGGTCGGTTCGGTCGGGGCCCGGGAACAGGACTTGATGGCCGCTGGCGTCGAGTACCGGGTGGGTCGACGCGACTACGGCGGCGTGGCCTACGGCTGGGCACTCGACGACCGGACGGGGTTCGCCAAGGTGCTGCTCGATCGCGCCGGGACGACCATCCTGGGCGGCCACGTCGTCGGCCCGCAGGCGGCGACGCTCGTCCAGCAGCTCGTGTCGGCGATGCAGTTCGGGATCCCGGCCGACCGCTTCGCCCGCGAGCAGCTCTGGTGCCATCCGGCGCTCAGCGAGGTGGTGGAGAACGCGGTGCTCGACGCCCTCGACTGACCGCGACCGTGCGACGGACGCCCTCGTCCGCCGCGGCCCGGGTTTCGCCCCCCACTCCCCCTTCGGTAGCGTGCGCCCGTGGCCAGCCGTCTCGAGATCGA
Source organism: uncultured Actinomycetes bacterium (assembly GCA_903925745.1). Classification (GTDB taxonomy): domain Bacteria; phylum Actinomycetota; class Acidimicrobiia; order Acidimicrobiales; family Microtrichaceae; genus SXMI01. The sequence goes on along the minus strand of CAIYGQ010000002.1, from coordinate 2,645 downwards.
GCTCACCTCGCACCGCGACGACGGCACGTGGACGTGGCGCGCGGCGGGAGCCAAGCAGCCGAAGGGTGAACTCCGAGGCGAGATCCTCCCGGCCGGTGCCTCCGTCGGTGACGTCCTGCGGGCCGAGGCCGAGTTCATGGTCGATGGCATCGAGGTGGTCGCCGTCCTCCCCCCGAAGGCGGCCAGGTCGGAACCGGAGCGGCTCGAGCTGCTCGGATCCCAGGTCGACGGTCCGCTCGTCACCACCACGCTGGCACCCAAGGGTCGGGGCGGGCGTGACCGGGACGGCCGGGACCGGCGTGACCGCCGCGATCGGGACGGTCGCGGTCGAGGCGACCGGGACGGTCGCGGTCGAGGCGACCGGGACGGCCGTGATCGAGGCGACCGGGATGGCCGTGGCCGTGGCGACCGTGACGGCCGGGGCAGGGATCGTTCGGACCGCCCGCGGACGCCGCGACCCGATCCCGTGCCCGAACGCCCGCGTCCGAAGCGCATCCGACCCGGACGGACGCACCGGGACGCCGTGCTCACCGACCTGTCGCCGGAGCAGCGGCCCGTGGCCGAGCAACTGCTCCGGGGCGGACTGCCGGCCGTGCGCACCGCCATCGCCGAACAGAACGCCCAGGCCCGCGCGTCGGGTCAACCCGAGGTCCCGGCGGACCAGCTGGTGGCCATGGCCGAGCGCCTCCACCCGCGGCTGCGGGACGCCGAGTGGCTCGACCGGGCCGAGGCCGCCCGCGACATCATCGGCGAGGTCGATCTGCGTGACCTGCGGTCCGTGGTCGTGGCGGGTGAGCGCTCGGCGCGGAACGACGAGTCCCGCGCACTGCTCAAGGCGCTCCAGGACGGTCTCGAACGTCGCGTCCTGGAGGACCAGCACCAGTGGGTGTCCGACCTGGCGGCCAACATCGGTGCTGGTCGCTTCGTCCGGGCGCTCCGGCTGAGTTCGCGTCCCCCCAAGGCGGGCACCGCCGTGCCGAAGGAGGTCGCCGACCGCCTGGCGGCCGCCGTCTCGGAGGGCCTCACCGAGCGGACGAACCAGGAGCTCTGGGCCGCCGCGCTCGACGCCCTCGCCGTGTCGCCGATCCGGGCCCAGGTGCGGATCGCGTCGCGGCCGGCGGAGCCGACCGACGAGCTGCTGGAGGCCGTGCGGCGGGTCGCCGACCAGCTGCCGGAGGTCGCCCTGCTGTTCGGGGTCGATCCCTCCGAGGCGGCCGCGGCGCGCCGCCGTCGACCGCGGCACCAGCGCGGAGCCCGTGCGTCCGCCCCGGCGGCAGGGGGAGCCCGTCCGACCGGCGGCGGCTCAGGCGGTCCGGGGCGGGCGCGTCCCATTCCGCCACCACCGGTGCTGCCGGCTCCGGCCGGAGCAGCCCCCGCCGACGATGCGACGAGCGACGATCCGACGAGCGATGCGGCGCCGAGCGATGCGGCGCCGGGTGTCGACCCTGCTCCCCCCGAGGATGCCGGGTCAGCCGAGACCGAGCCGTCGGAGTAGCTCCGAGGGTCGCGCCAGCACCTCGCCCGACGGCCGCATGCGGGCGGTCCGATCGTTCCAGCCCGCCCAGAGGAAGTGGCAGCCGACCTCCTCGGCACAGCGCAGGTCGCCGTCGCTGTCCCCGACCATGACCACCTCGTGCGGACCCAGGCCGAGCCGTTCCAGAACCGGCCCCAGGTGCTTGTGTCGCCAACCGAAGGCATCCGCGAACAGCGCGACCTCCGGTTCCCAGCCCAGGCGTTCGAGCTCCACCTCGCCCGACGCGGGGTGCTTGTTCGAGCACACGGCCCAGCGGTCCAGTGACCCGAGGACCTCGTCGACCTCGGCGAACGGCTGGGCGGCCGTCGTGTCGTAGGCCGCCACGTAGTCGTCGAGCGCCAGCCCCAACCGCTCGCACTCCTCGGCGACGGCGTGCCCGTAGGTCACCGTCGACGCCGGGACGCCGAGGCTGACGAAGGCCTCCAGCAGCGGGGCGTCCGAGTCGATGAGCGTCCCGTCGAGGTCGAAGACCACCGCCCGCACGGATCCGCTCACGGACGACCCCACCACGTCCCGACCCTAGGCCGCCACTCGACCCGATCCGGCCCTTGGAGGGTCGCCGGACCCACCCGCTAGGGTGCGCGGCATGAGCGTGGACTACGAACAGCAGGGCAACGTCGGGATCATCACGATCAACCGGCCCGATGCGCGCAACGCCGTGAACAGCGAGGTCGCACAGGGCATCGAGGCCGCCGTCGACCAGATCGAGTCGAACGACGACGTCTGGATCGGCGTGCTCACGGGCGCCCGGACCGAGAAGGGTCACATCTTCTGTGCCGGCGCCGACCTGAAGCAGATGGCGGTCGATCCCGGCGGGATGTCCACCGCCAAGGGTGGCTTCGGTGGCTTCGTGACCCGCGAGCGGACCACGCCGATCATCGCCGCGGTCGATGGGCCGGCCCTGGCCGGTGGAACCGAGCTCGTCCTCGCCGCCGACATGGTCGTGGCCTCGGACACCGCCGTGTTCGGTATCCCCGAGGTGAAGCGGAACCTGGTTGCGGCCGCGGGTGGGCTGTTCCGCCTGCCCCGGGCCCTGCCCCGGAACGTGGCCATGGAGCTCGCGCTGACCGGTCGCCTCGACTTCCCGGCCGAGCGGGCGTACCACTTCGGT
>CAIYGQ010000001.1 GCA_903925745.1 uncultured Actinomycetes bacterium | reverse complement strand
TGGTGGCGTGCCGGACTCGCCTGCGGCCTCGCCGCGTGCCTCGCGTTCGCCGGCTGGCGGACCATCACCGACCGCACCGCCACCACCGACCGCGGCTTCACCCTGACCGCACCCCAGCAGGCACCGCCCGGGGCGGGTGACCCGGTCGCCGACCCCGAGGTGGTGCTCGCCCACCCGGCGCCCGAGGGCCTCGAGGACTCCCCCACCCCCGAGGGCGCGACGCCGGCGGCCCTCGCCGACTCGCCGTGGTGGAGCACGCCCGCCTACCAGGAGGCCGAGGACCACGCCATGGACCTGCTGGCCGGTTGGCGCTTCGAGAACCCGTACCGCATGCTCGACCTCCGGTCGCCCCACATCAACGTGGTCGACGGGCTCCGACGGACCTGGACCCCACCCCCCTGCGACTGCCGACGGCTCACCGTCTGGATCTACGGCGGGTCGACGGCGTGGGGGATCAGCCAGCGCGACGACCACACCATCGCCTCGGAACTCGCCCGGGTCGCCGCCGAGAACGGCGTCACCCTGGACGTCCAGAACCGGGGACTCCCCGGGTTCCACCACTGGCTGGAGGCCGAACGGTTCGCGTGGGACCTGACCACCAACCCCCGACCCGACCTGGTCGTCTTCTACGACGGCGTCAACGACCGGTTCTGGCAGCCGGACCTGGCCGACCCGATCTTCGCCAACCTCTGGGACCGCTCGGGTCGCTCCGAGGGCGACGCGCCCGACGGACCGCCGGGCGCGTCGGTGGCCGGGCCGCCCCAGCCCCGCTCGTCGGGTCTGATGCAGACCGAGGAGGGCGTCCGTCGCTACGACGCCGCCCGGGAGATGAGCCGGGCGACCGCCGCCGCCGCCGGGGTGCCCGTCCGCTACGTGTGGCAGCCCGAGCGCTACAGCCGCCAGTTCGTCGCCACCGAGCCGCACTTCGACACCGGCCACGAGAACGACGCCCGACGCGGCAGCCAGTTCGCCTGGGAGCAGCTGGCCGACGACGTGATCGACCTGCACGACGCACTGGGTGCGAACACCGACCCGATCTACACCGACGACGTCCACCACAACGAGCTCGGGTCCCGGCTGATCGCCGAGGCGCTCTTCGACCGGCTCGAGCCGGACCTGCGGAGGTTGGCGACGTGACCGCGCTGGAGGATCGGCTCGAGGTGCCGCTGGTGCAGGTGGAGTGGCGTGAGGTGCCGGGCGAGCCGCCCGCGTCAGCCGGTGCTGCGGGCGACGCGGTGATGGCCTGGCTCGTCGCGGCCGCCGGGTCACTCGGTTGGCTGCGCGGACAGGGCGGGGCCGGTTGGTGGACCCTCGCCGTCGTCGCCGCCCTCGCCGCGCTCGGCGTGTGGGTCGCGCGATCGAGGTGGTGCCGCACCTGGCTCCACACGGTCGCGGTCGCGGTCGGCACCGGGGCGTGCGTCGCCGCGGTCACGGGACGCTGGTGGATCGGCGCCTGGGTCGCCGCCGGGGTGACGGTCGGCTGGTGGGTGCACGGCGGACGGGGCGTCCCCCGGGCCGCGGCCGTCCCGGTCGCCGCACTGTCGGTGATCTCCGGTGTGCTCGCCTGGTGGGGCCGCCCGACGTGGATGGTCGCACTCGCCGCCGCCGGCGCCGTGGTGATGCCGCTCGTGATGACCCTGATCGGCGGCCGGGGCGTCGGGTGGATCGAACGGTTCGCGCACGCCGTGTGGCTCGCGGTGACCTGGTTGCTGTTCGGCGTGCTGTCGGTCGCCGTCGTGCTCCTCCCGTTCCTGTGGGGCCGGATCGTCCGCAACGACGGCTTCGGTGGAGGTGGCCGGTGGATCCGACCGCCCCGCCGGATCGCACCAGCCCGGGCGGCGTGGTCCAACGACCGGCCCGCCGGCACCTGGTCCTGGTGGCGTGCCGGACTCGCCTGCGGCCTCGCCGCGTGCCTCGCGTTCGCCGGCTGGCGGACCATCACCGACCGCACCGCCACCACCGACCGCGGCTTCACCCTGACCGCACCCCAGCAGGAGGGGGCGCCGCCGGA